>CACIUF010000001.1 GCA_902589765.1 uncultured Pelagibacteraceae bacterium
CTAATTGATCTTCATAAGTATTGGGTATTATTCCCTCTGGCCATACAAAAAATGTCTTTTTTTCTTCAATGGGTGAACTAATTGAAATTAGCTCATTAATCACATTCTCTGCATTAACGTTTTTATAGTACCTATCTAAACTTATATTTGCTCCAATTACTCTAACTGCAAAAGGAAGTTCTTTCTCTTTACTATTATAAAAATTTTTTTTTAAAAATTCCCCGTATGTAAAAAAAGTGATAGGCAATAACAGTAAAAAGATACATACAAACACTTCTTTTTTTAGATTTTCTTAATATGAAAAGGGCTGGAGCTGAAAAAAAACTTATTATTATAAGATTTAGTGAATAGGTTCCTATTATTGATAAAATGCTCAGGAAACTATTAATTTCAGAGAAACTATAAATTACCAAGTTCCACGGGAACCCAGTTAAAATTGTTCCTCTAATAAACTCTATTAAACCAAACAAAAGGGTGAATAGAAAAAAAGCACTTAATACATTTTTTGGTTTATATAGATAGAAAATAACAGTACATAATGCATAAAATAAACCTAAAAATGCTGGGATGACAATTAATGATATAGGAATTAAAAAATTAAAACTTTGATCAAAACTTAAAGATATCGTTAACCAATACAAACTCGACAAAAAATAACTAAAACCAAATAACCACCCATAATAAAAGGATTTTCTTATTCCTTGTTTTAGTCTCTGAAATAAAAAAATAAAGAAAACACTAAGTGTAAAAAAATTTAATAAAAAAAAATTATATGGGGGTAAACTTAAGGAAGTTAAGCATCCTAAAAAAATTATCAATAAAGTCTCAGATATAAATTTTTTTTTCAATTTAAAATGGAAGTTTTTTCTATAGATTTAAAAATTTTTTTTTCTTCATTTAACATCTGTTTATACTCTTTACTTTTTTGATGATCATGACCTAACAAATGTAAAAAACCATGTATAAAAATTTTTGTTGTTTTAATTTTAAATTCATAATTATCTAAATTTTTAGGCTTATTCATATAATCAAAACTTATAATTATATCGCCAAGATAATTTTCTTTTAATTTTTTTTGTCTTTTATTAAATGGAAAAGAAAGTACATCAGTATGTTTATTTTTATTTCTAAATTTTTTATTTAAAATTTTTATTTCTTTATTATTTGATAACAGTAGTGTTAAATAGATTTTTTTGTTGATAAATCTATATTTTTTTGGGAACTTGTTACAAATTTTATTAAAAAATAATTCTTTTTTTTTTATTTTTTTTGACCAAGAATTTTCCTCTGAAAGCACATTAACTTTGATCATTATTGTTGTACGCTTTCACAATTTTTGAAACTAAAGGATGCCTCACAACATCTGAGTGATCAAAGTCTATAACTGCAATCTCACTTAAATGCGATAATATCTTTTTTGATCTTTCTAAACCTGACATTTTTTTATTTGGTAAATCTATTTGAGTAGGATCACCATTAACAACTATTTTTGAATTTTCACCTATTCTTGTAAGAAACATTTTTATTTGTGTATCAGTAGCATTTTGAGCTTCATCTAAAATTGCAAAAGAATTTTTTAAAGTTCTTCCCCTCATAAAAGCTAAAGGAGCAATCTCAATGTCACCAATTTCTATCATTCTCTGAATTTTCTCGAAATGAAACAAATCATACAATGAATCATACAAAGGACGAAGATATGGATCAACTTTCTCTTTCATATCCCCTGGCAAGAATCCTAGCCTCTCACCTGCCTCAACTGCAGGTCTAGAAAGTATAATCCTCTCTATTTTTTTTTCCAACAACATTGTTAAACCTACAGCAACAGCAAGAAAGGTTTTTCCTGTACCAGCAGGTCCGGCAGATATTATTATTTCATTTTGTCTCAACGCTCTAACATACTCTTTTTGTTTTTCTGATCTTGGAATTATAGATTTTTTTGGAGTTTTGATTATATCAGTAACGTTGGTATTTTTTACTTTTTCATTTATCATAAATTTATCAACTGAGGATAAAATATCTTTTTGTTCTATACTACCATTATTTTTAAATTGATTTGCAAGAAATTGAATTGCATTCTTCAAAATTTCATTTTTTTCTGAAGTTGATTTGATTAAGATTGAATTTCCTCTAGAATAAATATTTGAATTGGTTATTTTTTCTAACTCTTTCAAGTTTTGGTTAAATTCACCAACCACTCCCATCAGCAGATCATTCTCGTGAAATATTACGCTAATTGAATTATTTTCTGAATAAACAAATTTTAGTGATGAATTAATATCTTTTTTAATAGTATTACTCAAACTTAAGCCACTCTTTGTTTTGAATCATTTAAACTTTTACCAAATAATGTATTTTGATTACTACGATTTATTTTTACTTTGATAACTTTTCCCATATCTAATTCATTACCATCAAAAATAACCGAAGTCATGTACTCAGATCGACCAAAAAATTTTGTTCCACCATCTATTTTATTTTCAACTAAAACATCAATCTCTTTACCCTCAAGTGATTTATTCATATTAATTTGATTTGTAAATAACTGTTTTTGAACTTTTTCTAATCTTGTAAGTGAAATTTTTTTATCAATTAACTCAAAATTTGCTGCAGTTGTTCCTGGTCTTGGACTAAATATGAAAGAAAAAGAATTTATAAATTCAATTTTTTTAATTAAATCAAATGTTTCATTAAAGTCCTTCTCATCCTCACCCGGATAAGCAATTATAAAATCACTCGAAAACTTTATTTTTGGGTTAATTTTTTGAAGTTTTTTGTAAGTATTAACATAATCGTTTATCTGATGTTTTCTGTTCATTGAATTTAGAATCTTGTCAGATCCACTCTGAACGGGCAGGTGAACTAAAGGCATTAATTTCTTTGAAACACCATATACATTGATAAGATCTTCTGTCATATCCCTTGGGTGAGAGGTTGTATATCTTATTCTTTTTATTCCATCTAACTTTTCTATTTCTAAAATTAAATCTGACAATCTGTAATTCTCATAATTATAAGCATTAACATTTTGACCTAGTAGTGTTATTTCACGAACTCCATTTTCTGATAAATTCTCTGCTTCCTCTAATATCTTTTTGAATGGTCTTGAATATTCTGGACCTCTTGTAAATGGTACTACACAGAAATGGCAAAATTTATCACAGCCCTCTTGAATAGTTAAAAATGATGAAATTTTTTTTGATGAATTCTTAATAGTATCTAAATAATCAAATTTTGTGATGGCATCAAATTCGGTTTCATCTATTTTTTTTTGTTTGGATAAAAACTCCTCAATTTTGTCATTTATTTTATGATAAGCTTGCGGTCCAATCACAATATCAATATATGGTTCTCTTTTAATCATTTCCTCATTTTCAGCCTGAGCAACACATCCGGCAACTATAACGATTGGTTTTTTTCGTAATCTAAAATTTTTTTTAACCCGTCCAATCTCATGATAAACTTTTTCTTTAGCTTTATCCCGAATATGGCACGTGTTAAGTAGATAACAATTAGACTCATCTAGATTTTCAGTTTTTACAAAACCTATTTCTCTTACAGTATCAAATATTCTGTTAGTGTCATATTCGTTCATTTGACAACCGAAAGTTTTGATAAATATCTTTTTATTCATCTTTTGAGTTTACTTTGACACCATATAACTCAAGTTTATGGTCTACTAACCTATAACCATATTTTTTTGCAACTTTTTTTTGCAACTCTTCAATTTCTTCATCCACAAATTCAATTATTTCACCAGATTTTATATCAATCAAATGATCATGATGACTCTCTATCATTGCTTCATATCTAGCCTTGCCACCTTTAAAATCATGCTTCGTTAAAATTCCTGCTTCCTCGAAAAGCTTAACTGTTCTATAAACTGTGGCTATACTTATTTTTGGATCAACTTTTGATACACGACTATATAACTCATCAACATCTGGATGATCAGACTCACCATAAGCGGATTTTGACTCAGAAATTACCCTAGCAATTATCCGCCTTTGCTCTGTTAACTTTACCCCTTTAGATAAACATTGTTGTTCAATTGTATCTGCCATAATTGATTTTAACTTAAATAAATAGGATTAATCAAATTTTTTTCAACTTTCAATTTATCGCAAAGTGTTGGGATATTTTCGTATTTAACCTCTTTTTTTTCACCAAAATCCTCAAAACTGAAACAATAATAATCAATTTTATGGGTTAAATGAAAAGCTTTAACAACTGATAAGGAATTTCTTATTCCCGCAAAGCTTCCAGGACCTCGATTAACATAAATTTGAGAAACGTTATCTAAATTTAATTTTTTTTTATTTAGAAAATCGTTAATTAAAATTGATAATTTTTCATAATTTATTTTGGAATTTTCATGAGTAATGCTGTAATTAATATCATTATTAATGATCATTAAAAAAATTTTATCTTTAGCAGCATCTATAATTAGCTTATTCATCTTACAGTTTATATTTCTAGTTAATTGTATTTCACAAGAGAATAATATCAAATCTTATTCTAGAGATAGTGGTGTTTTATCATTGATGTATCATCGCTTTAATGAAAATAAATATCCATCAACAAATATAAGAATGGATATGTTTGATGAGCAAATGAAAATCATTAAAAATCAAGGGTATGAATTTTATGACCCTAACAATTTTTTAAATGAATTTAATAAAGTAAAAAGGAATAAGAAAATTTTAATTACAATTGATGATGGATTTAAGTCATTTTATAATGAGGCCTGGCCATATCTTAAAAAAAATAAAATTCCATTCATCTTATTTGTATCTACTGAACCTGTAGGTAAAAAAGGGTATATGAGTTGGGATGAAATTAAAGAAATTGATGACTCCGATATAGGCTATATAGGACACCATTCACATACACATGAATATTTAATTGATATGACAGAAAAAGAATTCATAAACGATATAGAAACAGCAACTAAAATTTTTAAAGATAAACTAGGGTATGTCCCACCGATATTTTCATACCCTTTTGGTGAATACTCTCTTTTTATGAAAAATTATATATCAAAAAATTTTAAAATTGCTTTTGGACAACACTCTGGAATAATTGACAACAATAAAGATAAATTTGAATTACCAAGATTTCCGATCAATGAAAAGTATGGAGATTTAAAACGATTTAACTCACTAATAAATTATAATCCTCTAGAGTACAAATCTCTTAAACCAGTAGAAAAAAAATTAGAAAATAATGATAATCCGCCTAAATTAATTGTGGAATTTTTTGATAATCAAAAAAATATTAAAAATATCAATTGTTATTCAAATGATGGTGGTTCATGGGGCAAACCCAATTTAGTATTCGAAAAAAATATTCTTTATATCAATTTCGAATCTAAATTTTTACCTAGACGTGGAAGAATAAATTGTTCCTTAAATGATGACGGCAAGTGGCGTTGGTTTGGAACCCAATTTGTTATAATGGAAAATTAAATTAAACTTTCAAGCTCTTTGCTTGAAGGAAGTAACTTAGCATCATCAAAATCTTTTAAATTGTTTTGATTAATAATTTTTTTCAAAACTTCAACATATTGATTTCCTGTTTCAGCATAATTTTTTAAAAATTGAGAAAGAATTAAACTATCTAAAGGTTGATTATTATCTCTTAAATGTGCTCTTGCTAATCTAAAATTTTTATATGATCGATGGGTATTTAAATTTCTTTGATAAGCTCTAACTGAGGCCTGTAATACATTGAATTTCATAACTTTATGACCCTTATTTTCATCAGCCTCTTTAGGCTTTAAGCCCTCACCAGACCAAGTCCATTGCCCAAAAAGTGCATTGCCTTCTTGTGCAAATCTTGATGTTCCCCATCCTGTTTCTTTTGCAGCTTGAGCAAGTGCTAAAGAAACTGGTATTTCATCCATTCTGATTTTAAGTGTTGTTAAATCTTTGGATGTTACTCCATATTGTTTATATTTTTTTTCAAGCCATTTTTTTTCTAATTTAGTATTGTTGCTTTTATTTATAATCTTAAACAAAGTCTTTCGATCTAATCTAATATTGTTATTTTCTTTTAAAACTAATGGTAAAACAATTTGAATAAAAAATTCTTTTCTTTTCTTGGTGCTTTCGATCATTTTGATTTCGCCAGGAAGTAAGGTTAAGGCGACAGGTTTTACTAACTTTGTTTCCCTTACATCATCTAGTTTATAATTGGTGTCTTGAAATAATTGCTTAATTGTAGAAGCATTTAATCTTACTGTGTCTGTTTCAAGATCGTTTAGACTGAAAATATCAATTAACAAATCTTTTTCATTTAAATCACCTCCATCAGCTTCAACACCCTCTTTTTTATTAAGTGTATAAGCTAATATAGCTTTTGAGTTATTTTGAAATTCTTTATCCTCTAAAAGTTGTTTATTAACAAAATGAATTATTGTGGGCATATGGTAAAACGAAAATACAACAAATATACTGGTTAAAAATATTCTTGGGAGTGCACCAATTCGTCTATCATCAAAAAACTTAAATATTTTTAAGTTCTTTCTTCTCATTCTAACAAAATAAAATTTTGACTTAAAAAAAATCAGTTGATTGAAAAATTTAAAATTTTTTAATTTAAAACTAAACATTAAACAGCCTCAACCTTTTTAACCTCTGGAAGATAGTGACACAGAAGATTTTGTACACCTTGTTTTAATGTCATAGTTGAACTTGGGCAACCCGAACAACTCCCTTGGAGCTGTACTTTAACTATACCATCTTTAAACTCTTTAAATTTAATATCTCCACCATCTTTCGCAACTGCAGGTCTGATTTTTTCATCTAATATTTTAACTATTTTTTTTTCTATATCTTTTAAATTTTCATTATTTTCAATTAAGGTATTTTCAACAACACACTCTTTTCCGCTAGAGTAAAAATCATTGATTAAAGAAATTACTATATGTTTAATTTCATCCCATGATATGTCATCATATTTATTTATTGAGATAAAATCTTTACCTAGAAAAATGCCTTCAACTCCATTTATAGACAACAAATTTTTAACTAATTCATTATTAGTTTGATCTTTTTGTGTAATTTCAAATGACCCTTTATTTGAAACATTCCTACCTGGTAAGAATTTTAAAGAATTTGGGTTCGGCGTTATTTCGGTCTGGACAAACATGATTTATATATAATCAATAATTGTAAAAATGAAACTTGTTAATAAAAAAATCCTAAAAACCAACAAGTTCTTGGATTTTTTTTACCTTTTCCGAAGCTATTTTATCTGCTTTTTGAGTTCCCTCTAATAATATTTGATCTAAATATTTTTTATCACTTAATAACTTTTTGATTTCAGATGATATTGGACTAATTTTATCAACCATAACTTGTGATAAATTTTCTTTGAATTCTGAAAAATTTTTTCCAGAAAATTTATTTATTGTATCATCTAAACTTACATCCATTAAACTGGAATAAATACCTATTAAATTCTTTGCTTCGGGTCTTTTTTCTAAATCTGCACTAGCAGATGGTAATGGCAAAGTATCAGTTTTTGCTTTTTTGATTTTATTTATTATTTGGTCTTTATCATCTGTTAAATTTATCCTACTCAGATCTGATAATTCAGATTTACTCATTTTTTTTGTACCATCCCTCAAACTCATAATTCTTGAAAACTCTTTTTGAATTAATGGCTCAGGAATTTTAAAAAAACCGTCAGCATTGAAATCATTATTAAATTTTTGAGCTATATCTCGACAAAGTTCTAAATGTTGCTTTTGATCATCTCCAACAGGTACGTGGGTTGTGTCATATAACAAAATATCTGCAGCCATTAAAACAGGATAAGAATAAAGACCAATACTTGCTTTTTCTTTATCTTTTCCAGCTTTCTCTTTAAATTGTGTCATTCGATTAAGCCATCCCATCCTAGCAACACAACTTAATATCCAGGCTGTTTCTGAATGAGCACTCACTCTTGATTGATTAAAGATAATACTTTTTTCAGGATCAATGCCGCTAGCAATAAAAGTTGCTACAGTTTCATAAATATTATCTTTTAATTTTTTTGGATCTTGGGCGACCGTAATAGCATGAAGATCAACAACACAGAACACACACTCATTTTGATCTTCATTGTTAAGTTTTACAAAATTTTTGATTGCTCCCAAATAATTTCCAAGATGAAGATTTCCAGTAGGTTGAACACCTGAAAAAATTTTTTTTCCCATAGTTAATACTTTAGTTTAATATCACCATATTTGAAAGCTTTGATAAATAATGAAAAACTCAAATAGAATATAAGACTTAAAAAAGCTGAAAGTATCAAATAAAAAGATTTAAAATTATATTCATAAATCAATTTATTTTCAAAAAACAAAATTAAATAATTAAAGAATATTCCCATTAGTATAGATGCCAGAAGTATTTTAATTAATTTGGCAAAAAATAATTCATTAAAATTGAATAAATCTTTATTCTTTAAGAAAACAAATAACATTATTGCATTAAACCATGATGAAATTGTCGTGGCTATTGGTATGATTATAAAACCAATTTCTCTAAAAAAATAAACGCTTATTAATATATTTAAAAATACTGAAATTAATGAAATAAAAAATGGTGTTTTAGTATCTTGATTTGCGAAAAAAAAAGTTGAAAATACTTTAATTAAAGCAAAAGCAGGTAATCCTAACCCAAAATAGTAAAGTGCGTTTGCCGAATTAGATACTGACAACTCATCAAAAGAACCATAACCAAATAATGCTGAAATAATTTGTTCTGATCCTACAACTAAAGCAACTGAGGCTGGTAGACTTAAAAACATACTAAGCTCAAGTGCTTTGTTTTGAAGTAAGAGAATTTTATTTTTTTTTTTTAAAAAAACATGTTTCGAAAGTTGTGGTAAAACAACTACACCTATAGCAATTCCTGCTATTGCAAGGTTTATTTGATAAATCCTATCAGCGTAGTATAGATAAGATACGGCGCTGGCTTGGAAAGATGCAATTATAGTACCAACAAGAATATTAATTTGTGTAACGCCAGATGAGAAAATACTAGGTAAAAGTTTTTTGAAAAAAAATTTAACCTTATCATTAATTTTGAAATTAAAGTTAAGCTTTATAAAATAAAATTTTTTTGCAAATTGATATAAAAAAACAAGTTGTAATAATCCTGCAATAGAAACACCATATGATAAATAATAAACTAGTTCGTCGTTAAGAAATTTGCCAAAAAATAAAATTCCAATCAAGACTATATTAAGGATTATTGGAGCTGCAGAGGCAGCAGCAAACTTATTGTGAGAATTTAGAATTGCAGCAAAAAAAGAAGATAGACTTACAAACATTAGAAATGGCATAGTTATTCTAGTAAGATTGACAGCTAACTGAATTTTTTCAGAATTATCAATGAAACCTGGCGCTATTAGTCTCACAAATACTGGCATGAAAATTTCTATAATTAAAATTAAAAACAATAGACCTAAAAATAATAAATTAAAAATTTCGTTAGCAAATTTTTGCGATCCAGATTTTTTTTTTACTAATTCAGAAGTGTAACTTGGTATAAAAGCTGCATTAAAGGTTCCTTCTGCAAACAATCTTCTAAAAGTATTAGGTATTCTAAATGCTACAAAAAATACATCTGCTAAAAAACTTGTTCCAAGAAAAATTGCAATCAAAACATCTCTTAAATAACCAAGTAATCTACTGATAATAGTATAAAAACCAAAAGTCCCTGTTGACTTAACTAAATTCATAAATCATATTAGTCTTAATTTTACCCCATTTGTACACCTAATTAACGTAAATGAAAAAAACAAAAATTGATCATTACACAGATAAAGAGGCTTTAGATTTTCACAAAGATAAAAAGCCAGGCAAGATTGAAATATCTTCTTCAAAAAATATGACAACAAAAAGAGATCTGGCTTTAGCATATTCTCCTGGAGTGGCGGCTCCTGTAAGAGCAATTAGTGATAATCCTGAAGCAGCATTTGATTATACAAGTAAAGGTAACCTTGTTGCAGTTATCAGTAATGGATCAGCAATTTTAGGAATGGGAAATTTAGGAGCGTTGGCATCAAAACCAGTGATGGAAGGTAAGGCTGTTTTATTTAAAAGATTTGCCGATATTGACTCTATTGATTTAGAGATAGACTCCCAAAACCCAGATGAAATTATAAATAGTATAAAAAATTTTGCTCCAAGCTTTGGGGGTATTAATCTTGAGGATATTGCTGCTCCTGATTGTTTTATAATTGAGGAAAAGCTCAAAGAAATTCTTGATATACCTGTATTTCATGATGATCAACATGGAACTGCAATTATCACAACTGCAGCATTAATTAATGCATTAGACATAAGTAAAAAAAAAATTGATAAAGTTAAAATAGTTGTAAATGGCGCTGGAGCGTCAGCCATGGCTTGTGCTAACTTATTTAAAAAAATTGGTGTGCCACAAAAAAATATTACAATGGTAGACAGGACAGGGGTCATCTATAGAGGTCGAGATAATTTAAACCAGTGGAAATCAAGTCATGCAATTGAAACAAAAGACAGAACTTTAGATGATACTATTGCTAATGCAGATGTTTTTTTAGGTTTGTCTGCAAAAGGAGCATTGACTAAAAAAATGGTAAAAAAAATGGCAAAAAATCCAATTATATTTGCATGTGCTAATCCTGACCCAGAAATTACACCTGAGGAGATCGAGGAAGTAAGAGATGATGCAATTATAGCAACTGGAAGGTCAGATTACCCTAATCAAGTAAATAATTTAATTGGGTTTCCTTATATTTTTAGAGGTGCATTAGATGTGCGGTCAAAAACAATCAATGAAGAAATGAAGATTGCAGCTGCACATGCTATTGCAAAACTAGCTAAAGAAGATGTGCCGGATGAGGTAATTGCTGCAATGGGAGGTGAAAGACCTCACTATGGAAAAGACTATATAATTCCATCAACATTCGATCCAAGGTTAATAAGTGTAATACCTGCTGCAGTTGCTAAAGCTGCGATTGATACTAGAGTTGCAAGAAAAAAAATTGATAATTTCGATGTTTATAAAGATCAGCTAAAGCAACGATTAGATCCAACAGTTACAATCATGCAAGGAGTAAATAGTTATATCAGGAAAAAACAAAAAAAAGTTGTTTTTGCTGATGGTGAGGATGAGAATACTCTTAAAGCTGCAATAGCCTTTAAAAACTCTGACTTGGGAATACCTGTATTAGTTGGAAAAGAAGAGCTAATTAAAAATCAAATAAAAAAAATCGGCTATAACGAAAATTTTGATATTGAAATTGTTAATTCAAAGGACACCACCAAAAGAGAAAAATATGTAAAATTTTTATTCAAAAAACTACAAAGAGAAAAGGGAATGTTAGAATGGGATTGTGACAGACTTATAAGAAACGATAGAGTGATTTGGGCATCATGTATGGTTGCATGTCAAGATGCCGATGCAATGATAACTGGAAATACAAGAAGATATTCATCTTCACTAGAAAAAATTATTAAAGTTGTTGATCCTAGACCTGGAGAAATTATGTTTGGGTTAAACCTGGTTGTAAATAGAGGTAAAACAATATTTATTTGTGACACATCAGTTATAGAGTACCCAGATGCCAAACAACTAGCTGAAATGGCAAAATCAGCAGCAAGGGTAGCAAAATTATTTGGTTTTGATCCAAAAGTTGCTTTTTTATCTCACTCTACTTTTGGAGAGCCAGCAACTGATAGAACAAAAAGACTTAGTGATGCTGTTGAAATTTTAAAAAATGATAAAGTTGATTTTAAATTTGATGGCGAGATGCAGCCAGATGTCGCTTTAGAGGAAATGTATAAAGAACTTTATCCATTTTCAGAAATAGTTGGTAATTCAAACGTTTTAATCATGCCTAGCCAACATAGTGCTGCTATTTCATATAAGATGATAAAATCAATGAGTAGAGCAAAAGTAATTGGACCTTTGTTAATCGGTTTAGGTTTGCCAATTGAAATAGCACCTTTAAGATCATCAACTTCCGATATATTAAATTTAGCCTCTATAGCAGCTTACTCAGCTGATGTAATAGATTACAAAAAAACTAGTTAGTTTTTATTCTCAAATTATCAACTAGTAGAATACTAGCAATCACATCCTCAACATCTAAAATTTCTTTTGCTTCTGTGATAACAAGATCTTTTTCATCCTTAGTTTGCGAAATTCCATAAATATAAATTTTCTTTTTATAAGTATCTATTTGATAATTTGTTGCCTTAATTTCTTTATTTAAAATTAATGCAGTTCTTAATTGTGAGGTTATTAGTAAATCTTTAGCAGATTGTTTAAAATTAAATTCCTCTTTGATTTTAATATCATTTCTAACTGATCTTACACCATTTGTTTCCCAGGCAATTTTTGTCAATTTTAATTTTTCCTCCGGTTCATCAACTTTGCCGGTTAAAAAAATTCTACCATCTAAAACTTTTGATTTTACAGATAGAAGATAGTTTTTGTTCATCAGTAAGATTCTAGCCGTCAAATTTTTTTGCATTAAAGAATCATCTATCTGCGTTCCTAAAGATCTTGGATCAACAGCAACACTCACTCCCGTTCCAAAAATTCCTGAGGATGATACTCCTGCACATCCATTTAAAATAAAACTAACAAAAAGTAAAATAATTATTTTATTTTTCATTTTTAATTTTCAAGCAATAATCATAGATAATTTTTTTTGAAATATTATTTTTCCGAATTATTAAATCTGTTATTTCTTTGATGCTTAGTTTATTTATCATCGCTCTAATCAATCTTTTATCTGATTCATCTAAAGTTTGTGAAGCTTTTTTGTCATAAATTTTTTCTGAAATAATGATAGTCAATTCGCCTTTTAAATTACTCTTTAATGGTTCTAAATCTTCAACTTTTGATCTTTTGAACTCTTCATAAAACTTTGTCATTTCTCTACAAATCAGGATTTTTCTACCCATAAAATTTTTTTTAATTGAAGGAATAACTTTATTAATTTTCTTTGGAGAAATGAAAAAAACGATTGAACTGTTTAATTTTGATAAATTTTCTAAATCTTCTTTTAAAATTTTATCTTTTTCCGGAAAAAATCCGTAAAAGAAAAACTTTTCTGAAAATCCTGATATTGATACCGCTGATATGACTGCTGAAGCACCGGGTATAGGAATAATATTGATGTTATTCTTGATACACTCATTAACCAATATAGAACCTGGATCAGAAACACCTGGCGTACCTGCATCTGAAATTAATGAGATATGTGATCCTTGATTTATTAACTTTATAATTTTAACAACATTTTTTTTCTCATTAAATTTATGATTGGCAATTAAATTTGATTTGATTTGGTATTTTTCTAATAAATTTTTTGAAATTCTAGTATCTTCACACAAAATGTAATCTGACCTTTTTAGAATTTCTATAGCTCTAAGACTTATATCATTTAGATTTCCAATTGGAGTTGAGACTAAATATAGACTTTTTTTGAACACTCTATTAGCAGATTTAAAATTTTCAATCATATTTATAATTAAAATATTATAGTATCATTAAAATGAAAAAAATTTTTAGAATTATTTTTACATTAATAATTATCTATTTTACAAATCACTCATTTGCATTTTCACAAAATGAAAAAATTAAAATTGGGCTACTTGTACCTTTATCTGGTGATTACAATGAATTAGGACAATCAATAATTAAATCAACCCGAATGGCTTTGAATGATATTGGAGCAAACAACATTGAAATTTATCCAATGGATACAGGTGTTGATCCTAATCAAACTTTACAATCAGCTACTAAGTTAAAGAATGAGGGAATTAAGATTTTTATCGGTCCAATTTTTTTTAAAAGCTTAATGTATTTGGATGAAATACAAGATGTTATTTTTCTATCTTTAACAAATAAAACAAATGATCTACCAAAAAATGTTATAAGCACTGGAGTAAATTCTTTATCCCAGTTAAATGCAATTAAAAATTTTTTGGAATTAAGTGAAGTCAAAAAAACAATTTTTTTAACACCTGACATTGATTATAAAAATGAAATTAAAAAAGCCATTAAACAATCAAAAATCAAAATTTCTAAACAATATACTTATGACACTGAACCAACTAAGCTGACAAAGCAAATTGAAAAAATTACAAATTATGAAGTGCGAAAACAAAATTTGGCTGATGAAATTTTAAGAGTTGAAAACTCAGATTTAGTGGATAAAGAGGAACAAATTAAGAAATTAGAAAAAAAATATACAATTGGAAATGTAAATTTTGACTCCGTTATTATTTCTGATTTTGATGAAAATCTTAAAAGTGTAATTACTTCACTAATCTACACTGATGTATCACCAAAAAATAAATTATTTATAACTCTGAATCAATGGTTTGATGAAAGTTTATTTCTAGAGGAAAATATCCAGCCTTTGTATTATCCATCGATCAATAAACAAAATTTAGAGACATTTAATAAAAAATTTGTAGACACATACAATTCAAAACCAAATCATCTTAGCTTATTAAGTTATGATCTTTTAGGATTGATTTATTATTTATCTTTAAAATCTGATTTTTCAGACATAAACAATATTTTTAGAAAAGAAAGTTCATTTAAAGGTAAAATAGGAATTTTTGATGTAAAAAATAACAAAATCAATCATAGATTAAACTTCTACAAAATTGATGAAGGAGAAATTAAAGAAATTTTCTAAGCTTTTTAAAAGCATCAGACCTATGGTCTAATTTATACTTTTGAGATGGCTTCATTTCTCCAAAAGTTTTTGTTTTATTTTTAGGAATAAATATTGGATCATATCCAAAACCATTTTTACCCTTAGGTTTTTTGGAGATATAACCTTCAACCTTTCCAACAACACAAGCTATTTTTTTATCTAAATAACTTATGGATAAAGCACAAACAAACCTGGCCTTAATTTTTTTATTTCTCCAATTTTTATTTTTTTTATGTAATGCATTATAAACTTTTTGAATCGCCTTATAAAAATTTAATTTTTTTCCAGCCCATCGTGCTGAAAAAATTCCTGGTTTTTTATTTAAAATGTCAATTTCTAAACCAGAATCATCAGCTAAACAGATTAGATTTGTTTTTTTTGAAAAGTATTGAGATTTGATGAGAGAATTTTCTTTAAAAGTCTTACCTGTTTCTCTTGGGCTTTTTAAATTAAACTTTGAGGTAGGAAATGTTTTAATATTAGCTGGTAATAAATCTCTTATTTCCTTTAATTTTCCTTTGTTATTTGTGCCTATAAGAAGTTGTTTAATTTTTTTTTTTAGCATCTGGAAATTTAATTTTTTCTTACCATATATGTCCATATGGAAAAAGATCAAAACCAAGAATATACAGACAAAGCATCAGAGAAAGATCAGAAAGATTTAAATCAAGATCAAAAAACTGAAAATTTAGAAACAAATAATAAAGAACAAGACCAAGAACAGGATCAAGAACAAGAAAAAACCCCTGAGAAGAAAATTTTAGAGTTAGAAGATAAGCTTGCAAGATCATTTGCTGAAATGGAAAACCAAAGAAGAAGGTTTGAAAAAGAAAAAGAAGATGCTTTTGAATATGGAGGGTTTTCTTTTGCGAGAGAGGCTTTAAATTTAATAGATAATCTTGAAAGATCAAAACAAATTTTATTAAACGATGAAACTTTAAAGGATACTGAGGCATTAAAAAAAACACTCGAACATTTTGACATTATCAATAAAGATTTAATTTCAATTTTTTCAAAAAATAAAATTAAGCCTATTGAATGTCTCAATAAAAAATTAGATCCAAATTTTCACCAAGCAATGATTGAAATAGAAGATGATCAAAAAGAACCTGGAACAATTGTTCAAGAAATACAAAAAGGTTTCACAATTAAAGATAGATTGTTAAGACCAGCTCTAGTGGGCGTAGCAAAAAAAAGTGAAAAAAAAGAGGAAAAAAATGAGGAAAATAAAGAAAATTCAGGAGATAAATAATATTTAAATGAACTTGTAGAATTCAATTTCACCCCTATATGAGGAGAACAAATAACTGATATGAGTAAAATAATTGGAATAGATTTAGGAACAACAAACTCTTGTGTGGCTATTATGGAAGGTAGCCAGGCAAAAGTTCTAGAAAATGCAGAAGGTGCAAGAACTACACCTTCGGTAGTTGCTTTTACTGAAGAAAAAGAAAAATTAATAGGACAACCTGCTAAAAGACAAGCAGTAACAAATCCAGAGAATACAATTTTTGCAGTCAAAAGATTAATTGGTAGAAATTTTGAAGACCCAACTGTTAAAAAAGATATCGAGGCTGCACCTTTTAAAATTGTAAATTCTGAAAAAGGTGACGCATGGATCGAAGCGAAAGGAGAGAAGTATTCGCCTTCACAAATTTCTGCTTTTATTCTCCAAAAAATGAAAGAGACTGCTGAAAAATATTTAGGACAAGCTGTCACAAAAGCGGTAATAACTGTCCCTGCATATTTTAATGATGCACAAAGACAAGCTACCAAGGATGCTGGAAAAATAGCTGGGTTAGAAGTTTTAAGAATTATCAATGAACCAACTGCAGCTTCACTAGCTTATGGTTTGGATAAGAAACAAAATAAAAAAATTGCAGTTTACGATTTAGGTGGTGGAACTTTTGATGTGTCTATTCTTGAATTAGGTGATGGAGTTTTTGAAGTAAAATCTACAAATGGTGATACCTTTTTAGGTGGAGAAGATTTTGACAATGCTGTTGTGGAATATTTAATTTCAGAGTTCAAAAAAGATAGCGGTATTGATTTAAAAACTGATAAGTTAGCATTACAAAGATTAAAAGAGGCAGCTGAAAAAGCAAAAATTGAACTTTCAGCAGCTGAGCAAACAGATATTAATTTACCATTTATAACTGCTGACAAAACTGGTCCTAAACATATTAATTTAAAAATGACTAGAGCCAAGTTAGAAGCTTTAGTTGAGGACTTGATAGCTAAAACTATTCCACCATGTAAAACTGCTTTGAAAGATGCTGGTATTTCAGCAAGCGATGTTGATGAAGTAGTAATGGTTGGAGGTATGACTAGAATGCCAAAAGTCATTTCTGAGGTAAAAAATTTCTTTGGTAAAGAACCAAACAAAAGTGTTAATCCAGATGAAGTGGTAGCAATGGGTGCTGCAATACAAGCTGGTGTTTTACA
Source organism: uncultured Pelagibacteraceae bacterium (assembly GCA_902589765.1). GTDB lineage: Bacteria > Pseudomonadota > Alphaproteobacteria > Pelagibacterales > Pelagibacteraceae > Pelagibacter. The sequence continues at coordinate 17,167 of CACIUF010000001.1, forward strand.
AGGTGACGTAAAAGATGTTCTTTTATTGGATGTAACACCATTATCTCTAGGAATTGAAACTTTAGGCGGTGTATCTACAAAACTTATAGAAAAAAATACAACAATTCCTACAAAAAAAAGTCAGGTATTTTCTACTGCTGAGGATAACCAGCCAGCCGTCTCAATACGTGTTCTTCAAGGTGAAAGAGAAATGGCAACAGATAATAAATTACTTGGTAATTTTGAACTAGTTGGTATTGCTCCGGCACCAAGAGGTGTTCCTCAAATTGAAGTCACTTTTGATATAGACGCTAATGGAATTGTGAATGTGTCTGCAAAAGACAAAGGTACTGGCAAAGAACAAAAAATTCAAATTCAAGCCTCTGGAGGATTAAGTGATGAGGAAATTGAAAAAATGGTAAAAGATGCCGAAGCCAATAAAGAAGCAGACAAGAAAAAAAGAGAGTCAGTTGATGTTAGAAATCAGGCAGATACTCTAATTCATTCAACTGAAAAAAATCTAAAAGAGCATGGATCTAAAGTTTCAGATGCTGAAAAAAAAGCAATTGAAGATGGGTCAAATGCATTAAAGGAATCTCTTAAAGGTGAAGATATTGAGGACATTAAGAAGAAGACAGAGGCATTAGTACAAGCTTCGATGAAACTAGGAGAAGCTATTTACAAGTCACAACAAAGCACAAAACCAGATTCTGGTAAAGATGATGGAAATGATGAAAAGGGAAAGAAAGACGATAATGTTGTTGATGCGGACTTTGAGGAAGTAAAAGACGAGAATAAAGAAAAAAGCGCTTAACTGACATCTATTTGTCCAGGTTATATACATGGCTAAAAGAGATTATTATGATGTCTTAGGAGTAAGTAAAAGCGCAAGCCCCGATGAACTAAAATCAGCCTATAGAAAATTAGCCGTTAAATATCACCCTGACAAAAATCCTGGTGATAAATCTGCAGAAGATAAATTTAAAGAAGCCAGTGAGGCTTATGGTGTGCTCTCTGATAAATCAAAAAAAGAAAACTATGATAACTTTGGACATGCTGCATTTGAAAATGGTGGCGGTGGTAGAGGTGGTTTCGGAGGTTTTGGAGGTTTTAGCGGAGCAGATTTCTCTGATATTTTCGAGGATTTTTTTGGAGACTTTGGTGGTGGTGGCAGAAGAAGTTCAAGAAGAAGCTCAAATAACCGAGGTTCAGATCTAAGATACGATTTATCAATTACACTAGAGGAGGCGTACACTGGAAAAAAACAAAACATTCAATTTTCTACTTCTGAAAAATGTAATACGTGTAAGGGAAATGGTTCTAAACCGGGCTCTAGCCCAGACAGATGTACTTATTGCGGAGGAAATGGAAGAGTCAGATCTAATCAAGGCTTTTTTACAGTTCAACAAACTTGTCCTCAATGTGCTGGAAGTGGTGAAGAAATAACTAATCCATGCGGAGACTGTAATGGACAAGGCAATAAACAAACGAACAAAAAAGTATCAGTAACAATTCCTAAAGGTGTTGATGATGGTACGAGAATAAGACTTGCCGGCAAAGGTGAGGCTGGAACAAGAGGGGGCACTAGTGGAGATTTATATTTATTTATAAATGTTAAATCTCATGAATTATTTAAAAGATCTGATGTAAATTTATTCTTTGAGTTTCCAATTTCAATAGCCGATGCTGCTCTAGGTACAACAATAGAAATACCCACAATTGACGGAAAAAAAGCAAAAATAAAAATACCAGATGGAACCCAAGATGGTAAACAATTTAGATTAAAAGGTAAAGGTATGCCTTTTATGCGAAGAGGTGATTTCGGCGATCTATACGTTCAGGTAAAAACTGAAGTTCCTGTTTTTTTAAACAAAGAACAAAAAGATTTATTAGAAAGATTTAGAAATATTGAAAATGAAAAATCAAATCCAAGTATTAAGAAATTCTTCCAAAAAGCTAAAAGTTTCTGGAAAGGTTAAAAAATGGGATTAGAAGAGATAGTTCCAGCTATTTTTTTAATAGCAGTCTTAATTCTTGTTTTGCCTGAATTTTTAAGATCAAATTCAAAATCAAAAAGATTTTTTAAAAATTTAGCTATTTGGTCAATAATTATTATATCTATTGTAACCATATCTTTTTATATCTTTTAAATATAAATTATAATCTATAAAAATGAATATTCTTGTTGAGGGCTGGCGTAATATTAATCACTCCTACGCACTTGTTAACCAATGGCAAATTTTTGAACTGATCAAATCATCAAACATATATTTTCAAGATATTCCTTTTCCTAATGAAAATTGGAATTCACAAAGAAATGATAGTGGTTTAAGGGAAGAGGTCAAAAATATAATTAACAAAATCCCTCCACCATCACATGATATTGATTATGATATAACTTATAGAATTTCAGGACCATTTAATTTTGATAAAAAATTTAATTCTGAGATAGTTTTTGTATTTGCTACATCAGAATATAAAAATAATTTAACCAAGTCAGATTACATTAATGGTGATCCAATTCAGCTGAGTAAAGAAAAAAAATTTTTTATACACACTCCATCTAATTGGTCCAAAAAAAGCTTTCTAGCTGCTGGTTTTAGAGAAGATCAGATCGTAGTAGCTCCTCATGGAGTTGACGTAGAAACTTTTAATTTAATTTCTGGAAGTGAAAAAAAAAATATTAGAGACAAATATAAAATAAAATCTGAAGACTATGTTTTAACAAATATCGGTGCAATGACACAAAACAAAGGTGTCGAGGATTTAATAGCAGCATATGGAATTTTAAAAAAGAAAAATAGAAATCTTAAACTTATTCTAAAAGATCAGAGTAATTTGTATGATAGGGGCGCTAATGATCCAATTAAAAATATGCACGACTCAAAATTTAATCAAAAATACAAAATTTTTAATGATCAAATGTACAAAGATATGATTATAATTTCTGAAAATTTAAATTTTAAAGAAATTAGAAATATTTATTCTATAACAGATTGTTACGTTTCACCTTATAAAGCCGAGGGTTTTAATCTTACCCCGCTTGAAGCTGCTGCGTGTGGTACACAGATAGTGGTTACAGATGGTGGATCTACTGATGACTATTTTGATGATTGCATGGGTTTTAAGATTGAAAGCAAAGAAGAAAAACTTAATGATAATATTTATCTCAAACCAAAAACCAATTCTTTAATCGAAATTCTTGATTCCATTATAAATAAAACTGACAATAAAAAAATTCAGAGAAGTAATTTTGTTCATAAAAATTTTTCTTGGGAAAATATAGTAAAAAAATTGAAAAAAGAGTTTGAAAGTAAATTAAGTAAATGAAATAAGAAATTATGAGAAAAATAAACTTAGCGATTACTGGTTGCTTGGGCAGAATGGGTCAGCAACTGATAAAATCGTCAAAAAAAAATATTAATTTTAAATTAGTTACACTCACTGAAAATGTGTTAATCAATAAAAAAGTTAATGGGATCAAACTAGAATTGAATTCTGAAAAAGCCTTTAAAAAAACTGATGTAATTATTGATTTTACTGTACCTAGTTGCACACTTGAAATACTAAAAATAGCAAAGAAGCTAAAAAAAAAAGTTGTAATTGGCACTACGGGATTTAACAAAAACCAGGAAGATCTTATTAAAAAATATTCAAAAAAAATACCAATTTTAAAAGCTGGTAATATGAGCTTAGGTATAAATCTTTTAGTTTATTTAACAGAAATTGCTTCAAGTTCTTTAGGGGAAAATTTTTTAAGTAAAGTTTTTGAAATACATCATAAACACAAAAAAGATTACCCATCAGGAACAGCATTAATGTTGGGTAAAGGAATAGCTGTCGGTAAAAATAAAAATTTTTACAATTTATTAGGAAAGAAATATTTAAATACAAAAACATTTCCATATAGTAAAAAGATCAATTTCAACTCTATAAGAAAAGGTGAGATCATTGGGAAACATGAGGTAAAATTTTCTAGTGGTAAAGAAGTAATTACTTTAAATCATGAAGCTTTTGATAGAGCCCTTTACTCTGAGGGCGCGTTAACAGCAGCAAAATGGCTTATGAATAAAAAACCTGGCCTTTATTCAATGAGAGATTTAATGAATTTCAAGTAATGGGTGAAATTCAAAGGGCAAAGACAGTTTTAAAAATTTTAAATAAAACATATCCTAAAATTTATGTTCCATTAAAAAGTAGAAATGTTTTTACTCTTTTAATCTCTGTTCTACTTTCAGCACAATGTACAGATGTGAATGTTAACAATGTTACTAAAAATATTTATCCAAAATATTATACACCCAAACATTTTATAAAGTTAGGAAGAAAAAAAATTGAAAAATTAATCAAAAAAATTGGTATTTTTAGAATTAAGGCAAAAAGTATTTACAACCTATCAAAAATATTGATAGAAAAATATAACGGCAAAGTTCCTAAAACATTTGAAGAATTAGAAAACTTACCAGGCGTTGGTCATAAAACCGCTGGGGTTGTAATGTCACAAGGTTTTGGATATCCAGCATTTCCAATTGATACACATATACACCGATTAGCTCAAAGATGGGGTTTAACAAGTGGAAAAAATGTTGTGCAAACTGAAAAGGATTTAAAAAGATTATTTCCTAAAAAAAGTTGGAACAAACTTCACCTTCAAATAATATATTATGGACGAGAATATTGTAAAGCTAGAGAATGTTATGGAGTAACTTGTAAAATTTGTACCAGTTGTTATCCTAAAAGAAAGAAACCAATTAAAACAAAAAAAGCATAATATGAAAGTTCTTGGAATCGGTAATGCAATCATTGACGTAATCTGTAAAGTTGATGAAAATTTTATACCAAAAAATAATCTTACAAAAGGTACAATGAAATTATTTTTTGATGATATTGAATTTAAAAATCTTTTAAAAAATTTAAAAATTGAAAAATCAATTTCTGGCGGATCTGTTGCTAATTCAATAGTGGGTTTATCACAACTAAAAAATGAGGTTGGTTTTATTGGAAAAATATCTGATGATGATTTTGGCTTAAAATATGAGGAGGGATTAAAAAAAGAAAATGTTAAATATTTTTATAAAAAACAAAAAGAAAGTATTCCAACAGGAACTTGTTTAATCCTAGTTACTCCAGACTCAGAAAGGACAATGTGTACTTTTTTAGGCACTGCAGGAAAAATTAATGAAAATGATATAGATGAAAACATAATTAAAAAAAGTGAATTAGTTTTTTTGGAAGGCTATTTATGGGATGAAGGTGACCCTAAAAGAGCATTTGAAAAAGCTATAAGCTGTTCAAATAAAGTTGCGATGTCTTTATCAGATTTATTTTGTGTGGAGAGACATAAAAAACAATTTTTAGAATTAGTCAAAAGTAAAATTGATATATTATTCGCAAATGAGCAAGAAATTATGTCTTTGATAGATAGTAAATCTTTTGATGATGTAATAGCTTTTTCTAAAAATCTTAAAAACAACATCGTGATTACTAGAGGTGAAGCAGGAGCAATTTCAATCAAAAATAATGAAGTGCAAGAATGTCCCGCAAAAAAAAATTTAAAAATTATTGATCTAACAGGAGCAGGAGATTTATTTGCTGCAGGTTATTTGCATGGTATAATTAACAATATGGATACTATGAATTCACTATTAAACGGTACAGAAATGTCCTCTAAAATAATTCAAAAATTTGGTGCTAGAATAAATGAAAATTCTTAATTTCTTTATTTTTTAAAACGTTTAAAACTTCCTTTGCCTTTTTTAGGTTTAATAACTCGAGGTTTATACTTTTTAGTAAATAATTCTTTTGCAAACTTATTTTTTTTTGATTTCGTAGCCATTTTTATTACTTATAATAAAATTCTCATCACCAAAAACATCTAAAATTTTTTTTCTTAATCTGTAAATATGGGTTTCAACTGTATGAGTTTCTAATTGTGACTGATATCTCCAAACTTTTGATTGTAATTCATCAATATTGACCGATTTTGCAGATTTAAAGAGATACATTATGGAACTAATTTCTTTTTCGGTAAGTTTAAGTTTATTTTTTTCAAAAAACATTTCTCGCGAATTTAGATTAAATTTATAATTCCCAATTAAAATTTCTGATTTTTCATGAAAACTTTTTTTAATAAATTCAATATTTATTTTCTCTAATAATTTGAAAATTGATATTGGAAATTTATCAAAAATGATTTGATTATTTAATCCTGGTATCACTTTTCGTGTAAGAATTAAACTATTTGATTTTAAATTAAGCTTAGGCAGTTGCTCCTTACTAATTCTTTCAAAATTAAGATTTATATCCTTTTTAATTTCTGTAAAAATTTTATATAATCCATCAAACTCATAAATGATAAGATTGTAATTATTCATATAGATATACAATATGATAATTTGTTTAAAAAATAAACATACACTAAAAATTGATGATTTTTATTTTAAATGTTGTTTTGGTGAAAATGGAAAGAGTAAAAAAAAAAGAGAAGGTGATAAAAAAACACCAATAGGTATTTTTTCTATTGAAAACCTCTATTACAGATCAGATAGAATTAGAAAACCCATAACAAAGTTAAAATGCGTGAAAATTACTAAAAACATGGGATGGTGTGATGATCCATATAGTCCAAAGAAATACAACAAATTAATTAATGTAAAAGAAAATATTAAACATGAAAAACTTCACCGAAAAGACAATCAATATGATTTGATTATTCCAATAAAGTATAATTATTTAAAACCAATCAGTTTTAAAGGAAGTTGTATTTTTATTCACTTAACAAAAAATTATCATCCGACTGCTGGATGTATAGCCATTAATAAAAAAGATTTTATGATTATGTTAAAATTGATTAACAAAAAAACTAAAATCAAAATAAATTAGGATCTTTGACCAAATATTTTAGATCCGATCCGGATATATGTAGCAGAATTTTTTAATGCATCTAAATAATCTGAAGACATACCCATACTCAACTCTTTTAAATTTAAGCTATTATTTAAAACATTCATTTCTTTAAAAAAAATATCAGAAGGTTTATCAATAGGTGGTATACACATTAACCCTACAACATCTAAGTTAAGTTCTTTACAATTTAAATATAATTGAGAAACTGAAGATTTATCTGCACCAAATTTTTGCTTTTCATCACCAATATTTACTTGAATAAAGACCTTAACGTTTTTATTTTGCTTCTGTTGTTCAACAGATATTTTTTTTGCAAGTTTTTCACTATCTACAGAATGTATATAATCAAACAATTTTACTGCTGATTTGACCTTATTTGTTTGCAATCCACCTATTAGATGTAATTTAATATCATTTTTGTTTGACTTTATACTGCTCCATTTTTCTACAGCTTCTTGAACTTTGTTTTCACCAAAATCTGAATGTCCATATTCAATTAATGGAGATATCTTATCCATTCCAAAGGTCTTTGAAACTGCAATAATTTTTGGCATTTTATTATTTTCTGAATGAGATAGATTTTGATTTATTTCATCTTTAATGTTGATTAAATTTTGAACTATTTGATGCATATTAAATTACTTAATAAATATTACTTTATAAATACATTCGATACAAATAATTTAGAAAAACAAGATAAGGCAACAATAATTATTTATAGAAACTATATCTCTATAAAGAAAGATATAAACAAAATTATTAAACTTAAAAATTTTCTTAAAAAAAAGGGAAATAAATTTTATTTGGCAAATAATTTCAAATTAGCTCTGAAACTTGGACTAGATGGAGTTTATCTACCTTCTTTCAACAAAAAATTTAATCACTTATCCTATGCTAAGATGAAAAATTTTAGTGTAATTGGATCTGCACACAACTTAAAAGAAATAAAAATTAAAGAATTACAAAAAGTTGAGACTATTTTTATATCTTCATTGTTTAAAAAAAATAAAAATTATCTAGGTTTAAATAAATTCAAAATTTTGTGTAATTATACACAAAATGAAGTTGTTGCTTTAGGGGGAATATCCAAAGAAAATCTTAAAGTACTAAAACTATTGGATATTACTGGTTTTAGTGGGATTTCTTTTTTTAAGAAAAAAAAAGGCCCCTAAAAGGGGCCTTTTCTATAAATTTGTCTTCTAAATTAATTAGAATGCAAATGATAATGTGAACTCGTAACCTTCGAAGTCGTTAGTTGCAGTTCCATCCATAGAATTTACTTCGTTCATAGCACCAGCTAATGTCATTCCACCCATTGTGTATGAAGCAGAAATACCAGTAGACTCTTGGTCAGTTAAATTAGCTGCACTATCAAACTCTAACTCATGGTGACTGTAACCGATAGACATATCATCATTTACTGCGTAAGTAATACCAAAAGCAGTTGACTCTTGACTGTTACTTGCAGTGTCATGATCTGCCTCTGATTGCTGTACACCAACAGTGAAAGCACCTACAGCATATTTAACATACATTGTAGAGTTATCAGTGTTTTTACTTACAGCAACTTGTTTATCAGCAGCAGCATAACCTAAAGTTAGGCCTTCAACCATTTCTGGTGATAACGCAATAGCAAAGTCAGTAAATGACTCTTCTACTGCAGCAGCACCACCGTCATTTTGGTAAGCCATAGTAAACGTTGCACCACCGATGTTTGGCGACTTGTAAATAAACATGTTATTTCCACCGCCACCACCAATTACAGTTGGACTACCTGATGTAGATGTTCCATCTGTATCGATAATGTCCCATGCTTCTTCGTAAGCATTTGGAGTTACATCGTCAACAGCACCCATAGCAGATGAAGCACCATGACCATCGAAGATTAGGGTTCCCCAGTCTCCGCCCATAGACAAGCTGTAATCATCTAATGTACCACCGTCGATTTCGTATTTAACAGTTATAGCGACTCCATTATCTGTTTCACCGCTAGCACTAAAGTTTAGACTATCACCCATGTAAAAGCCGTTCCCTCTAGTTCCATTTCCTCTGTTAGTGTCGTCAAAAGATATTGAAGCACCACCTGATACTGACATATCAGCAGCACCAGCAGAGAAAGAAACAAGAGAACCAGCTAAAGCTGATAATCCGATTTTTTTCAAATTGTTCATATTAATTACTCCTTTGTAATTGTTTGTTATTAATAATAAACGTGAGCAAAATAACATTTTATGACCAAAAAACCCCTTAATTGCCTTTTTTTTGATATTTATTTAAATGATGTTGCAAATATATCACACAAAAAATATGAATTTTTTTAATTATTTTAGATTTAAATGTATATTTATTCTTATTTCATCTAAAAACTGAAAATGCTTAAATTTCTTCAAAACATAAAATTAGTCATTTTTTTGCTAATGATTTTAATCCTATCATCTTGCTCAAAAGGTTTTTTTAAACCTGGCGATGCCAGAAAAAACCCACCTGATCCAAAACTTAGGGTGAAGAAGAATTTAGAGGAAGGAAAAGGATTTAGAATAGATAACATGATGAAGGGTGGAAGCGGTGCAACTAACTTTGAATTTGCAAGCTCCAATGAATTATGGCGAGCTTCTCTTGATGTTTTGGATTTTATGCCATTGACCTCTGCTAACTATAGTGGTGGAATAATAATAACTGATTGGTATTCTGAGCAAGGTAATGCTGATGAGTCTCTTAAAATTACAATAAGATTTTTAAGTAACGAAATTAGATCTGATGCTATAGATGTTGATGTCTTTTATAAAAAATGTGTTACACCAAGTAATTGCAGTATTAATAAACAAGATGGACAATTAAAAAAAGAAATTACCAAACAAATACTTGCAAAAGCAACTATTTTTAAAAAGCAGTCTAAAGATAAGAATTTTAAACCTTATCAAATGAGTACCCCCGGAGACTAGCCTAAAATATTTTTTTAGAAGTGGATAGATACAATTTTAAAATCGTTGAACAAAAATGGCAAGATTTTTGGGAAAAAAATAAAAGTTTCAAAGTAAAAACTGATCCTGCAAGGAAAAAATTTTATTGTCTTGAAATGTTCCCTTATCCCTCAGGAAAAATTCATATGGGTCATGTGAGAAATTACACCATAGGAGATGTATTGGCGCGTTACAAATCACTTCAAGGTTATAATGTTTTACATCCAATGGGCTGGGACTCATTTGGTATGCCAGCTGAAAATGCTGCAAGACAAAACAATCTTGACCCAAAGAAATGGACTGAAGCAAACATTTCAAATATGAAAACGCAACTAAAAAAACTAGGGTTATCAATAGATTGGGATAGAGAAATTTCTACTTGTAATAAAGATTATTACAAACATCAACAAGCTTTTTTCTTAGAATTATTTAAAAAAAAACTTGTATATAGAAAAGAAAATTATGTAAATTGGGATCCAGTTGATCAAACAGTTCTAGCAAATGAACAAGTCATCGATGGTAAAGGTTGGCGTTCTGGAGCAGTTGTTGAGAGAAAAAAATTAAATCAATGGTTTTTTAATATATCCAAGTTTTCACAAGAGCTACTAGATGGTCTAGAGAAACTCGACTCTTGGCCAAACAAAGTGAAAACAATGCAAAAAAATTGGATTGGAAAATCTTTTGGATGTGAGATTGATTTTAAAATTGAGGGAGATTTACCCATTAAAAATATTAAATGTTTTACTACAAGACCAGATACCTTGTTTGGATTTTCCTTTTTAGCGTTGTCCGTAGATCACGAGATTTCAAAATTTTTTCAAAATAACAAGGATTTTTTGAATTTTAAGGAGGAATGTTCTAAAACTGGGACAACTGAAGAAGCGATAGCAGTTGGAGAAAAAATTGGTTTTAAAACAAATCTAGAAGCTGTAAATCCTTTAAATCCAAAACAAAAAGTACCAGTATATTTTGCAAACTTTGTACTTATGGATTATGGATTTGGTGCAGTTTTTGGTTGTCCTGCGCATGATCAACGAGATTTTGATTTCGCAAAAAAATATAATTTAGATATAAAAACTGTTGTACGACCACTTGACAAAGATGAAAAATTTGAAGTAAGTGATGAGGCATATCCTGGGCCAGGTATCTTGATTAATTCTGATTTCCTTAATGGCCTTAAAGCACCAGAAAATTCTATTTCAGAGACAATAAAGATTTTAGAGGAAAAAAAATTAGGAAAAAAACAAATTAACTTTAGACTAAAAGACTGGGGTGTTTCTAGACAGAGATATTGGGGATGTCCAATCCCTATAGCTTACGATAAGGATGGCAAAGCTTACCCAATTCCGAAATCAATGTTACCGGTGGAATTACCAGAAAATATAGATCTTAATGTAAAAGGTAATCCACTCGATAGCCAGAATAATTGGAGAGAAATAAGTTTAGATGGAAAAAAGTTATTTAGGGAGACTGACACATTAGATACTTTTGTTTGCTCATCTTGGTATTATCTAAGATTCTGTTCGCCAACAGAAAGTGAATATGGATTTAAAAAAAAAGATATCGATTATTGGATGCCTGTAGATCAATATATTGGTGGTGTTGAACATGCAATTTTACATTTACTTTATTCAAGATTTTTTATGCAAGCGTTATCACATGATAATAAAAATTTTGATATATTAGAGCCATTCAGTGGCCTGTTTACACAAGGAATGGTCTGTCATGAAACTTATAAAGATCCTAATAATAATTGGGTTAGTCCTGATGAAATTGAAAATATAGATGGTAAAAAATATCTTAAAAAAGATAAATCTAAATTAATTACAATCGGACCATCAGAGTCTATGTCAAAGTCAAAAAAAAATACAATCGATCCAGAAAATATAATTGCTAATTATGGCGCTGACTCAGCAAGACTTTTTATTTTATCTGATAGTCCTCCAGAGAAAGATGTTCAGTGGTCAGAGGAAGGTATTCTCTCATCTTTTAAGTTTGTGCAGAAACTTTGGAAATTAAACGAAAAAATCGTAGATGAAATTAATAAAGATCATAACAAAGATAACGATGATGAAATTTCAAAATATACCAATAAGTATTTAAAAAAAGTGCACGATAATCTTGAAAGTTTTAGTTATAATAAAATTGTAGCTAATTTATATGAAATGTACTCGTTCTTGAATAAGCAAATAGAAAAAAAATACACGAAAAAAACAATTTTTGAAAATTATGAAAAAATTTTAATTGTTATGACCCCAATTTTACCACATTTTGCTAATGAGTGTCTAAGTATTATAAAGGCCAAGAATTTTAAATGGCCAAAATATAATACTTCAATGTTAAAAGAGGATACAATTAACATTGTTATACAAATTAATGGAAAAAAAAGAGGTCTTATACAAACAAAGCCAAATATAACTGAGGAAAAACTCTTTGAAATAATTAATAATAATGAGAAAATAAAAAAATATTTAGATCAAAAAAATATAAAAAGGAAAATTTATATAAAAGACAAACTTTTGAATATAATAATTTAAATGTTAAAAAAAATTTTTTTTGTAGTTTTATCATTAAGTCTATTAAGTAATTGTGAATATAGGCCAGTCTATTCTAACCAAAATTTTGTTGATTATAAAATCATCATAACAAATTTTACAGGTGATAAAGATATAAATAATTTGATAGCTACAAACCTTAAAAGAAATAGTAAAAATGATTCCAATGAAATTATAAATATAAGTTTCAATACTAATTATTCAAAAAATGTTTTAGCCAAAAATACAACAGGCTCAATAACTGATTACCAAGCTAATGTAGTTACATTTTTTGCGATCAAAAAAAGAGATGGCTCAGAAAATTTTGAAGTAAATGAAAAATTTAATTTTAAAAAAATTGACGATAAATATGAAGAAAAAAATTATGAAAAAAATATTAAAAGAAATCTCGCTAATTCAATATCACAAAAGCTAATTCTCCGGCTTGCAATGATTAAATGATTCTAAAAACATTTGAATTAAATAAAATCAAAAACAATACGATTTTCCACTTATTATACGGCAAAAATGAGGGTTTAAAATCAGAATGCATTAACGAAATAATAAAAAGATATAAAGGAAAAATTTTTAAATATGATGAAAAACAGATCAAAGATGAAATTGAACCTTTTTATGAAAATGTTTTATCTGGCTCATTATTCGATAATAATAAGGTCATAATAATTAACAGAGCTACAGATAAAATTTATGAAATTATTCTGAACTTGATTGATCGGGATTTAGATAATATTAAAATAATTTTAAATGCAGATCTATTAGAAACAAAATCAAAGCTAAGATCTCTTTTTGAAAAAAATAAAGATTTAATTTGCATTCCTACATATCAAGATAATAATGAAACTCTATCAAGATTGACTGTATTAATTTTAAAAAAGGAAAACATCTCAATTTCACAACAAAATATAAATTTGATAGTTGAGAAATGTAATGGTGATAGACAGAATTTACAGAATGAACTTAATAAAATAAAAAATTATGCTTCTAATAAAAAAAAAATTTCAACCGAAGAAATTGTAAAATTAATTAATTTAAGTGAAAATTATGGATTGTCAGAACTTATTGATAATTGTTTGGCCCAAAATAAAAATAAAACCATAAACATACTAAATGAAAATAATTATAATCCTGAAGATAGTATTATAATTTTAAGAACCTTCTTGGCCAAAGCTAAAAAAATTTTAAAACTTGCAACTCAATTAGAACGAAATAATGATATTAATAAAACAATTAATTCAGCTAAACCACCTATCTTTTGGAAAGATAAAGAAATTGTTAAAATACAACTTAGTAAATGGAAACTTAAAGAAATAAAAAAACTCATAAATAGTATAAGTGATGTAGAACTAGAGATAAAAAAAAATTATAACAATTCTTTATGTATAACTACCAACTTTATTATAGAAAAAAGCAATTCTAAAATTAATAATTAGATTTAATAATATCAATTATTTTATTTAATTGCTCAACATCGTGATAAGCAAAAGTAATTGTTCCTTTGTTTTTTTTATTATTTTTAATTGATACATTTAAACCGATTTTATCAGATATTGATTTTTCAAGATTCTGAATATTGGGATCATTACGTTTAATGTATAAACTTTTTTTCCTTTTAAAAATTTTAACAAAATTTTCTGATTGACGAACAGATAGTTTTTTTTCGATAATTTTTTGTGCAACAAAGCTAGCATTTTCAAGACCAACTAATATTTTGGCGTGACCAGAAGATAATTTTTTGGTTTGAATTAAATCTAATACATCGCTAGGTAGAGTTAATATCCTAAGACAATTTGTAATATAACTTCTACTTTTCCCAATAAATTTTGAAACTTTTTCTTGATCATAAGAAAAATCATTAATTAGTCTTTGGTAACCTTGAGCTTCCTCCAGAGGGTTAAGATCATTTCTTTGAACATTTTCGACGATCGCAAATTCTAAAGATTTCAAATCATCTGCTTTAGTAACAACAACAGGCACCTCATGAAGACCAGCTTTTTGAGCTGCAAGCCATCGTCTTTCTCCAGCAATGATCTCGTACTTCGAATTTTCATCTGATTTTCGAACTATAATTGGTTGAATAATTCCCCTTTCATTTATTGATTTTTTTAAATCATTCAAACTATCTTCATCGAAAATTTTTCTAGGTTGAAATTTATTTGGATAAAGATCACTAATTGGTAGTTTGTTAGTTGCTTCCACTGTCTTAGTTTCGCCTATTAATGATGATAATCCTCTGCCCAATCCTTTTTTGATCTTATTCATTAAGCTGCACTCCCAATTTGGTTCTCTTGGTTTATAAATTCATCTGTAAAACTATAGTAAGATTTACTACCGGGGCAATTTTTATCATAGATTAAAACAGGTACTCCATGCGAAGGGGCTTCAGATAATCTTACGTTACGTGGTATTACTGTTTGATATACCTTTTCCTTAAAATAATTTCTTGCCTCTTGTTCAACTTGTGAAGATAATTTATTTCTCCGGTCATACATTGTTAAAAGTATCCCTTGAATTTCTAAATTAGGGTTCAAATTAACTTTAATGCGATCGATTGTTTTCATTAATTGAGTTAAGCCTTCTAGTGCAAAAAATTCTGTCTGAAGAGGAACCAAAAGAGAATTTGAGCAAACAAGAGCCATTACAGTCAATAAACTCAAAGATGGTGGACAATCTATAAGTATATAATCATATAATCCTCCAGAATCATTTAAATATGCGGTTAATTTTAATTTTAGAATAAATGCACGATCGCTATCCCCAGCTGTTTCGACCTCTAAACCAGATAAATCGACATTTGATGTTATCAGATCTAGATTATCAAATTTAGTTTTTTTAATTACCTCTGAAATAGACTTAGTCCCATTTAAGATACCATAAATAGTTTCATCAGACCTTTCAATATTAGATAAACCTAGACCAGTTGTTGCGTTTCCTTGAGGGTCTAAATCAATTATTAAAATTTTTTTTCCCTGCTGTGTTAATGCAGATGCAAGATTTATCACTGTTGTTGTTTTGCCAACTCCACCCTTCTGATTTATAATAGAAATAATTTTCATTAAATTTTTTTTTCCATATTTTTAATATTCAATAAAAATGAATCCTCACTTGTTACACTTTTTTTTTCCTCATAATCTAAGTTCCAAATTTTAAGAGTATCATTTAAAATTTTTCTTCCACTTTTACCCATAAATAAAATAATATTTTTATAATTCCGAAAATTTTTTTGCACTAAATCAAGAATTATAGGCATTGGTTTAAAAGCTCTGGTCATAATCGTTCCAGTTTCAATATTTTTAATTTTAAAAATATCTTTTTGTATAATTTCTGTGTTAAGCTCTAATTTTTCTGAGACATCTTTTAAGAAAGCACATTTGTGATAACTTTTTTCGTAAAGTTGGACTTTCATGCTGTTTTTTAATTTCTTCATTAAGACTGCAATTATTATACCGGGCATTCCACCCCCAGATCCTAAATCTGAAGTTGTATTACTATTTAAATCAACAAAATCAATTATTTGCGCTGAATCAATTATATGTCTTTGTCTTATAGCACCTTTTTCAGATTTTTTTTTACTAATTATGTTAATTTCCTTATTTTTTTTTTGAATCATGCTTATTAAGCTTTCAAGATCATTACAAGTTTCACGTGAAACATTAAATCTATTAATTTGAGAGTAATTTTTAGAAATTATCGAATCCATTAAGCTATATGCTTAATAGACTTTCTTTTAACGTGTGACAACAAAATATATACAGCAGCTGGGGTAATTCCGTCAATCCGAAGTGCTTGGCCCATAGTTTTTGGTCTTATTTCCTTAAATTTTGCTTTTACTTCATTTGATAAACCAGAAAATTGGTCATAATCTATATTATCTGGAATAAGTAAATTCTCATCTCTTTTAAAAGCTAAGATATCTGCATTTTGCTTTTTTAAATAACCCCTATAATGTGAGTTAATTTCTATTTGCTCATCAATCTCTAACCCAAAATCCTTAATTTCAGGCCAAATACTCCTTATTTTGCTCATATTAACGTCTTTTTGAGTTAAAATTTCATCTGCAGACCTTAAAATACCATCTTTAGCAATTTTTATCCCATGCCTATCTGCTTTTGTTGGAGATATACTTAAACTAGCCATTTGAAACGATATTTCACTCATTTTTGCAAATTTATCCTCAAATTTTGATTTTCTTGCATCAGAAACTAGGCCAATTTTTATACCTTTATTCGTGAGCCTTAGATCGGCATTATCTGCTCTTAAACTTAACCTGTACTCAGCTCTTGAAGTAAACATTCTATAAGGCTCAGCTACACCTTTTGTAACTAAATCATCTATCATAACCCCTATATAGGCGTCTGACCTATCAAGAATGAACGGCTCTTTACCCATAAATGACAATGCTGCATTTACACCCGCTACAAGACCTTGAGCTGCAGCCTCCTCATATCCTGTGGTTCCATTAATCTGACCAGCTAAAAATAGGTTCTTAATTTTTTTTGTCTCAAGAGTTAAAAAAAGCTCCCTAGGGTCTATATAGTCATATTCTATAGCATATCCTGGTCTGATTATTCTTACATTCTCTAAACCATTGATATTATTGAGTATTTCAGCTTGTACTACCTCAGGTAGAGAAGTTGATATACCATTTGGGTAAATTGTATGGTCATGTAACCCTTCAGGCTCTAAAAATATTTGATGTCTCGTCTTGTCAGCAAACTTAACTATTTTATCTTCAATTGATGGACAATATCTAGGACCTACTCCTTGAATGCTCCCAGAATACATCGCACTCTTGGATAAATTCTTTTCAATAATCTTATGCACTTTTTCATTTGTGTAAGTCATAGAACACGACACTTGTTTATTCGAAGTTGATTTCGTTAAGAAGGAAAAGAAATAAGGATTTTCATCAGCTGCTTGTTTTTCCAAATTTTTGAAATTTATTGTCCTGGCATCCAGTCTTGGTGGAGTACCTGTTTTTAATCTCCCTATTTTGAATTTATATTTTTCTAATTGTTCACTCAAACCTGTACTAGGTTTTTCATTATATCTTCCAGCAGGCGTGCGCTCATCACCTATATGTATTAATCCATTTAAAAATGTGCCAGTTGTGAGTATTATTTTATTACAATTAACCTTGTTACCTTTTAATGTTAAAAAGCCATTTATTGTATTATTAGTAAAAATAAACTTAATTACAGGATCTGAAAAAATGCTTAAATTACAATAGTTTACAAGTTTTTCTTGCATAAATTTCTTATATAATGATCTGTCAGATTGAGTTCTTGGACCTCTCACAGCTGGTCCTCTGCTTCTATTAAGTAACCTAAATTGTATTCCTGATTTATCTGCAATTACTCCCATGACACCATCTAATGCATCTATTTCCCTAACTAAATGACCTTTACCCAAGCCACCAATTGCAGGATTACATGACATTTCACCAATAGTACTTTTATCATGAGTAAATAGGGCAGTATTTACGCCTAGACGTGCTGAGGCAGCTGCTGCCTCACAACCAGCATGACCACCTCCAATTACAACGACATCAAATGAAAATTCATTTTTCATGATGTAAATTTATAGTTGAAAAAAAATTTTACAAGGTTCTTATTTTCCAATGCAAAAATCATTGAAAATGCTACCTAATACTTCCTCCACATCAACCTTTCCAACGATCATACCTAAATGTCTGGTAGCTAACCTCAAATCTTCTGCGGCTTTATCAAAATCTTTTTTATCATTTTTTTTTAAAAAATTAGTTAAATTATCTGAACACTGAACTAAGTGTTGTCTATGTCTTTCTCTAGTAATTAATATATCTTCATTTATAATAAACTTTGTTTTTAACCTATCTTTAATTTTTGAAATTAATTTATCTAAATTTAAATTTTCCTTTATTGAAATTAAAACATGGTCTAACTTTGTTACCTCACTGCCTAATTCACCGTCAATAAGATCTGACTTATTAACAACTAAAATTGCATTGTCTTTTAATAGATCACTCAAAAATCCGCTTAAATCCACACTTTTCGCGTCTACTACAACTAATTTCAAGTCAGCATTTTCTGCTCTATCTAACGATAACTTTATGCCTTTTTTCTCTATTTCATCTTTAGAGTTTCTGATGCCTGCTGTATCTGAAATAATAACTGGATAACCATCAATATTTAAATGTGTTTCAATTACATCCCTTGTTGTTCCTGCAATTTCAGAGACTATTGCTACTTCTTTATTCGATAAACTATTCAATAAAGAAGATTTCCCAGCATTAGTTGGACCAACAATAGCAATCTTAAAACCTTCACGTATTATTTGACCTACTTTTTGATCATCTAAAATTTTTTTAATTTGCTCTAAAACATTAGCTGAATCCCTTTTAATTTGTTGAACATTTTCATCAGGTAAATCCTCTTCTGGAAAATCTATTTTTGCCTCAATAAAAGATAAAATTTTTAATAACTTTTCTCTTAAACCATTAAATTTTTCAGCTGATTTACCTTTCATAATTTTTACCGCTTGTAATCTTTGGATTTCAGTTTCTGCTGAAATCAGATCAGCTATACTTTCAGCTTTTAACAAATTAATTTTACCATTTTGAAAAGCTATTTTTGTAAATTCTCCAGGTTCAGCTAATCTAAAATTTTCTATCTTAGACAATTCGTTTTGTAGAGCTAAAACGATTGCTTTCCCTCCATGGACATGAATCTCAGCCATATCTTCGCCTGTATAGCTCTCAGGGCCTGGAAACCAGATAATCATGCCCTCATCAATAAGTTCAGAAGTGTTAATACTATTTATTTTTCGAAGCGATGCGACCCTGGGAGAGGGGAGAGCCTTTCCAGTAAGCAGAGTTATTGCTTTAGACGCTTCTGATCCTGAAATTCTAATAATAGCAACTCCAGATATTCCTGGTCCCGATGATAGAGCGAAGATTGTCATATATGAATTATAATGACTTAATCTAAATATTAAAATTAAATATTTTTATTTAACTATTTGCTCTAATGCCTCAAAAAAATTCTTACTATAATCTTGATTATCAAATAATGGACTTTTTAATGCATTTGTAAAAACAAATTTTCTTAAATTTGTGTACTCATCATGATTATCTGATAAATTGATTATTTTTTGCACATAATCGTTTTCATCTTTAGCAATCAGTTGTTCCATGCCCAAATTTTTATTTATCGATTCACCACATCTTGAATTAAAATTATATCCTGCCATAGTAATTACTGGTACACCCATCCATATTGCTTCGAAAGATGTTGTTACTCCATTATAAGGAAATGTGTCTAAAGCGATGTCTATTTCGTTATAAGCATTAAGATGATTTTCAAACACCTCTTCTCTCTCACTAAATCTGATTGAATCTAAAACTTCATTTTTTTTGAATAACTCTTTAATTCTATCTTGAGCATGTTGTCGCTTGGATGTTTTCAAAACAAGTTTTGAATTACTAATTTTTTTTAAAATATTTGACCAACAAGAAACTACATCTGAGTTAATTTTATCAAAACTATTAAAAGAACCAAAAGTAAAAAATTTTTTCTTAAAAAATGGTGGAGAATTTTCTTTTCGTTCAAAATCAAATCCACAATGAGTATTCCAAATTTTTGGTAAATATATTACTTTTTCGGTGTAAAATTTCTCCTCTTCTCGGTTAATTAGATTTAGATCTGATATGATGTAGTCCATATTTTTTAATCCAGTAGTATTACAATACCCCATCCAAATTATTTGCTTTTTAGCCATTCTACTTTTAAATAATTCAATACGATGTGTTGAAGTATAGCCCATTAAATCAACTAAGATATCCAAGTTTAGCTCTCTTACTTGATTTATGGCATTAACATTATTTAGTTGAGAAATATTAATTGTTTTATCCACTAAATTCTTAAAGTTGTTTGTCAACTTATCTTCTTTTG
Organism: uncultured Pelagibacteraceae bacterium; assembly: GCA_902589765.1. Classification (GTDB taxonomy): domain Bacteria; phylum Pseudomonadota; class Alphaproteobacteria; order Pelagibacterales; family Pelagibacteraceae; genus Pelagibacter. Next base: position 37,495 of record CACIUF010000001.1, read on the forward strand.
AATTACTTAATACTAAAATAATTTCAAATTTACTTTTTTCATAATTTGAAAGTATTGTTTTTAAAAAGTAAGTTATTGAATGACCTGAAAGAATATCTGAGGACAAAAAACCTATTCTAATTTTTGAATTAGGTTCCTTAGAAATTTCAACTAATTGGTTATGTGGAATTTCTTTAAGATTTTGATCTAGAAACTTGCCAAAATTGAAAAAATCAGATTGTTTCCAATCTTTATTAAAACATTGCCAGTAACCATAATTACACAAATCATTGGAATTAAACTTTTTTGCTTCAATAAGTCTACTAAAGTGAAGTATTAATTTTTTTGGATCATTTAACCTACGATAAACCATTGCCATCGCCAAATTAATTGGCCTGTGATTAATACAAAATTTTTCAGATAATTTATAAAAATTAATTATCTCGCTGAAGTTAAATTCATAATTTTTTTCTAAATCTATTAACAGAACACTTGTAGTAATAAAGTTTGCCAGACAATCTATTGACTGAATTGTATTTTTTTCCTTCAAAAAACCCGATTTAAAATCATTTATGGCTATAGATAATAAATTCTTATTTTTATTATCGTTAGAAATTCTACTTAAGCCCAATAAATTACATAAAAAGGATGATCTTTCCTCCTCATTAGTTTTTGATGAAATTTCAAATACAACCTTAGAATATTCTTTTTGTTTAAATAGCTCAGTTGTTTCTAATTCTAATTTTTGGATAAGGACCATTGGTAAATTTAAGCGAGATACCTCATAATATTAAATCAATACCATATAATAAATTAAATATTTAACATAAATTAAATCACTTAATTATTTTTCTTAATGCATCATAAAAATTTTCTGCAAATCTTTTTGCATTAAATAGGGGACTTTTAATTGTATTGGTAAATATAGATTTTCTTAGATTGATGTATTTTTCTTTGTCATTTGCAAAATTAATTGCTTTTTGCACATAATCGTTTTCATCTTTAGCAATCAGTTGTTCCATGCCCAAATTTTTATTTATCGATTCACCACATCTTGAATTAAAATTATATCCTGCCATAGTAATTACTGGTACACCCATCCATATTGCTTCGAAAGATGTTGTTACTCCATTATAAGGAAATGTATCTAAGGCAATATCTATTTTTTTATATAAATTAAGATGCTCTTTTTTATCATCAAAACTTGTATGAAAAATAATAGACTGCAGAATAAATTTTTCTTTAAAAGATTTTTTAATTCTAATTAATTGATGTTTATCGTTAGGACATTTTATTATCAATTTAGAATTATCAATATTTTTTAATATTTTTGACCAGCAATCAATAACATCTTCATTAATCTTAGATGGATTATTAAATGATCCAAAAGTAATATAATCATTTTTTATAAATGGAGGGGGGTTTTCTATTCTCTCAAATTCGAACCCACAATGGGTATTCCAAATTTCCGGCAGATATAAAATTTGTTCTGCATATAAATCTTTTTCATTATCATAGATTAGATTCGGGTCTGTAATAATGTAATCCATATTTTTTAATCCAGTAGTATTACAATAGCCCATCCATATTACCTGTTTTTTTGCAATTCTATTTTTAAACAAGGTGATTCTATTTCTCGATGTGTAACCCATAACATCTAACATTATGTCTAAATTTAATTCCCTAATTTTATTCAAAGCACTTAAATCGTTTAATTGATTAATATCTATTGTTCTAAAAACTAAATTAGAAATCTCAGTCGAGATAGAATTAGGATCTTTTTGATTTGAAATTAAATAAATTTCAATTTCATCTCTATTATAATGCAATAAAATGGTCTTTAAAAAAAAGGTTATAGAATGTCCTGTCTTTAAATCTGCAGACAAAATGCCTAATTTAATCTTTTCATTTTTTTTATTAGATAATTCTATTATTTGGTTATCGGAATATTTATTTAGATTTTTTTCAACAAACTTACCGTAATTAAAAAAATTCTCTTGAGACCAACGCTTATCATAACACCTCCAAAAACCATAATTACACAAATCATTTGATATAAAATCTCCAGATTTAATTACTTTTTCAAGATGATAAACCATTCCTTTAAAATCATTTAGTCTTGAATAAACTGTAGTCATTGCGATATTAATTGGTCTTTTATTTTGGAAAGTTTCTGGAGACGCTTTATAAAAATTTTTTATCTCATCAAAATCTACATTTGTATTTTCAAAATCACTCAAAATTACACTTGCAAGCACAAAATTTATAAGCCCATTAAGACTATTTTCACTGGTTAATTCTTTGAGATATCCTTTTTTGAAATCACCAACAGCTAACTCTACCTGATCTTTATTTTTTTTATTTAGAGATATTCGGCTTATACCTAGTAAAACAAATAATCCAGCATTTCTCTCATCTTCTTTAGATTTTGTAGTAATTTCAAAAATTATTTCGGAGAATTTTTTTTCTTTAAATAGGCTTTGTAATTCAAGTTCTAGGTTTTGAACTGATACCATTAAGGGGACTATGCCGGTTTGTTCATTGAATTAAAAAACTCAGCATTATTTTTAGTATCTTTTAATTTGGAATTGATAAATTCAATCGCATCCATTGTGCCCATTGGAGCAATAATTCTTCTTAAAACATTCATTTTTTGAAGATCATTTTTATCGAACAATAATTCTTCTCTTCTTGTACCTGATTTTGTAATATCAATAGCTGGATAAATTCTTTTATCAGCAATTTTTCTGTCAAGAACTGTTTCACTATTTCCAGTTCCTTTAAATTCCTCAAAAATTACCTCATCCATCCTACTTCCCGTATCAATTAATGCTGTAGAAATAATTGTCAATGATCCTCCCTCTTCAATATTTCTTGCAGCACCAAAAAATCGCTTTGGTCTTTGAAGAGCATTCGCATCAACACCACCTGTCAAAACCTTTCCGGAACTTGGAATGACCGCATTGTAAGCTCGCCCTAATCTTGTTATCGAATCTAAAAGTATAACAACATCTTTTTTATGTTCAGTTAACCTTTTTGCTTTCTCTATTACCATCTCAGCAACAGCAACATGGCGTTGTGCGGGTTCATCAAATGTTGAACTAATCACTTCACCTTTTACAGTTCTTTGCATATCAGTTACTTCTTCAGGTCTCTCATCAATTAGCAAAACAATCAAATAACATTCAGGATAATTTTTTGCTATTGAGTTGGCTATACTTTGTAAAATCATAGTTTTACCGGCCTTAGGAGGTGAGATAATAATTGATCTTTGACCTTTTCCAATAGGACTTACTAGATCAATAAGTCTTGGTGTTAAATCTTGTTTTTTATCAGGTTTTACCTGCTCCACTTCCATAACAAGTTGCTTGTCTGGATATAGAGGAGTTAAATTGTCAAATGCAATTTTGTGTCTAGACTTGTCAGGTTCTTCAAAATTAATTTTACTAACTTGTAATAATGCAAAGTATCTTTCTCCCTCTTTCGGAGCTCTTACAGGCCCTTCTATAGTGTCACCGGTCCTTAAACCAAATTTTCTGATTTGACTTGGGCTAACGTATATATCATCTGGACCTGGCAAATAGTTAGACTCCATTGCTCTAAGAAAACCGAATCCATCTTGAAGCAATTGAAGTACACCGGCACCGGTTATTTCCTCTTTTTCAGCAACTTTTTTTAAAATTGCAAAGAGTATTTCTTGTTTTCTTAATGTGCTTGCATTTTCTATACCTAGCTCTTCAGCTTGAGCAATAAGTTGTTCAGACGATTTTAGTTTTAGTTCTTGAATGTTCATGAGTAAATTATTAAGGACTTAATAATTTTTATAATATATATGTTAATCCAATTAATTCAACCCTAGATAGGCTTAAATATCACAACAAATATGATTAAAATAAGCAATAATGTGGGTATTTCATTGATATATCTAAAGTATTTGTGAGAATGCTTATTTATATCTAATTTAAATTGCCCCAGAATTCTTCCTAGGTAAAAATGGTACAAGGTTAAGATAACCACAAAAATTAATTTTAAGATCATCCATTTTTGGCCTAACTGCCCAAAGCCTATTTCATGTATTAATATTAATCCAAATATCCAGGATAATGTCATTGCTGGTGTCATGATGTAAAAAAAAAGTTTTTTTTCCATAACTTTAAATACTTCTGAAACTAATGGTTTATCATCATTTTGTGAATGATAGACAAAGATTCTTGGAAGATACAAAAGGCCCGCCATCCAGGAAATTACTGCTATCAAATGAAGAGATTTAAAAAGCAAATAAGTATTCATAAATTACAAATTTTTTTGAATTAAAGATTTTAGTAAAGCTATATGATCGTCACTATCATTTAAACAAGGCACCATATCGAAATTTTCTCCACCAGACTCTAGAAAACTTTCTTTACCTTGAATGAGAATTTCTTCCAAAGTCTCAACGCAATCTGAGGAAAAACCAGGACATATTGCAAGAACATTCTTTTTGCCTTCTTTGGGCAATTTTTCTAGTGTCTTATCTGTGTAAGGTTCAAGCCATTTTTGAGGCCCAAATCGTGACTGAAAAGTTGTTTTAAGCTCTATAGAATTAAACTTTTCTGAGATAAGTCTTGTAGTCTTTTGACAGTAGCAATGATACGGATCTCCTTTATCAAAATATTTTTGGGGGATACCATGATAAGATGCCAAAATTAAATCTGGTTTCCAGTTTATTTCTTTTATCTTTTTGTTTAATGAATTAACCAAGGCTCCTATATACAAGGGATGTGACTCATAATGTGGTATTATCTTTATAGATGGTTGCCATCTCATTTTCATCAAAGTTCTATAAACTTCATCACAAACTGTAGCTGTTGTTGCTGCAGCATATTGAGGATACAAAGGCAATATAATCAAATTTTCACAACCTTTTTCATGTAAATGTTCTATTTTACTTTTAATACTTGGGTTTCCATACCTCATAGCATAATCAACAATTACATCATTTTCGGGTATTGAGTTTGACAATTTTTTAGCTTGTTGTTGTGTATAATAGAGAAGAGGAGATATGTTTTCATTTTCCATCCATATTTCCTTATAAGCTTTTGCGGTTTTAGAAGGTCTTAAATTTAATATAAAGACATTTAATATAATCTGCCAAATTATAGGGTTAACTTCTATTACCCTTCTGTCAGATAAAAATTCTTTTAAATATTTTCTGATATCAAGCCAACTTGTTGAATCTGGAGTTCCCAAATTTATTATTAAAACTCCTGTTTTGCCGAAATTAACAGGTGGGTGGTTTAATTCTTGTTTCATCGGTAGTTCTTTACAGTTTTGACCAAATAATCCATCATATTAGGATCGGTTTCAGGTAAAATCCCATGGCCTAAATTAAATATATATGGATGATCCTTAAAAATATCCAGATACTTATTTGCTTCTTTTTTAAGATTGTCTTTATCGGTGAGTAAGACTTTTGGATCCATACCACCTTGTACAGGAATTTTTATTTCTTTTTCAATTTTTTTAGGGTCAACTTCATAATCTATACAAATTGCGTCTGGTTTTACAATTTCACAGTATTTTTTATAATTTTTTATGTTTCTTGGAAAACAAATAACCGGAACATTTAAAGATTTAGTAAATTCAACTAAAGAACAGGTTGGATTGTAGATATAAAAATCATAATCCTTTTCCTCTAATAATCCAGCCCAACTGTCAAAAATTTGTATTATTTCTGCGCCATTATTAATTTGATTTTTAATATGAATTTTTAAAAATTTATCAATTATCACCAGAGTTTTTTCAATTATAGAAAAATCTTTAAAAAAATTCTCTTTGAGTTTTATTTTTGGAGATTGCTTATTAAGAATATAAACAAGTAGTGTCCAAGGAGCTCCAACAAAACCTATGGTAGACTTATTTAATGTTATATCGTTTTTTTTTACCAAATTAATAGCTTTATAAACAGGATTAACTCTTTCAGTAAAATCATTTTCTGTAACCTTGGATATTTGATCAAGACTTAAATCACCAAGAATAGGACCAAAATTTTTTTTAAATTCTACCTTTTGTTTCAGACCATAAGGTAAAATCAATATATCAGAAAAGATTATAGCAGCATCTAGGTCAAATCTTTTTAGAGGTTGTAACGTTATTTCAGCTGATAAACTGGAATTTAAACATAATTTCATAAAATCAGTATTTCTCTTTCTAATTTCTCTAAATTCTGGCAAGTATCTTCCAGCCTGTCTCATAATCCATATGGGATTTAGATCTGTTTTTTTATCTTTAATAACTTTTTTAATGTCAGACATATTAATAATTAAATCTATTTAATAATATTTGTAGTATGAACTGTGGAATATGTGGATTAAATTTTATATACATTTTATTAACTGGTTATTAACATTTAAAGTTAAATTTTTGTTATATATATAAGTAATATTGAAGCTTATTGCCAATATTACAATTTAATGAAAAACTTTATACAGATGTTTAATAATGTTAATAAAAGCTATGTTTTACAGCATAAATTTAAAATTTATAAAATTAATCAACTTTGTTTAATTAAAACAAAACTATTAACACTTTATACATGAGTAATACTTATCAAATTTATCTTATATCAGATTCAACAGGCGAAACATTAGATAGAATTTTTACTGCAATTAAAGCTCAATTTAAAAACATAAATTACAAAATACACACCTATGCTTTTACGAGAACAGAGAACCAAATCTTGAAAATCTTATCTAATGCTCAAGAAAATCCAAACTCTATAATTCTATATTCAATCGTAGACAGTGGACTCGCGAAATACCTTGCAAAAAATAGTGAAGAAAAGAAAATACCTTGTTTTGGTATCCTTGGGGATTTAATTTTAAGCTTTTCAAAATTACTTAATCAAAAAGCTTCTCACCAACCTAGCGGTCAATACACATTAAATGATGAGTATTATAAAAGGATTGAAGCAATTCAGTTCACTATGAACCATGATGATGGAAATTTAGTTAAAGATATTAAAAAATCAGATATTATTTTACTGGGTGTTAGTAGAACGAGCAAAACCCCAACCTCAATCTATTTGGCAAATAAAGGGTTTAAAATATCTAATATTCCTTTAGTAAATGAAAATTCTATACCAGATATTTTAAAAGAAGAACCAAGTATTAACTGCATTGTCGGATTAAGCACCGAACCAGAGAGATTAGCTGACATAAGAAAAAACAGAATGAATTCATTGAAAGAGTCTCAAAATAAATCTTATACAGACTTATCTAAAATCAAAAAAGAAGTTGATGACGCCAAGAATACTTTTAAAAAATATAGATGGCCGATGATAGATGTGACTAGAAAATCGGTCGAAGAAACAGCTGCTTCAATTATAAAAATATACGAAATATATAAAAATAATGGTTAAAATTATCCTTGCCTCCAAAAGCAAAGTAAGAAAGCAAATTTTGGATAATAATAATATATTCACGGAGGTACAAAATTCTAATTTAGATGAAGATATTGTTAAAGAAAGTTTGCTCAAAGAAAAAGCATCTCCCGAATTTATATCAAAAAATTTAGCTGAACTAAAAGCAAACAAGGTTAGTCAAAAAAACCAAGGTTTTTTAGTTATAGGCGCTGATAGCGTAATAGATTTAGATGAGGAATTAATATCTAAACCTAAAAATAGAGATCAAGCTTTAGAAATTTTAAAAAAGCTTAATGGAAAAAAACACAATCTCATTAGTTCAGTTTGTATCTCTCAAAATGGTGCCATGATTTGGAATTACACTGATAAAGCAACTTTAACAATGAGGAAATTTAGCTTGGATGAACTGAGAGATTATTTATCAAAAATTTCGGATGAAGCACTATATGCGTACAATGTTTATCAAATTGAAGGGGAGGGTAGAAATTTATTCTTAAATATTGAAGGTGATGAAGATACTATTATGGGGCTTCCAATTAAAAAAATTAAAAAATATCTTGAAAATTTTAAGTAAAAGAAAATCAATATGAAAAAATATGTAGTGATTGGTAACCCCATTGAACATTCATTGTCTCCTTTATTACATAATCATTGGATTAAAGAAAAAAATTTGAAAGCTATTTATGATAAAAAAAAATCAGAAAAAGATGAATTGAAAGAAATAATTTCTAGTATTAAAAATAAAAATATTGCAGGAGCCAATGTGACAATACCGTTTAAAAATGAGGTTATCAAATATTTAGATAAACTAAAACCTGAGGCTGAGAAAACCCAATCTGTAAATACTATTTATTTAGAGGACAATTTTTTAATTGGTGCAAACACAGACATTAAAGGTTTCGAGTTGGCCATGAATGATACTGGGTTCGATGTTTCTCAAAAAAGTATTTTGATACTTGGAGCAGGTGGAGTAGTTCCATCTATAATTTTTGCTTTGAAAAGAATGCAAGCCTCAGAGATTACAGTAAGCAATAGAACAAAAACTAATGCTGAAGGTTTAAAAGATATGTTTGGAGATTTAAAAATAATTGAATGGGGGCAATCATCCTCTTTTGATTTAGTCATTAATGCTACTAGTTTAGGTTTAAAGCCTGATGATAAAATCGATTTTGATTACTCAAAGGTTGGAAAAAACAAATTTTTTTATGATGTAATTTATAACCCTGAAGAAACTAATTTTTTAAAAATAGCTAAAGAATTAAATCATAAAACTGAAAATGGTTTAAAAATGTTTTTATATCAGGCGGCTGAAGCATTCAAGGTTTGGCATGGTGTTAACCCTGATATTAATGAAAGCACATTTGGTTTATTTAAAAAATGAGAAGAATTGCAATAATTGGAGATATTGGATCAGGAAAAAGTTTTGTAGCTAAAAATTTTGGCTATCCAGTTTTTAATGCAGATAACGAAGTTGGAAAATTATACAAGAAAAGTAAAAAAATCTTTATTAAACTCAATAAAACTTTACCTAAGTTCATCACTCAATTTCCAATTAAAAAAAAAGAAGTAACAAAAACAATATTGGCAAATAAGAGTAATCTTAGAAAAATTATTAATATTGTTCATCCAGAGGTCAGGAAACAGATGAACATTTTTTTAAAGAAAAATAAAAATAGTAAATTAGTTATTTTAGATATTCCATTACTGCTTGAAAATAGAATTAATAAAACAAAAGATATTTTGATATATATCCAAGCTAATAGAGCAGAAATCCTGAAAAGATTAAAAAGAAGAGAAAATTTTGACTCAAAAATTTTTAATAAATTTAGAAAAATACAACTGTCACTTGACTACAAAAAGAAAAAATCAAATTTTATAATTAAAAATAATTTTTCAGAGAAATCTGTTAAAAAACAAATTAGATATATTTTAAAACAAATTAATTAAATGAAAGAAATAATTTTAGATACAGAAACAACAGGATTGTCTGTTAAAGAAGGTCACCGAATAGTTGAGATTGGATGCATAGAACTGGAAAATTTCATTCCCACCAATAATAATTTTCATTGCTATTTAAACCCTGAGAGAAAAGTTTCTGAAAAAGCTTTAGAAACTCATGGTTATACTGATGAGTTTTTATCTGATAAAAAAAGATTTAAAGAAATAGCAGATGATTTTTTACTTTATATTAAAGGAAAAAAACTAATTATTCATAATGCTGAATTTGATTTATCACATTTAAATAACGAATTGAAAATAGCAGGTAAAGATTTAATTAATAACGAAATTGTAGATACTGTTATTTTAGCTAGAGATAAATTTCCAGGATCATCCAATAGCTTAGACGCTTTATGCAGAAGGTATAGAATAGACAACTCTAAAAGAGAAAAACATACAGCTCTAATCGATTGTGACCTATTATCAAAAGTTTATATTAATTTAATTGATCAAAAAGAGCCTAAATTGAATTTTAGTAACGATAGCAGCAGTAACAATCAAGTTTTAAAAACAAACATTTCGTATTTTAAAAAAGTCATTGAACCTAGTGAGACAGAAAAAAGAAATCATGAACAATATTTAAAAATTAATTTGAAGAAAAATTTTTTTTAATTGAATTGCTTGTTATAAAGCTCATCAAAATCAACTTTTTTTTCAAATTTAATATTTGGATACCCAGATGTATGTAAAAGATTAAGAAGAGCCTTTTCTAGTTCTGGATAAATTTCTTTCTGCACATCACACAGTATTATTTTTTGCAAAACTTTTTTATCTTTTATCTCTTCAGTGAGTTTTATTACAGATGTATAAGTCAATTCAAAATGTGATTTTTTTTTACTTTCTGATATGTCGTGAAATTTTAATAATGTGTTTACCTCAATAATCTGCGCTTTTAAGGGTTTAGAATTTATTTCAATATTTAGTTGATACTTCGAAATAAAATCTTTTACGAATAAATAGGTTTCTAAATCAGGTGTTTCACCTGATATGTCTTTAATAAATTTACTCATAATTTTATAATTTTCGTTCATCGTCATCTTCAATATCTTCAAACTCACCTTCTATATATGGTTTTTTAATTTTTGTCCCATTTTTAAATTTATTAATAATTTTTCCAAAAAATAATTTTCTTGTAATAGGAAATATTAAAAGAAATCCTAATAGATCAGTTGCGAACCCAGGAATTATCAAAAGAAGAGCTGCAAATGCTATTGCAGCACCGGAAATTATTTCGTAGATAGGCGCTTCATTTCTTATTAATTGTGAAAAACCAGATCTAAGAGTATTTAACCCCTCATATCTTGCATAAATCACCCCAATTATTGCTGTAATAAATATTAGTGAAATCGTGTTAAATGCACCTATTTGACTACCAATCTTAATAAATAGATAAATTTCTATAACGGGGACTAAGATAATGGCAAATAATAGTGAGTTCATTTGTCTTTAATTTAATTGTTAGTTGAAATTATTCAACAGAGTAATTAGATTATTGTCATGAATTACAGTTTCGAATACATCGATATTATATTATTAGCTATGATAGCTGGATTTATTTTTTTAAGATTAAGAGGTATTCTTGGTAAAAGAACTGGCTTTGAAGGAAAAAATCCACAACAATTTCAAGAAATTTTAAAAGAAGTTCATCAAGAAAGTAATTTAAAACAAAAAGAAAATTTTGATAAAAAAGCTCAGAGCGAATTTTTAAAAGGGGCAAAAATTGCTTACGAAACTATTATTACCGATTTTAGTGACAATGATAACAAGTTAATAGCTAGCAAACCTCTATTGAGTAAAGAAATTTATGATGAGTTTAACAAAGCTCTTAAAGACAGAGGTGACAGAGGTCATTATGCTGAAATAACATTTATTGGAATTAAATCAGCAGACATAAAAGAACACAAAAAAATCGATAAAGCTCTTCAGGTTACAGTAGATTTTGTAAGCGAGATCATTACTTGTATAAGAGATAAAGAGAAAAAAATCGTTTCAGGAAGTCCTGATAAGATCAAAACTATTTATGATACTTGGACGTTTTCGAGAGATATGAGATCTAACAACCCGAATTGGCTGTTAGTAAATACTCTCAACTAAGTGAATAGTAAAATTTCAGAAAAAGATAAAAAAACTTGGGAAGAATTTTTATCAAATGATCAAAAATTACCAGACAAAGATAATTTTCAATCAAAAATAAAATCTAAAAAGACTAGATCGTTAGACCTACATGGTAAAACTCTAGATGAGGCAAATCAAATTATTGAGAACTTTATTAGAAAATCTTATGAAGACAAAGTTCATAAACTTATAATTGTTACAGGTAAAGGTCTTCATTCAAGTAATGAGAAAGATCCCTATGTTTCAAAAGATTTAGGTATTTTAAAATATTCTGTACCTGAATTTTTAAAAAATAATTCAGAATTAATGAAAATTATTTCCGAAATAAAGGATGCTAGTATAAATGATGGTGGTAGTGGAGCTTTTTATATTTTCTTAAAAAAAAAATAATCTATATTTTCAATAATTAAATAATATAATAGTCCACAAATGATAGTTTGGTTAGCATCATATCCTAAAAGTGGAAATACATTTGTAAGATCTTTACTGTCATCTTATATATTTTCAGAAGATGGTAATTTTAATTTTGAATTATTAACAAACATAAAACAATTTCCAGATAATTCATTATTTGAACAATTAGGTGTTGATACAGATAATGAAGAGGAAATGTGTAAAAACTATATAAACTCTCAAAAAATATTTAATAAGAAAGATTCTATAAGATTTTTAAAAACACATAGTTGTTTTGTAAATACAAATAAATTTAAATTTACAGATAGACACAATACACTCGGTGTAATTTATATTGTAAGAGATCCAAGAAATATCATAACTTCTTTTTCTCATCATTTTCAGATAACACCCGAACAAGCTCTGGAAAATTTATTATCTCATCAGTACCTTGGAAAAACCTCAAAAAAACATTGTGTGACTTATTTAGGTCCATGGAAGCAACATTTTAACTCTTGGAAAGTTTTTAGAAGATTTAATAAATATTTATTAGTCAGATATGAAGATTTGGTTCATGATACTGAAAAAACTTTTTTGAATATTTTAAAATTTATTGCCCATCTTGGAGGTGTAAGATTTAGTTATGATGAAAAAAAATTTGAGAATACTTTAAAAACAACAGGATTTGAAAAAATGCAAAAACTAGAGGCAGAGGAGAGCTTTGTAGAAGCAAAAGAAAATAAACAAGGGGAAAAGATTAAATTTTTTAATATGGGAGCCCAAAATGATTGGAAAAAACTTCTTGATCCAAAAATAAAAGAAAATTTGGAGAGAGAATTAGGTGATGAAATGAGAGAATTAAATTATCTTTAATTATTTTTATAGGATAAATTTTGACAAATCCGCATCTTTAATAAGTGTATCCAAATTTTTATTAATATATTCTTTATTAATAATAATTTTTTCACCAGCTCTATCAGTTGCTGTAAAACTAATTTCATCTAAAATCTTTTCAATAATTGTGTGCAATCTCCTTGCACCAATATTTTCTACAGTTGCATTTACTTCCGAAGCTATATTTGCAATTGCATCTATTCCGTCTTCTGAAAATTTTAAATCGACATTTTCAGTTTTTAATAAAGCTACATATTGTTTAATCAAACTATAATCAGGTTCCTTTAAAATTCTTTTAAAGTCCTCGCTTGTTAAAGCTTCTAATTCAACTCTTATAGGTAACCTTCCTTGAAGTTCAGGCAATAAGTCTGATGGTTTAGCAAGCTGAAAGGCTCCTGATGCAATAAATAAAATATGATCTGTTTTTATAGGACCATATTTTGTATTAACTGTTGTACCCTCAATTAGAGGTAACAAATCTCTTTGGACTCCTTCTCTTGAAACATCTCCCCCAACTCTATCGGTTCTGCCAGAAATTTTATCGATTTCATCTAAAAAAACTATTCCATTATTTTCTGTTGAAATTTTTGCAGCTTTAATAATTTTATCTTGTTCAATTAATTTATCAGACTCATCATTAATTAAAATTTCGTGAGATTCTTTAACAGTCATTTTTTTCTTTTTTTCTTTTGTGCCCATTGACTTTCCAAGCATTTCTCCAATATTGATCATCCCAACATTTGCTCCAGGCATACCTGGTATTTCAAAAGAGGTACCACTTCCACCTGTATCACTAACCGCAATCTCTATTTCGTTATTATCTAAGTCTCCATCTCTCAATCTTTTTCTAAAACTTTCTCTGGTTGCAGTGCTAGCTTTTTTTCCAACCAAAGCATCCAAAACCTTTTCTTCTGCCATTTTTTGTGCTTTTGCATAGACTTCTTTTCTTTTTTTTACTTTTTCCATTGAAATAGCGATTTCAATTAAATCTCTTACTATTTGCTCAACATCTCTTCCAACATATCCAACTTCAGTAAATCTTGTAGCTTCAACTTTTACGAATGGTGCTTCAGCAAGTTTTGATAACCTTCTAGATATTTCAGTTTTACCAACTCCAGTTGGTCCAATCATAAGGATGTTTTTTGGCAAAACTTCATTTTTCATTTCACCTTTTAGAGCTTGTCTTCTCCATCTATTTCTAAGAGCCACAGCAACAGCTTTTTTAGCTTTATTTTGGCCGACTACAAATCTATCCAATTCTGAAACGATTTCTCTTGGTGATAATGAACTAACTAAAGTTTCATTATCTTTGGAATTTTTATCTTTTGGAACAAGAGGTGTAACGTTAGATTTTTCCATTATATTTTCTCAACCTTAATATTATTATTGGTAAAAACACAAATTTCTGAAGCAACTTCAATAGCTTTTTTTGCCACCTCTTCAGCACTCATATCTGTACCCATCAAAACCTTTCCAGCTGCTAAAGCATAATTTCCACCAGAACCAATTCCAATTACGTCACCCTCGGGCTCTAGTACATCCCCAGTTCCAGAGATGATATAACTATTAGTTTTGTCACCAATAGCCATAAGTGCCTCAAGCCTTCTTAAGTATTTATCTGTTCGCCAGTCTTTTGCTAATTCAACAGCAGCTCTCGATAAGTTTCCTGCATGCTTTTCTATTTTTGCTTCTAATCTCTCAAACAAAGTTAAAGCATCTGCAGTAGAACCTGCGAATCCAGCGACAACATCTCTTTTCTCAATTTTTCTTACTTTTGACGCAGTGCTTTTAACAACAGTATTACCCATACTGACTTGTCCATCACCAGCAACTACCACTTCATTATTTTTTCTTACTAAAACAATCGTTGTCATAGCTTATAAATGGATACTAAATTTGATAGTTCAAGCCCAGGTTTAGTATTATTGCCATAATTGGATAATATATGTATACCTCTTTTTAATTATGAAGCGTAAAGGTAAAATTAGTCGAAAAACAAAAGAGACCAGTATAAGTGTTGACCTCAACATTGATGGTAAAGGTAAATATAAGATAGATACTGGAATAGGATTTCTTAATCATATGCTTGAGCAGTTATCTAAGCATTCATCAATTGATATGAGTATAAAAGCTAAAGGAGATACGCACATTGATCTTCACCACACAACTGAAGACACAGGTATAGCGATCGGCGAGGCTTTGAAAAAAGCATTAAAAAAATCCGTTGGTATTAGAAGATACGCACATGCAATGATACCAATGGATGAAACTTTATCACGTGTTGCAATTGATATTTCAAACAGACCCTATTTAATTTGGAAAGTAAAATTAAAAGTCGAAAAGCTTGGCGAGATGGATACAGAACTTTTTAAAGAGTGGTTTCAGGCTTTTTCTCAAGCAGCAGGAATTACTTTACACGTAGAAAATATTTATGGTGATAATAGCCACCACATAATTGAATCTTGCTTCAAAGGATTAGCAAGATCATTAAGAGCCGCGTTAGAGATAGACCCCAGGAATAGTAAATCAATTCCATCTACTAAAGGCTCATTATAAAATTAATGAAAGTTACGATTGTTGATTACAACTCGGGCAATATAAGCTCGGTGATAAACTCTTTTAATGAGGTTGCTCAAGACAAAGTTAATATCGAAGTTACTGCTGATTTAAATAAAATTAAGTCAAGTGATAAAGTAGTTTTACCAGGGCAGGGCTCATTTAAAAGTTGTGTGGATGCTTTGAAGAAAATTAATGGTCTTATCGATACTCTTAATGAATTTGCAATAACTAATAAAAAACCTCTTCTCGGAATTTGCGTTGGCTTACAAATGTTTGCTGATATTGGTTATGAGGAAACTGAAACTAAAGGTTTAGGTTGGATTCCTGGGAAAGTTTCAAAAATAGATAACCAAAATGGAAAATATAAACTTCCTCATATAGGGTGGAACCAAATTAATATTGTCAAGGAAAGTAAGATTTTTGAAAATGTAGAGAATTATACACATATGTATTTTGTGCACAGTTATGAATTTATTCCAAAAGATAAAAATATGATTTCTGCAACAACGGACTACTCATCTAATATAGTTTGTGCAGTAGAAAATGAAAATATTTTTGGAACTCAATTTCACCCAGAGAAAAGTGATAAGATTGGACTTAAAATAATTGATAATTTTATTAATATTTAAATTAATGAATAAACTTTTTTTAATTTTTCTTTGTTACTTTTTTCTTACTTCGTGTCAAAATTTTCAGAATGTAGAAAATACAAAGAAAAAAAGTTTAAATAAAGAATTTACAATTTCAAGCGAGACAAAGTTAAAAACAAATAAATGAAAATATTTCCAGCGATTGATATTAAAGATAAAAAATGTGTGAGATTAGTTAAAGGAGATTTTAATAATAAAACTGAGTATGAAATGTCTCCAGTTGAACAAGCTAGTAAATATAAAGATCATGGTTTTAAAAATTTACATATAGTTGATTTGGATGGAGCTTTAACTGGCGAAACCACTAATTTAGATACTATCCAAGATATTGTAAGTAAATTTGACTTTAAAATTGAGGTTGGTGGAGGTATTAGAAATTTTGAGAGTATTCAAAAGTATACTGATGCTGGAGTTGAAAAAGTAATCTTAGGCAGTGCAGCAATTAATGATAAAAATTTTTTGAAAGAGGCATGTGAAAAATTTCCAAATAAAATAGCATTGGGTCTGGATGCTAAAGATGGATATTTATCAGTATCTGGTTGGAAGGAAAATTCTAATCAATTAACTTTGGATTATTTAAAAGAAGTAAATGGTTATGGTATTAGCAGATTGATTTATACTGATATCAATAGAGATGGTATGAAGCAAAGCCCAAATTTTGAGGAGACATCAAAAGTTGCGGAGAAATCAAATTGTCCGGTTATTATATCTGGTGGTGTATCATCAATAGATGACATTAAAAAAGCCAAAACTTTAAAAAATATTGAGGGTGTAATAGTTGGTAAAGCTATTTATGATGGAGATATAAAGTTAGAGGAACTGGTAAAAGAAGATGCTTAAAACTAGAATAATTCCTTGTTTAGATGTTAAGAATGGTCGTGTTGTTAAAGGTATTAACTTTGTTGATTTAAAAGACGCAGGTGATCCAGTTGAGCAAGCCAAAATTTATTCTGATGGTGGTGCAGATGAAATTTGTTTTTTAGATATTACGGCTTCGAATGAAAATAGAGATACAATTTATGATGTGGTTGAAAGAACATCAAAAAAATGCTTTGTTCCTTTAACCGTCGGTGGTGGAGTAAGAAGTATTGAGGATATAAATAAATTATTAAATTGTGGTGCTGATAAAGTATCTATTAATACTGCAGCTGTTGAAAATCCAAAAGTTGTTTTAGAAAGTTCAAAAAAGTTTGGTTCACAATGTATTGTTGTTGCAATTGATGCAAAAAAAAATGGCGACAAATGGGAAATATTTACTCATGGAGGTAGAAATAATAGTGGTCTTGATGCTTTAGAGTATGCCAAAAAAATGGAAAACAATGGGGCAGGAGAATTATTGGTAACCTCTATGGATAGGGATGGAACACAAATAGGTTATGACATCGATTTGATGAGTAAAATTGCATCAAAAGTAAACATACCTTTAATTGCATCAGGAGGTGTTGGTAATCTAGATCATTTGGTCGATGGAATTAAGTTAGGAAATGCAAGTGCAGTTTTAGCAGCCTCAATATT
This sequence comes from uncultured Pelagibacteraceae bacterium, assembly GCA_902589765.1. GTDB lineage: Bacteria > Pseudomonadota > Alphaproteobacteria > Pelagibacterales > Pelagibacteraceae > Pelagibacter. Next base: position 55,000 of record CACIUF010000001.1, read on the forward strand.
TCACTATGGAAAACATTCAGTGCAAGAGGCCAAGGAATATTTGGACTCGAAAGGAATTCCTGTTAGAATTTAGAATGTTAAACACACTAGAACACCTATTTAAACTTGCGCGTGAAAGAAAACAAAGACCAGTTGATGGATCTTATACTAATAAATTATTATCAGATAAATCGCTAAGCAGATCAAAAGTTCTAGAAGAAATAAATGAACTGATTGAGGCAGTGGACAAAGATACTAATAAAATACATGAAGCGGCTGATGTATTTTACCATTTGATAATTTATCTTGAGGCAAATAATATCAAGATTGAAGAAATTGAAAGTGAGTTAGAAAAAAGAAAAAAATTAAATGAGTAAAATAAAATTTGTTTTAATTTTATTAATTGTCTATGGTCTTTACAAAGGTTATGAAGTTTTTACAGAGTTCGAGATAGGAGTTTCTGACAGGGTTGCTGTATTAGAAGAGGCAGCTGATTATGAGAGACAAGATGAAGTTATTGCTTTAATGATGTATTTGGGTAATCCCCCTCGATTAAATGAACATTTATTAGTTAAAAGTAAGTCTAAATGTCTAGATATGAAACAAATAGCCGAGGAAACATCTTTTGCTTATTATGAATGTGCAGTGGTTGATGCTAATATAAGAGGTGGAAAAATAATCAGTATTAACGAGGAGTTGGAAGTTTTAGAATGAAATATGACGACAATAACATTTTTGCAAAAATTCTAAGGGGTGAAATTCCTTGCAAAAAAATTTATGAAGATGATTTTGTATTATCTTTTCATGACATCAATCCACAAAAAAAAATTCATGCACTAGTAATTCCGAAAGGAAAATACATAGACTTAGATGACTTTAGCACTAACGCTTCATCGGACGAGATGATAGGATTATTAAAGGGCATCAACAAAGTGGCAAAAAAACTTAATATTTCAGTTGATATGGGTAAAGGATACAGGGCCTTAGTAAATATTAGTGAACATGGTGGTCAAGAAGTACCTCACCTTCATTTCCATTTATTTGGTGGCGAACCAGTTGGTAAGATGGTCCAGTGAATAAAAAGGTTGAGAGAAATTATTTAGAAATATCTTACTTAGAAGAATTAAAAGACTCTTCAAATTTTTCAAATCATTTTTCAATAAATTTTGTTGATCCAGTTGATTTTCAGTTAAATAAATTTTTTTATAAAAATATTGGCAAAAATCATCATTGGGTAGATCGATTAGTGTGGGGTGAAAAACAATGGTTAGATTATGTCTCTGACAAAAAAGTTAAAACTTATGTGTTGAAAGAAAAAGATGAACTGGCAGGTTATTTTGAATTAATACTACATACAGATAAAAATGAAGTTGAGATAGCCTATTTGGGTTTATTAGAAGAATATCAAAATAAAAAATTAGGTTCATATTTATTATCAGCAGCTATTAAAAATTCTTTTAAAGAAAAACCTAAAAGAGTTTGGGTGCACACATGTTCATTAGATCACAAAAATGCATTAAATAACTATATTGCAAGGGGTATGAAAGTTTTTAAAACAGAAACTGTAATGATTTGAATTAGTTTTGTTGAGGAAGTTCAAATATTCCTTTTTTTAATTTTTGATTTCTTTTGATTGAAGAAAGATAGGTAATACTGATATTTTGATAGATATCTACTGTTTGCCATCCAATTAAGTTATAAGTTTTCTTATCAAAAAATAAGTTTATCTCGTTCTCATTTTCTACAAATTTAAAGTTAATAAAATTATCATCTATATTTCTTTGTTTTATACCTTTTATTTTTTTTAATAAATATTTTTTATTTAGTATTGTATCTAGAGGAGTTTTTTCAAGAGGATAAAAATAATAACTACTTAATGTTTTTATTACTAATGATTTTCCATCTGAAACTAGAGTTTTTTGATTACCTAAATTATACTTACAATAAATTTTTTTTGGATATTCAACTATACAATTACCTTTTTCAATCTTACCATTTATATTTTGCTCAAAATTAAATGATATATTTTCAATATTTGTAAATTTTTTAATTATATTTTCTTTTATTGATGCTGAAACATTGGAAATTATTGAAAAAAAAATTAAGATAAAAAGTAGTTTTTTCATTTAAGAACATCTCTTTTTCCAACATGATTTGCTTTACTAACTATTCCCTCAGACTCCATCATATCAATTATTCTTGCAGCTCGATTATATCCAATTTGAAGTTTTCTTTGTAAAAATGAGGTCGAGGCCTTCCCTTCCGTTTTAATTATTTCAACTGCTGTTTGATATAATTCGTCTTTTTCACCTTGATTTTTTGAATCATTTAATTCCTTTTCGTCAGCAAAGTTCAAGATTTCGTCCACATAGTCAGGTTCTGCTTGGGATCTTAAAAAGTTATTAATTTTCTCTATTTCAGTGTCTGATACAAATGGAGCATGAATTCTTACAATTTTATTTGCAGACGACATGTATAACATGTCGCCTTTTCCTAATAATTGTTCAGCTCCTTGCTCACCTAAAATTGTTCTACTGTCTATTTTTGATGTCACTTGAAAAGAAATTCTGGTTGGAAAATTTGCTTTGATAGTACCTGTAATCACGTCAACACTAGGTCTTTGAGTAGCCATGATAATATGAATACCTGCAGCTCTAGCCATCTGTGACAATTTTTGAATATAATTTTCAATTTCTTTTCCTGCCACCAACATCAAATCAGACATTTCATCAACCACCACTACTATGTAGGGCATTGGTAATTTATGTTTTGAGTTGTAGCTATCAATATTTCTCACTCCCTCTTTGGTCATTAGTCTATATCTGCTCTCCATCTCTTTAACTACCCAACCAAGAACAGAAGCAGCCTTTTTAGCCTCAGTAATGACAGGGCAAAGTAGGTGTGGGATACCTTCATAAGTAGAAAGTTCTAACATCTTAGGGTCAATTAAAATAAATTTACATCTTTCTGGAGCATGCTTGTAAAGAAGAGACAAAATAATTGTATTGATACAAACAGATTTTCCTGAGCCTGTAGTACCAGCAATAAGCAAATGAGGCATTGCAGATAAGTCCCCAATTATTGGAATGCCAGAAATATTTTTTCCTAAAGCAATAGGTAATTTAACTTCTTTCTTTTTAAAGTTTGAATTATCTAGAATTTCACTGAGATATACATTCTCTCTATCTGAATTCGGAAGTTCTATACCTATGGTATTACTTCCTGGAATGGTTGCTATACGTGCTGACTCTGAACTTGTATTTCTTGCAATATCATCAGATAGATTAATTATTTTAGAAACCTTGATACCCGCTGCAGGTTCAAATTCATTTAGAGTAACTACTGGGCCGTAACTAACCTTTTTAATCTTTCCATTAACACCAAAATCCAAGAGAATTTTTTCTAAAAATTCTGGATTATTATTTTCATTTTTATTAAGACTTTCCCTTTCTTTTTTGGTTGGAGTTTTTAACAAATCAATTGAGGGTAGAGAAAATTTCGTTTTTGTAGACCTATTATTTTCAGCTTTGATAAACGGTAAATCTTCTTGTATTATGTCTTTTATTTCATCTTGAGGAATAAATTCGTCTATAAGCTCATCTTTATTTGTATAACTTTTAGAATTTTTATTTAATAAATAATTTAATATTTTTTTTACACTCAAAATAAAATTTTTGAAGTTGAAATTTATACTTAAAATGAAAAATAATAGAGTAAGTATTAGAAGTAAATAAAATGAAAAATCATTATATCTATTTAATAAGTTAATTAAAAAGTTTTTTGATAGGTAATTTCCAACAAAACCACCACTACCATTGATATAAAGTGTAAAATTTTCAGAGTAAAATTTTGAAAAAAACAAAGATCCAAATAATACATAAATTATAACAAAGAAGGTGTTTTCTATGATAATTAAAATTTCTTTTTTTCTAAAAATGTTAAAACCTGTAAAGATATAAGTGACGGGTAATAAGTAACCTATTAAGCCTATAGATTGTAAAATAAAGTCTGAAGTAACACTTCCCTGATAACCTAAAACATTTTTTATAATAGTATTTTCTGGGAAAATAAAATTTGGGTCTTCTGGAGAGTATGAAATTAAGGCAATTAAAATTAAAAACCCCGTTAAAAGAACACAAATACCGAAAATTTCAATTAATCTATTTGTAATGAATGTTAGAGCTATGTTTGATAGTTTTTTTATATCCATATCAGATGAATCAAATTTACCACTTTGTATCATCTAATTTTTATTGTTAAAATTAAAAATTATTATGAAACTTTGTATTCTAGGTGGCGGATTAACTGGATTAAGTTTAGCAAAATCTTTAGTTAAAAAAGGATTATCTATTGATATTTTTTTAAATAAAAAAAAATCAGATTTTAATAGGAGTCGAACGATTGGTATATCTAATGATAATCTGATGTTTTTTAATAAAGAAATATTGGATATTAAAAAATTATTTTGGGATATTAAGAAAATTGAAATTTATTCAGACAATCTAAGAAATGAAAAAATCTTAAATTTTGAAAATAATAATAAAACTGTTTTTGCAATAATTAGAAATTATCAATTACAAAGTAAACTATTCAAAAGTTTAAAAAAGGATAAGTTATGTAAATTTAAACGAAATTTTGATTACAATCTTTCAAATTTGAAAAAATATAAGTTAATAATCAATTGTGAAAATCATAACTATTTTACAAAGAAGTTTTTTGCAAGAAGTTTGAAAAAAAAATATGATAGTCTTGCGTATACTACAATTTTAAAACACGAAAAAATTCAGAATAATACAGCATCTCAAATATTTACGAAAAATGGACCATTGGCATTTTTACCATTATCAGAAATAGAAACTTCTATTGTTTATTCAATTAAGGGTAAAAAAAATATTAATCTCAAAGAATTAATTAAAAAATATAATACCAAATATTCAATTACAGATTTTGGTATTTGCAACTTTTTTGAGTTGAAAGCTTCGAATTTGAGAACTTATTATCATAAAAATATTCTGGCTTTTGGTGATGTATTACATCGCCTCCATCCTTTGGCTGGCCAGGGTTTCAATATGACTTTAAGAGATATTCGAGATTTGGGTAATTTAATTGAACTTAAGTTAAAGAATGGATTAGAGATAGATAATTCAATTTGTGAAGAATTTCAAAATATGACTAAACATAAAAACTATCTTTTCTCTAGTGGAATTGATTTTGTATACGAATTTTTTAATTTTGAAAGCAAGATGAATAATAATATCCTTAGCAAATCAGTGAGATTTATAGGAAGAAATAAATTCCTAAATAGATCTTTTAAAAATATTGCTAATAGAGGTTTTGAAATTTAGTTTTATTGAACGGTTGTATTATTATAATTGTCAAAAGAGTATGTAGTTAAAATTTCTGAAATTTTAGTTTTTCTAAGCTCTAAATTTTTGGCTTCTAATAAGATTTGTTTTTCTTCTAGCGTAAAAGGAGATGCCATTGCTAGAGCGTTTATTGTTTCATCTAAACTTTGTTTCTCTAATCCTTTCCAATTAATAATAAATCCTCTTTTTTCAAAAAGATTTTTTAAGTCTTTAAATATCAATTTTAAATCAGAAAATTGTAGATTTTCACTTTGATAACTTAGATCATCATAAAAATTATTAAAATCTACATTGCATTCTCTATATTTTTTATTTGATTTTACTTCATCTATTTTTTTAAATCTGATTATACCCTTAAGTTCTATCAAAAATTGACCGTTATCATTTTCTCTAAAGCTTGTAATTTTACCCATACACCCAATGTCATATAATTCAGGGTTAACTTCACTTTCTTTTGAATTTTTAGGTTGTATCATTCCAATAAGCTTGTTTGACTTCATACTATCATTAATCATATCGACATATCTTGGCTCAAATATATTTAATGGAACAGTAGTTCTTGGAAAAATGATAAAGTTACTTAATGGAAAAACCGGTATTGTTTTTGGTAAATCTTCTTTTTTCATGAAAAAAACATACCATAATTAATATTACTTGAATTAAAAAAAACGACACACTATATTAATTTCTTTTGCGGGCGTAGCTCAGTGGTAGAGCGTCTCGTTGCCAACGAGAAGGTCGAGGGTTCGATCCCCTTTGCCCGCTCCATTTTTAAGAAATATAATAAAAAATTTAATTAGATGAGGATGTAAATTAAATGAGTGAACTATTCGATAAAAAATGTGTTCCTTGTGAAGGTGGTGTACCTGCGCTTGATATAAGTGAAATACATAAATATCAAAAAAAAATTGATGGATGGGATGTTATTAAAAATGAGAAAAATATACATTTTTTAGAAAAAAAATTTACATTTAAAAACTTTGTTGAGAGTCAAAAATTTGTAAATGAAGTAGGTAAAATATCAGAAGAGGAAGGCCATCACCCTGAAATTTTATTTGGATGGGGTTATGCGAAAATAAACATCTCAACCCATGCAATCGAGGGATTATCAGAAAACGATTTCATTTTAGCTTCAAAGATTGACAAGATTTAATGTCTAAAATGTCTTGTTTTAGAAAAAATTAAAATAGTATTAGTTTTATCTGCAAATTTTATAATTTCTTTATCTCTGATTGATCCTCTAGGTTGGATTACAGCAGAAACACCAGATTGAATTAATTTTTCAATACCATCAACAAATGGAAAAAAAGCATCAGATGCGGCAACAATTTCTTTTTCATTTTTTTTGAACTTTCTCATTTTATTTATTGCAATTTGACAGCTATCAAGCCTACTAGGTTGTCCAGATCCGATACCAACTGTTGTTTTATCACCAACAAGCACAATAGCATTGGATTTAACATGACGTGAAATATTGAATGCAAATAATAAATTTTCAAATTGTATTTTGTTTGGTTTTTTCTTTGAAACAACTTTGAAATCTTTTTTTTTAAAAACAAGGTCATCTTGAGATTGAATCAGCATTGAGTCTGATGCAGAGTTTATTTGAAGAACATCATCAAAGTTAAAGTTTGTCGAATCTATAATTCTAACATTCTTTTTAGATTTTAATAATTTAAGAGCATTTGTTTCAAAACCATTTGCAATAATTACCTCTAAAAAAGTTTTGTTTAACTCAACTGCTAAACTTTTATTAATTTTAAAATTGCAAGAGACAATACCTCCAAATGCGCTTACAGGATCACATTCAAATGCAGATTTATAACTGCTTACTTTGTCCTTTAAAATAGAAACTCCACAAGGGTTAGCATGTTTGATAATTACAGTGCCTATATTTTTTGGTAGACTTTTGGATATCGTTAAAGCAGCAAAAATATCATTGTAATTGTTATAGCTTAATTGTTTTCCATGAATTTTTCTTAATTTGAAATCTTTATTTTTAGAGTAAATAGCAGATATTTGGTGTGGATTTTCTCCATATCTTAATCTCTCAATTAAGTTTCCGTAAATAATTTTTTTCTCTGTAAAATTTTCACTTGTGACTGAATTGAAGTAATCTGAAATTACGGAGTCATAATATGCTGTTTCATTAAAGGCTGATTGAGATAATTTTTTTCTAAATTCTAATTTTGTTGAACCCTTAAATTTTTTTAACTGATCAATCAATGCTGAATATTGATTGGTGGATGTTATTACTGCAACGTCATTGTAATTTTTTGCAGCACTTCTAACTAAGGCAGGACCACCAATATCAATTTTTTCAATTATTTTATTATGATTTTTTGTTGTGTTTAAAGTTTTTTCAAATGGATAAAAGTTGACTATAACTAAATCAATATTTTGAAAATTATTTTTTTTTATTTCTTTTTTATGAGAATTATTGTCTCTTTTATTTAAGATTCCCGCATGAATTTTTGGATGTAGTGTTTTTACACGTCCATCAAGAATTTCATTAAAACCAGTATAATCAGAAACTTCAAGGCATCGATAGCCTAATTTTCTAATTGCCTTAAATGTACCCCCTGAACTAATCAGTTTAACATTATACCTGTTTAAAGTTTGTAATAATGGTTTTAAGTTTGATTTATCTGAAACGGATATTACAGCCGATTTTATTCTTCTTACTATATTTTTTTTATTTGCCATTTAATATCTTCGGTCTGGTTATTTGAAATTCCAGAAATAAATATATTTTGATTATCAATATATGAATTTTTATTACCGAAATATAAACCATTATCAATATTTATATCATAATTATCACAAGAAAATTTCCAACCCTCATCTTCCAATTCAATTAATATTGATTTACCATCCTGAGTTTTCATTAATTTTACGTCAGGTTCTACATGAAATCGAATATCAAATTTATAATTTTTATTAATCTTTTTTAGAATTTTATCACAACCAACGAAAGTTTCTTCTTCAGGATAAAATTCTATATTTCTTTCATGAATAGTATTATATTTTTTTTGGTATCCATCATGAGAAGCATTTATTTTCCAATAGTTTTTTTCAAAAATAGTCTCTCTTTTTGTAATTTTTAAACCCCTGGTAACAAAAAAAGATTTATCACTGTTTGTAAATTTGCAGGAAGAATTATCATCGATTACTAAGGTATTCTGAGCCGCAGTTGATCTTGATAAATGATTTAGTTTTATATTTGCTTCACTATGATAGCCACAATTGCTAATTAATTTTTTTCCATTAGAAATTATTTCAAAAGATAAAGCCCCAGATTGATAATCTTTAGAAAAAAATGAATTTGGTGAAGGACCAGCGTCCATAGTGAGACACATCTTTTTATTTCTCAAAATAATATATCCACCATAATCTTGATTGTCATTTTTGAATTTATAACCTAGTCTTTGAAGATAATTATCAAAATTATTATTATCCGAGATGTTATTACCGTTATAAAGAATATCACTTTTTAGATTTTGCCAAACAAAAGCGTAACCTTGTCCAAGATAGTATATTGTTTCATTGATATGTTCTGGAATATTAATTTGAGATTCTTTAAACCACTCTCTGATTAAAATATAATATTTCAAATAAAATATTAATTGTTTAATACTCCTTGATTTAGGAAAACCAGAATTATCAAGAGTAATTTTAGATATTTTTTTTAGTAAATTTAAACCATATGACAAATACTTTTTTTCATCCTGATAACAAAGGCCAACTAATATAATAGATGCACAACCTATCAATTTATCTTCAACAAATTTTGATTTATCAATTTCATTTATGAGGTGATTTGCTTGTTTTTGTACCATAGTGTTGAAATCAATTTTATATTGTCCGTTACCATCTTCATAAGTAAGATTATGACTAGATAACCAAGCAATAATTCTTTTTGCAGTTAGATCGAAATTCCAACTTTTTGCATCGTATTTATGATTTAAAGTCATCCAGTTTTTTATAACTGATTGGGTATTTTTTTTTGAAGACTTAAGATCTAAACTAAAAAGCCAATAAAAATTATTAAGTTTTCTTAAGTTTTTTTTGGTTATTTCTTTATTATCCCAAATTTCATTAAATGCAAAATCTTCAATCCTAAATTTTTTTTTTTGATATTTAATTAAGGATGAAAGTAAATGAGGACTAGGCTTATAGATCAAATTTTGATAATAAGTTTTTGAAATTTTTTTATCGTACAGACTAGAATTTAAATATAATTCTCTTATTTTATCGAAAATATTAAAAAAAAACCGATTTATGTAAATCATGAAATTATTTTGATTTTAATAATTCAATATTCTTTTTTATATCTCCATTATTACTTTTAAAAATTGTTGTTCCAGAAACGAGTATATTTGCTCCTGCTTCTATTGCCTCTTTTGAATTGTCAAAATTGATACCTCCATCAATTTCAATATCAAAATTGAGATTTTGAGCTTTCTGTATTTCTTTTAGCTCTTTAATTTTTGATAAAACTTCTGGCATAAATTTTTGACCACCAAAACCGGGGTTAACACTCATTATTAAAACTAAGTCAATTTCGTTCAAGTGTTCTCTAATTACATCAACTTTAGTTTCAGGATTTAAAGATACTCCGACCTTTTTATTTAATTGTTTTATCTTTGAAATAGATGAACTTAGATCGTCTGTAGCTTCTGGATGAATAGTAATAATATCTGCACCTGCATCAGAATATGCATCAATATATTTGTGTACTGGAGAAATCATTAAATGGACATCAAATATCATTGATGATTGTTTTTTTAATGCTTTTATAACTGGAGGTCCAATGGTTAAATTTGGAACAAAATGCCCATCCATCACATCTACATGAATCATATCGGCCCCGGCGTCTTCCAAACGTTTTATTTCGTTTCCTAATTGACTAAAATCAGCAGATAAGATTGACGGTGATATTTGTATTTTTTTCATTGATAACTAAATTACTAGTACCAATTTTTAAAATTTAATTGAATTAAAAAATTGATAAATTTGTCTAGAAATTTCACTTTCCAAAGGAAAAGATAACATTCCCATGACAGAATATCCCAAAATCCATGGCATTAAATAAAATCTTATCATAAAGAAAAACCAAGCAACATATAGTGGAACTATCGGTTGAATAATAAATTCGGGTGTAATTGGTTTAAAAATACGTAGTAATGGATTTGTAAATTTTACGAATACTTTCATGAAAAAAAATTGAGAGTCTTCTTTTTGGAAAATATTCATTGCAACTCTACCAATTAATGTCCACATTATTACCCCAAGTATGTAATCAATAATGTACACCATTGGGTGAAAATTAGCCGACATTTAAGAATTTATATTGGAAAAAGACTTGAATTAAAAGGGGCGAAATTAATCGCCCCTTAAAATAATTATTTAGTGTTGTTTGCCAAGGATCGATTTACCTGATGGTACTCGAACCTCATCAACCATTTTCTGCGTTGCAGCGTTTGGCGCTGAAGTCATTAGACTTACAACAACCATAGCTACTAAGCTGACAGCTGAACCAAAGATACCAAATGTTAACTGTGTAATACCTAAGAATCCACTTCCGCCGCTTCTTACCCAAATTAGGTAACCAGCACCAGAAATTAATCCTAAAGCCATACCAGCTATAGCACCTTCTCTGTTAGCTCTCTTCCACCATACACCAAGTACAAGTGGGAAGAATAATCCAGACATCGCAAAGTCAAAAGCCCAGATTACCGAACCTAAGATACCTTGGATCTCCATTGCTGCAATAGTTGCTCCAGCAAAACCAATTACTACAAGTAGTACCCTTGCAACAACTAGTCTCTTAGCAGTCTCAGCTTTTGGATCGATGATTTTATAATAAACATCGTGTGAGATTGCATTAGCAATTGCTAGAATCAAACCATCAGCTGTTGACATGGCAGCAGCCATACCTCCAGCAGCAACTAGACCTGAGATTACGTATGGTAATCCAGCTATTTCTGGAGTTGCTAACACAACGGCTTTACCACCCATGAAAAACTCATTTAATTCAAGAGTTCCATTTCCGTTAAAGTCGCTTACAAACATTAAGTTTGCTTGGTTCCAGTTTTGATACCAATCTATCGCTTGTACTTCTGAAATTGATTTACCAATAATACCTGTTGGTAATGTTGGATCAATCAATGACAACTTAGATAGTGTCGCTAACATTGGAGCAGAAGAATAAAGTAGGAAAATAAAGAATAAAGACCAACCTACTGATTTTCTAGCTGCTTTTACACTCGGAGTAGTGAAATATCTCATCATCACGTGAGGCAATGAAGCTGTTCCCATCATCATCGCTAGTGCTAATGAAATAAACGCCCAAGGCGTTGCATTCACCGCTGAGTGAGCTTTAGTTATACCAGCCAAACCTTTTGGCACCTCTTTTAGATTTTCAGCAGAGTTTTTCACAAAACCAAACTGAGCTTCTAATTCAGCAATTCTTGATACTTCATCAGCTAACATGAAGTGTGGGAAGAAACCCGCACCCATTTTGTTACTGATCCAGAATACTGGTAATAAGTAAGCTATGATTAGTACAATATATTGTGCAACCTGTGTCCAAGTTACTCCTCTCATACCGCCTAACATTGAACATAGTAAGATACTTACTAATCCAACATAAACTGCGTATTGGAATGGAATATCAAGTGCAACAGATGCAATAGTACCTGTAGCGTTAATTTGTGCAGTCACATAAGTAAATGATGCAACAGTTAAAACTACCACTGCAAGAAATCTACTTAAATTACCACCATATCTTGTACCAATAAAATCTGGAACTGTGTAACAGCCAAATTTTCTCAAGTATGGTGCTAATAAAGATGCGACTAATACATATCCACCAGTCCAACCTACAAGAAGTGCCATATATCCGTAACCCTTGAAGTAAATACCTCCTGCCATTGCAACGAATGATGCACCAGACATCCAGTCTGCTGCAGTTGCCATTCCGTTGAATACAGTTGGCACTTGTCTTCCAGCTACGTAATAAGCATCAGCTTGAGCTGTACGTGATAGATAACCAATTATAGCATAAATGGCTACTGTGAAAGCAACGAAACAAATTCCGATTGTTTTCGCAGTCATACCCATCTGCTCGGCAATTGACATAATGATTATGAAAGCTAAAAAACCTCCTGTATAGATTCCATAAACCTTAGGTAAATTGTCTATAAAATTACCTTTCATCATTTAGTCATCCCCTCTTTCTGAGAAGCCGAACTCTTCATCAATTTTCTCCTGCCTGTTCGCAAACCAGAAAATTAGGATTACGAAAGCACCAAGAGAACCCTGACAAGTGAACCAATAAGTTAACGGATAACCAAATGGTCCCGTAACTTCATTCATTTCAGCTCCGAATAAGAAGATGCCAATTGAGAATACAAACCAGATTGCTAGTGTCATGAATAGCAAACCTCTGGATTTTTCCCAGTGTTGTTCTTGTTTTGACATTTATACCTCTCTCTTTTTAGTTATAACTGGCAAAAACCATAACCATTATCGAAGAGATTTAAAGTGTTAAAATTGCTCAAATTAGTCCAATTTATGGGTTATAACTATCAAAAATAGCTTATTTTATGGGAAAATATAAACTTACTTGGAAAGATCTTACCTTGAGGGACTTCAAGATCTATCTATTTGCCCTTTTTAAAGCATTTATCCCTAAAAAAAAAATAAAGTCATTAGATGAATTAGAGCATTTTATTCAAACAAAATCAGCTTGGGTTTCGCAAGTTACTTTGTATGGTTATTTAAAGACTAGGATGGGCACTAGGTATGTGCTTCATTTTGAAAATGATGAATTTATGAAGTCAGTTAATTTAGCTAAATGGAATATCTATGCTGTAGCTTTACAAGATCTTACGTTTTTTACTTTCTCTTATTTAAAAGCAACTACAAACTATGAAGATACCAATAAGGCTAAAGAAATTTTTTTTAAAATTCTAGATGATGAAATTTCAAACAAAATGCCTTTAGATATTATCGAAAACACCAAAAAAAATTTTGATGAAAGATTTGAGAAAATGAATTGGGATACTTATCATAGTGATCTCCCTTTTAATCCAAGCGCATTATCTTTATATAAGTGGGCTCCAATTGCAGAGGAGCTAAAAACTTTAGATCGTAAAATAGTTTTGAATTCAGTCATTCTCAAATGGGATGTCGTTAAGAAAGAATTTCAAGAAAGATTAGGTTTCTAAGTATTTTTTCTATTGTCAACTAAACTATCAACAACACTTGGATCAGCTAAAGTAGTGGTATCGCCTAATTGACCATGTTCATTTGCTGCAATCTTTCTAAGAATTCTTCTCATTATTTTTCCAGATCTTGTTTTTGGAAGCCCTGGAGTGAAGTGAATCAAGTCAGGAGTTGCTAATGGACCTATTTGTTTTCTAACCCATAATTTTAGTTCTCTTTCAAGATCTCCTGTCTCAGTCTCGCCTGCATTAAGAGTTACGTAACAATAAAGTCCATTTCCTTTAATGTCATGTGGATAACCAACCACGGCAGCTTCAGCAACTTTAGGATGAGCAACAAAAGCACTTTCAATTTCAGCAGTACCCAAGTTATGTCCTGATACAATAATTACATCATCTACTCGTCCAGTGATCCAGTAATATCCATCTTTGTCTCGTCTGCACCCATCCCCAGTAAAGTATTTTCCATCAAATTGAGAAAAGTAAGTATCAATAAATCTCTGATGATCGCCATAAACAGTTCTCATTTGGCCTGGCCAAGACTGAGCTATACAAAGTCTTCCTTCTCCTGCACCTTTAATTTCTTTTCCATCTTTATCGACAAGAACAGGTTTAATTCCATAAAAAGGTTTTGTTGCTGAACCAGGTTTTAAAGGTATAGCACCTGTTTGAGGTGCAATTAAAATTCCACCCGTCTCAGTTTGCCACCACGTATCTACGATTGGACACTTTGAGTTTCCAACTGTTTTATAATACCACATCCAAGCCTCTGGATTTATAGGCTCTCCTACTGTACCTAATAATTTAAGAGATTTGCGAGATGTTTTATTTACTGGATCATCGCCCTCTCGCATAAGGGCTCTGATAGCTGTTGGAGCAGTGTAAAAAGTATTTACTTTATATTTATCAACAATCTGCCACCATCTTGAGCTGTCTGGATAATTTGGTACTCCCTCAAACATAATTGTAGTAGCTCCATTAGATAAAGGTCCATAAATTATATAACTATGACCTGTTACCCAACCTATATCTGCAGTGCACCAATAAATATCTTTAGGCTTATAGTTAAATATGTATTGATGAGTCATGGATGCATAGACCATGTATCCACCCGTTGTGTGTAACACACCTTTCGGTTTACCAGTAGATCCAGAAGTATAAAGAATAAATAAAGGATCTTCCGCATTCATTTCCTCAGGTTCACAATGACTTGGGACATCTTTAATTAGATCATGATACCAAACATCTCTGCTCTCATCCCAATAAACATAGTTTCCTGTTCTTTTGACAACAATACATTTTTTAACATCAGGACAATTACTTAATGCTTCATCGGTTGTTGCTTTTAATGGAATTGTTTTTCCACCTCTAACACCCTCATCAGCTGTTATAATGTATTCTGATTTACAATCATTTACTCTTCCAGAAATAGACTCTGCTGAAAAACCACCAAATATTATAGAATGTATGGCTCCTATCCTTGCACAAGCTAACATCAAAACAGCCAGCTCAGGTATCATCGTTAAATATATTGTTACTCTGTCTCCTTTTTGTATCCCTAATTTTTTTAAACCATTAGCTGCTTTTGAAACTTTTTGATGAAGTTGTTTATAAGAAATTTTTTGAGTATCCTTAGGATCATCACCTACCCAAATTATAGCTGTTTTATCTTTTTTATCTTTTAAGTGTCGATCAATACAATTAGCAGAGGCATTTAAAGTTCCATCTTCAAACCATTTTATTTTAACTTCATCTTTACTATACTTCACATCTTTAATTTTTTTATATGGTTTTATCCATGTAATTCTTTTTCCTTCTTTTTTCCAAAAAGCATTATTGTTCTTAATAGAGTCAGTATATTTATTCTGATATTGAGATTTATTAATTAAACCACTTTTCACCCACTCTGGTTTTGGTTTAAAAATTTGTTCTTGTGTTGAGCCTTCGTTATTAATTTTAACTTTTTTTATCTTACTTCTAATCTTTTTTTTTCTTTTAAGAATTTTTTTTCTTTTTTTAACCTTCTTTCTTTTTGAGGTTTTTTTTCTAGATTTAGATTTTTTCTTTTTTTTAGGCATAAATATTATTTCTAAATCTTACCCATGTTATTTAAAATTTTCCAGCTTTTAGAATCTATCGGCATTACTGATAGTCTGCTTTGTTTAATAAGTGATAAATGGCTTAATTGCTTGTTTTTCTTAATATCCTCAAGACTTACAGGCTTATTTAATTTTTTTAAAAACTTTACTGTAACAGCAACAAATCGACCAGATTTATCTGTCTTGTCTAAATATGCTTCCTTAATAACCTCAACAATACCAACAATTTCCTTTCCTATGTTCGAATGATAGAAAAAACATTGATCTCCTTTTCTCATTGATTTTAAATTTTTGGCAGCTTGATAATTTCTTACTCCATCCCAAGGAGCACCTTTAATACCAGCTTTTTTTTGTTGATCAATTGACCAAACGTCAGGTTCTGACTTAAGTAACCAATATTGCATTAAAGTTTAACCCCAGCACCTTTTAAAAATAATGCATTTTCATCTAAGGGCCATCTTGGTTTTGCTGGATGATCTAGTTTATTAAATAGTTTTAATTTATACTTTTCCAAACCTACCATTGCTATCATTGCAGCATTATCCCCACATATTTCAATTGGTGGAAAAACACCTTGATAATTGTTTTCTTTACACAAGTTTATCAACACAGATCTTATTTTTTTATTTGCTGCTACACCACCAGCAACAACAAAAATTTTATCTTGCTTATTTTTTTGTTTTTCAAATTCATTAAAAGCAATTTTGGTTTTTTTTTTCAATATTTCTTCAATTGTTTTTTGAAAAGAAGCTGCCAAATTAAATTTTTCTTGCTCTGTTTTAATGGTTTTACTTATCTTCAGGATTGCAGTTTTAAGACCAGCAAACGACAAATTACAACCACCCTTGTTAATAATAGGTTTTGGTAGATCATAAGAATTTGGATCACCTTTTTCTGCCCAAAGCTCGATTTGGGGTCCTCCAGGAAATTCTATTCCTAAAAGTTTTGCAGTTTTGTCGAAAGCTTCACCTAGTGCATCGTCAATAGTTGTTCCTAGTCTTTTATATTTTCCAAGACCTTGAACATTTAAATATTGTGAATGACCACCCGAAATTAATAGTAGGAGGTAAGGATAATTTAAGTTTGAAACTAATTTTGGACTCAATGCATGTCCTTCTAAATGATTTACAGCTATAAAAGGCTTATTTATTGAAGAGGCAAAAGCTTTTCCAAAGCTTAAGCCTACTGACAAACAAACTATTAGGCCAGGACCTGCAGTCGAAGCTACTGCATCAATATCTTTGATTTTTATTTCACTATCATCCAAAGCTTTCTTCACGATTAAATCTATTTTTTCGATATGTGATCTGGCCGCTAACTCTGGAACTACACCTCCAAATTCTTTATGGACATCAGTTTGGCTAGAGACAATGTTTGACAAAATTATAGGTTTCCCTTGGTCATTCTCAGTTATAACCGAGGCAGCAGTTTCATCACAACTAGTTTCAATTCCAAGAATTAGGGGTTTTTTACTCATACAAATAGTTTTTAATAATTGTACATTTCCAATACAAGAAGGAAATAAATTTATTTATGACTAAAAAAATTATCATAGGTTCAAGAGGTAGTAAATTAGCATTGTTGTATGCTAAAAAAGCTAAAGAACAAATTATTAAAAAAACTACTTTAAATATAAATGAAATTGAAATTAAATCTATTTCAACAAAAGGTGATCAAGTTAAAGACACTAGGTTGTCTGATATAGGTGGCAAAGGATTGTTTTCAACTGAAATTGAAAAAGAGTTAGAAAATAAAAGTATCGACATTGCAGTACATGCATTAAAAGATATGCCAGCAACAGAAACTAGCGGACTTAAAACAGACTGTTTTTTAAAGAGAAATGATCCAAGAGAAATTTTGATAACAAATGATAAGAAAAAATTAAATGATCTTAAGCTGAAATCAATTATAGGAACATCTTCATTTAGAAGGGAATTTCAAATTAAAAAATTAAGATCTGATCTAACATGCAAAATAATTAGAGGCAATGTAGATACTAGAATTAAAAAACTAAAAGATGGAAATTATGATGCAATAATTTTGTCTTATGCTGGAATTAAAAATTTAAATCTAGAAAATGAAATAGCTGAAATTTTCTCAGCACAAGAAATCATACCAAGTGCTGGGCAAGGAATAATTGCACTTCAATGTCGTGAAGCAGATAAAGAAATTATTTCAATTTTAAAAAAAGTAAATCATGAAGAAACCTATAAAAGAGCTCATGCTGAGAGAAATGTTCTTAAAGTTTTAGAGGGAGATTGTGAAACAGCAATAGGCGTTTATTCAAAAATAGAAAGTGATACAATTGTAGTTGAGGCAGAACTTTTTTCAATAGATGGCTCTCAAAGATTTTATGAAAAGAAATCTGGCCAGATTGATAAATTTAAAGAGATAGGTAAACAAATTGGGAAGAATTTAAAAATGCAATCAAATAATTCTTACAAAAAATAATATGCATATTTTATTAACAAGACCACTGGAAGATTGTTCAGAAATGATTTTAAAGTTTAAATCATTAGGTCATCAAGTTTCGCACATCCCACTGATTAATATTGAAAAAGTAAATTATGAGGAAATTAAATTTTCTGAATATGGAGGAATTATTTTTACTAGTGCTAATGCAGTGAAATATTTAGATCAAAATAACATAAACAAAAATATCAAATGTTTTTGTGTTGGTAATTTAACTGAAAAAAAGGCTAGATCATCAGGATTTCAAAACACAGTAGCTGCAGAGGGTAATGTCTCTAACTTAAAAGAGTTAATTTTACAAACTTACGAGACAAAAAGTAAAAAGTTACTTTATGTCAGCGGTGAAATTATATCTGTTGATTTAGACCAACAACTCATGAAAGAGGGCTATGGAATAAAAAGAGTGATTAATTATAAAGTAAAACATAATCAAAAATTCAATGAAAGTTTTGTAAAAGATTTGAAATTGAACATACCTGATATGGTTTATATTTATTCACAGAATAGTGCTCAAAGTTTTTTGAGTTTTGTCAAAAATCATCAATTTGAAAGCTTATGGATGAATACTAATTTATCGTGTATTGGGGAGAAAACCTCATCTATATTGAATGAAATTAAATGGAAAAAAATATTTCTTTTTAATCCTGGAGAAGAAGAGTTTTTGTTATATAAAATTTAATTATGGAATTGTTTAATAATTTTTCTGAAATATTTTTATCTGTATGGAACAAAGGTATTTTAGGTGTTGATATCTTACAAATATTAATTGGTTTAGGAATTTTTTTAATTTTTTTAATTTTCAGAGGTCTAATTAGTAAACTTGTAATCAAAAAGTTAGAAATTATCTCAAAAAGAACAACAAATAAATTAGATGATACTTTCGTAAAATCTTTAATTGGTCCTGCAAGATTTTTACCAATTGTTTTAGGTTTTTTTATAGCAAGTTATTACATGACATTTTCTATGGAAGGAAGAGAAATTGTCGATACTATAAATAGAACTCTAATAACCATATTAATTTTTTGGGTTATTCATCAAATTATAGAACCAGTCTCATATATCTTAAGTGGTCTTGATAAATTATTAACAAGAGAACTCATTGGATGGATTATCAAATCTTTAAAGATATTAATATTCATACTAGGGCTTGCAGCAGTCTTAGAATTATGGGGAATAAAGATTGGACCAATTATTGCTGGTTTAGGTTTGTTTGGAGTAGCAGTTGCATTGGGTGCTCAAGATTTGTTTAAAAATTTAATTTCTGGGATTTTGGTATTAGTTGAAAAAAGATTTAAAATCGGTGATTGGATTTCAGTTGATGGAATAATTGAGGGTATTGTTGAAAAAATTGGTTTTCGATCAACAACAATCAGAAAATTCGATAAATCATTAGCAATAATTCCAAATTTTCAATTTGCAGAAAATGCTGTAGTAAATGTAAGTGAAACTTCAAACTGGTTAATTAGTTGGATTATTACTCTCCAATACGACACTTCGGTTGATCAATTAAAAAATATAAGAGATCAAATTGAGGATCACATAAAAAAAAGTGACGATTTTGACACTAATATAGGAATTGCAGTTAGGGTCGATAAGTTTTCAGATAGTTCTATAGACATGTATGTGCGTTGTTTCACAAAATCAGATAGTTGGAACGAATGGCTTTCAGTAAAAGAAAAACTTGCAATTGCAATAAAACAAATTGTTGAAAATAATAAGGCCTCTTTCGCATTTCCAAGTTCTTCGATTTATATTGAAAAAAAATGATTGCTATCTTTTATTTAGTTTTACAATTATTAAAACTTTATTCGTATGTAGTGATCGCCAACGTTATCATAAGCTGGTTAATCGCTTTTAATGTATTGAATACTCAAAATAGATTTGTTTATGCAGTTCTAGATTTTACTTACAGATTGACAGAGCCATTTTTAAGAAGAATAAGACGATTTTTACCAAATTTGGGAGCGTTAGACATTTCTCCAATTATTTTACTACTATTGATTTGGTTTATAGAAATGTGTATGAAACTCTACATCGCACCAATGATATTCTAGATTTTATGATTTTAATTGATGGAAAAAAAGAAGCAGCACTATTAAGGGAACAGCTTAAAAAAGAAGTATCTGATCTCAAAGATAAGTATAATAAAGTTCCAGGTTTAACAGTAATATTGATTGGAGACTTAACTCCTAGTCAGATTTACGTTCGGAACAAAGAAAAATCTGCTACTGAAGTTGGACTTAAATCCGATGTGATTAAATATCCAGATAGTGTTGAAGAAAAAGTTATTTTAGAGAAGATAGATGAATTAAATAAAGATAACTCTGTGTCAGGTATTTTGGTTCAATTACCATTACCAAAACATATTGATAAACAAAAAATTATTGAGGCGATTGACCCATCAAAAGATGTAGATGGATTTCATCCAATGAATGTTGGAAATCTTTCATCAGGTTATGAGAGTTCCGTTCCATGCACACCATTAGGATGTTATTTATTAATTAAAAAAATAGAACCTAACTTAAATGGTAAAAAAGCAGTTGTTGTTGGTCGATCTAACTTAAATGGTAAACCAATGACTCAACTTTTACTAAAGGAAAATTGCACTGTTACTATAACACACTCTAAAACAAAAGATTTAAAAGCAGAGTGTTTAGAAGCTGATATTATTATTGCAGCTGTTGGTATTCCTGAGTTAGTTAAAGGTGATTGGGTTAAAAAAGATACAATAGTGATCGATGTTGGAATTAATAAAACTGAGAAAGGTATCGTTGGTGATGTTGCATTTGATGAAGTTTCAAAAAATGCTAAAGCACTCACGCCCGTTCCTGGTGGAGTTGGTCCAATGACAATCGCTTGCTTGCTAAAAAATACAATTGACTGTTTCAAAAGATCGCAAGCATAATATTGAATTCAATAAATTTTTTTTGATAAGATAGGTTATGAAAAAACCTAGATACCCCTATAGAATTGCACTTCTTATGCTCATACTGACAGTTCCACCAATTGGCGCGACACAATTAGGTTGGTATTTATATGATAAACAAACTGGATTTGATTATGGTATGATAGTTGGAACGTTTTCAGTAATTTATGCTGCATGGTTAATGTATGAAAAGAATTGGAGAGAAGATGATGAGGATTAAATTGTGGAAAAAATAATTTTCTTTGGATTAGCGATACCAATTTTAGCATTTGTCCTTTACTTGGGTGGAACAGCTATCATGAAAGGCTTTGAGGCCAAAAGAGAAAATAAATCCAATGACAGCTTAGAAGATCACGACCTTGAAGACAACTTATCTGATAATAATGATAAGTTAACAGATGAATTGGATAAATTAAATCAACTCCTTAAAGACGGTGTTTTAACTGAAGAAGAATTTAAAAAAGCTAAAAAAAAAATTTTAGATGATTAATTATAATCAAGTAATTTTTTTAAAGATCCAAATTCACCTATTTTATAAATAATTGTATCTTCTTTTTTAAATCCATATTTTTCCGCTCCAGCTTTGAATCTTACAGGTGGCTCCATGATTGGTTCAAGAGATAAAACAAACGTGCCCCAATGCATTCCAATCACTTTTTTGCTCTTTAAATTTTTTGCAACCTCTAAAGCTTCTTCTGGATTAGTGTGATAAACCGACTTATCTTTATAAGGCATTATTGGATAAAAATTATAGGCACCAATATTTATAAATGTAAGATCAATTGGACCATACCTATTACCTATATCTTTATAAATATTTCCTACTCCAGTGTCACAACCAAATAATAACTTTATATCTTTATATTCGATCAAAAAATTTCCCCATAAAGTTTTATTAGTATCTGTGAGACTTCTTTTTGACCAATGCACAGCAGGTAAAAAAGTAATCTTTAAATTTTTATTTATTTCAATTTTATCATACCAGTCCATTTCATTCACATCGCTGTAATGATTTCTAGTAAAATATTTACCAAGTTTTAATGGAAGTAAAACTTTAGAATTTTTAAAAGGAAATCTCCGGATCGTCATCATATCTTGATGATCATAATGATTATGGGTGAGTAAAAAAATATCTGTTTGTGGAATTTCATTTAATTTTAGCGCTGGTTCGGTAAATCTTTTAGGTCCAAAAATTAACGGCCCTGCATTTTTTGAAAATACTGGATCTGTAATAATTGTTGTTTCACCAAGCTTAATTAAAAATGTTGCATGGCCAATCCATGCTACATAATCGTCTTTTTGAAATTTTTTTAAGTCTGTTAAAACTTTCTCTCTCTCAATAACATGTTCTTTGGGAACTGTCATATCAAGCTTTTTTTTCTCTCTATTAAAAATTTTGAAGGACCATTTAATATTAGGATCTGGTTTTGGTGAACCCTCAGGATTTCTAAAAGTACCGTCTGGTAAATGGTGATAAGGTTTTTTTTCCACTTAAACTAATTTTTTTTATTGTAAGTTTTTATAATTGTCTCCTCTAAAGTTCTACTCATTATTATGGTGCCCTCTTCATTTGGATGTATACCATCACTTAGATTAAATTCGGGCTTCATGGCCACTCCCTCAAGTAAAAAAGGAATAAGCTCTATTTTAAATTTTTTGGCTAAATTAGGAAAAATTTTGTCAAATTTTTTTTTATAAGAAAAACCATGCGAGGTTGGAGCAATCATCCCAGCTAGGATAATTTCAATATTTTTATCTTGAGCAATTTTTATAATTTTTTCTAAATTGCTTTTTGTTTCTTTTGGCTGGATGCCTCTTAACATGTCATTAGCCCCTAAGCATAAAATTATTAGATCTATATCTGGCTCGCTTAAAGTCCAATCAGCTCTATTTAATCCCCCTGACGATGTACTACCAGAAACACTGCCATCAACAATCTCAATATTATATCCCTTTGCTTCTAAATTCTCCTCTAAAACGACTGGTAAACTATTGTCATCAGATAAACCATAACCAGCCATCAAACTATCACCAAATAATACAATCTTTTCGATTGCATATGCATTTATGGTTAGTAGACAGATAATAATTATTTTAATAATAAAACTTTTGCTCATGAGTACTCTTCTTAAATTAAAAAAGATAAATCTTAAATACCAAACTGGTAAAGACAATATTAGTGTTTTAAAAGATATAAATTTGGCCACAAAAAAAAAAGAAACTATTTCAATAGTAGGTGAAAGTGGTTCAGGAAAAACAAGTTTAATCATGTTGATTGGCGGTTTAGAGCGTCCAACTTCAGGCAAGATATACTTTCAAAACCACGAAATTACAAAATTAAGTGAGGATGAGGTATCAAAAATCAGAAAAAAAAATATTGGTATAATTTTTCAGTCTTTTTATCTAATCCCAAATTATACAGCCCTAGAGAATGTAACTTTAATTCTTGAATTAAATAAATTTAAAAATCCTGAAAAAGAAGCAAAATCTCTTTTAGATAGATTTGGCTTAAAACATCGACTAAATAATTTACCCAGTCAGTTATCTGGAGGAGAACAACAGCGTGTCGCTATCGCAAGAGCTATTGCCATGAAGCCAGAGCTAATTCTAGCTGATGAACCTACAGGAAATTTAGATACAGAAAATTCCGATATGATTTCTAAAATTTTATTTAGGTATGTTAAAGAGGAAGGTTCCTCATTAATTATGGTAACACACGACCCAAAACTTGCTAACCGCGCAAGCAGAAAAATTAAAATTAAAGATGGAAAAATTAAATAATTTTTATCAATACAAGTTTATCTTAATATATGCTCTGCGAGATTTAAAAAGGAACTATAAAAAAATTTCTAGTATAATCATCACTTTGTTCATCAGTCTTTTTATATTAAGCGCAATATTTACTATTGAGGATAGTTTAAAAAAGGAACTCAAAGAAAATGCTAAAGAGCTTTTAGGTGGAGACTTAGAAATTGATTATAACAGAAATCAAGGAAATATAGATTTATTAAATAAAGTTGAAGAATTTACAACTATATCGGAGATGGTTGAATTCAGCACAATGCTTTCGACAACAAATCGAAAGAAAAATAAATCTTTATTTACTAGAATAAAAACAGTTGACCAAAAATATCCTTTATATGGTGAAGTAACTTATGAACCTGCTGATGCTTATGAAAGAATGCAAACTGAACCCTATACAATTTTAATTAATGAGAGTTTATCAAAAACCTTAAATATCAAAACAAATGAAATTGTAAAAATTCAAGATCAAGAATTTCTTGTTATTGGTAAGGTAAGCTCTGTTCCAGATGTAAGTGGATTTGTGACTTTTGGAGATTGGGTTTTAACAGGTAAACAAACTTTAGATATCTTAAAACTTAATGGAATAGGAAATTTTTTAAATTATGAATATAAAGTAAAATTTAATACCAATGATAATCCAGAAATAATCATAAAAAAAATCGAAAGTATTTTTAAAGATGATCAAAAGGTAAAAATTAGATATCCAGAAAATGCAGCAAGCGGATTAAAAAGAGTAATTGGTAACTTTTCACAATTTTTATCCCTTGTCTCAATAAGTGCGATGCTTATTGCTGGTATTGGTATTGCTAATACTCTTTTGTCTTTTATAAATCAAAATAACTTGTCTATAGCAGTAAGAAAAGCCTTAGGTTTCTATTCCGGTAATATTAAAAAACTTTATTATCTTCAATTGGTTATATTATTATTTATAATTACAATTTCAGCATATTTAAGTAGTTTATTAATTGTGCCATTAGCAGACAAATATTTGTCAAGTAGCTTTGGACTTAAGATAAATTTATTTTTTTCTTTTTTTAATTTTTTAAAAATATTTTTAATAGGTTTATTGGTTTTGATAATTTTTTCGATTCCTACAATTAGTTCTATCGATCAAGTCAAAGCTTCAAGTCTATTTAGAAATGTATTCCAAAACTTACAATTTTATTATTCAAAAAAATTAATTGGAATGAGTATTATAATGTTATTGATTTTGATTTTAATATTTACTTATAGATCAGAAAATCTTGTTTATAGTCTTGGTTATTTTGGGGCATTTTTTATTTGTTTGATTATCTTTTTTCTACTTTCAAAGTTAATCATATTTTCTCTTAAAAAGTTTAAATTTAATTCGAGCACTCCTTTGAAGGTATCTATTAAAAATATTACACAATCAAAAAGTATTACACCTATTACAATTATGTCTTTAGGCCTTGGTGTTACATTACTTTTGACTTTGGCATTAGTTGGAACTAATTTTAAAAGAGAGATAGCAAAATCAATACCTGACATCGCTCCTGATTATTTTTTTGTGGGCATTCAAAATGGAGAGCGTGAAAAGTTTGAACAAAGAATTTTATCAATGGATCCTGGTGCAAATATTGAAATTGTGCCAATGGTTTCTTCAGGAATAGTAAAAATTAATGGTATAAATCCTAACACATATATTACACCTGAAAATGATAGTTATTGGGTTATTGGCAGTGAACGGAGATCATCTTGGACAAAAGAAGTTCCTGAGGATAATCTAATTATTGATGGTAAGTGGTGGGATTTGTCTAAACCAAATCAACTTCAGATATCATTAGACGCTAAGGTCGCAAAAGATTTTAATATTAAATTAGGGGATATATTTACTTTAAATATCTATGGTAGAGAAATTGATGGTGAAATAGTCAATTTTAGACAAGTTGATTATAGAGATCTAAATATAAATTTTGCAATGCTTTTTAACCCTGACTTTGCAAAAAATATTCCTCACGAATATTTAGCAACCACAAAGTTCTATAATTTAAATAAATTTGAAGAAACAAAAATGCTTGAAATTTTCCCTAGTTTATCAATGATTAAAATTGCTGATTATTTAAATAAAGTAACTAATGTTTTAAATAAAGTTTTCATAGCAGTTATTGTCATTTCAACAGTCACTATCGTCATTGGTTTAATTGTAATATCAAGTGCAATAATGGTCCAAGGAAAAGTAAGAGAATACCAAAATTTGGTTTTTAAAATTTTAGGTTTTTCAAGAAAAGAGATTGTTTTTTCTTCGCTGATTGAATTTATGATTATTTTTATATCTGTAATAATGATTGCAGTTTTGTTTGCTGTAGTTGGTTCAAAATTTATTATTGAAAATATATTTGAGTTATTCTGGAAGTTTGATCTTAAAGTTTTGATTTATCTTGGTTTATCCATTGGTTTAGTAACGTTGGTATTAATATTATTAACTAATATTAAATATTTAAATCCAAAGGTTTATCCTCTTATAAGAAATCAATAATCACTAA
The DNA here is from genome assembly GCA_902589765.1 of uncultured Pelagibacteraceae bacterium. Classification (GTDB taxonomy): domain Bacteria; phylum Pseudomonadota; class Alphaproteobacteria; order Pelagibacterales; family Pelagibacteraceae; genus Pelagibacter. Next base: position 81,382 of record CACIUF010000001.1, read on the forward strand.
GATCTATTTAGCCTTCTCCATCAGCCAAAGGTTATCACTCGCCAAAAAGTAAATTTTTCCATTTTTTGGATGAACCTGGATATCTCTAATTCGTCCTATCTCATCTTTAAAAATTACATCTTCTTTTATGTTGGATAAATCATTGAAGATTAGTTTTCTTAAGGATTGATCTTTTAATGATGTAATTAATGCATGACCATTCCATTCATTAAATTCGTTTCCTTTATAAATTGTAATTGCACTTGTTGCAATTGAAGGCACCCAATATTGTATTGCTTTTGTAAAGCCAGGTTTCCATTTTGGACCAATAGGAAACCCAGAATAATTTTTTCCTCCCCAGCCTAATATTTTCCAACCATAATTTTCACCTTTTTTTACTTCACCAAACCAATCACCACCTTTGGCACCATGGTTACTCATATAAATTTTACCATCGTATGATGATAAAGTTAAACCTTGAGGATTTCTGATACCAATTTGATAAATTTCAGGTAGCCAATCTGGCTTATCTACAAATTTAGGATTGTCATTTGGAATACTTCCATCAAGTTTAATTCTTATAATACTCCCGGGATGTTTTGAGGGGTCTTGGGCAATCATGCCTTTACCTCTTTCACCAGCAGAGGCAAATAAGTGATTATCTTTGATAGCTAACCTTGAACCAAAATGATAACCAGAATCAATAGGAGGTTCAGCTTGAAAAATATTTTTAAAATTTAATTTTTTTTTATCAAAAATAGCTTTAGCGATAGAGGTACTTGTTTTCCCATTACCTCTGTTTTCAGAATATGAAACATAAATAAAATTATCTTTATATAAGATATCTAAAAGACCACCCTGTCCGTGTTCTAGAAAATTTAGGTTATGATCAATTTCAACAGCTTTTTTTTGGCGTATATCTATGATCTTAATTTTTCCACCTTTTTCAGTAATAATTAGTTCTTTATTATTTAAAAAAGACGAACCCCATGGGTCGTTAAGAACAACTAGTTTTTTAAATTTTAAATTTTGAGCAAATAAATTTGTTGAAAAAAATATAAAAAATATAATTACAAAAAAAAGATTTTTCACCTTATGAAAGTTTAGATCTTCCACCATCTACTGCAATAATTTGACCTGTTATCCAAGAGCTATCTTCAGTTATTAAAAATCTAGCTAAAGAGGCAGAGTCTTTTCCCTCTCCCAATCTTTTTAAAGGATGGGCCTTTGCAATACCATCTGCTAGGGCTTTATTCTTTAACATGGGCTCAGCAATTTTTGAATTAGTCAAGCTTGGCGCAATACAATTCACTCTTATGTTTGGAGCAAATTCAGCTGCAAGTGAGACTGTTAAACCCTCAACAGCTGCTTTTGTTGATGCAATAATTGCGTGATTTGTAAATCCTCTTTGAGCAGCAACAGTTGAAAATAAAACTATTGAGCCCTTATTTTTTTTCAAACTCTCTTGATAACCCTTAATAACTTCAACCGCAGAATAAAGATTTAATTTCATACATTTTACAAAATCTTGTTCTGTTACCATTCTCACAGGTTTTAAGTCAATTGACCCAACACAATAAGCAACACCTTTTACATCAGAAATATCATTTTTAACTTTTTCTATAAATCCCTCTTCCAAAACATCTGCGATAGTAAAAGGACACCCTAATCTCTCTGAAATATTTTTAACCTCGTTTTCATCTCTACCTACTAAATGTACACTATTTCCAGAATTTACTAATTGTTCAGCCAAGCTTGATCCGATTGAACCTGTCGCACCAAAAATAAGATATTTTTCTGACATAAAAAATTTAATTAGTTATATTTAATTATGAAGTTATTTTTTATACTGGGCAATCAATTATTTCCATCAAAATACCTAGACCGCTTCAAAAAAGACCACCTTTTTTTCATGGCTGAAGATTACGAGCTTTGTACTTATGAAAAACATCATAAACAAAAAATTCTTCTATTTTTATCATCAATGCGATCTCACGCAGATGTACTTAAAAAAGATAAGTTTAAAATAGAATACTCAGAAATAGAGGATAAAGAATTTAAGGAAAGTTATTTTAAAAAGCTTAAAAAATTAATTAGCACAAAAAAGATTAAGGAAATATCCAGTTTTGAAGTTGAGGATAAGTTTTTTGAAAAAAAAATTAATCAATTTGTTAATAAAGAAAAAATAAAATGGAATATTATCCAGACGCCAATGTTTTTAAATTCAAGAGAGGATTTTAAAAAATATTTATCTAAATCCAAAAAACCATTTATGGCAACTTTCTACAAAGATGTCAGAAAAAAATCTGGAATATTAATGGGTGCTGATGGGAATCCTACAGGAGGTAAGTGGAGTTTTGATGAGGATAATAGAAATAAATTACCAAAAAATATTTCAATCCCAAAATTTCCAAAAATAAATGAAACTTCTCATACTAAAAAGCTAAAACCTATTGTTGAAAAGCTATTTAAGGATCATCCTGGCAGTACCAAAAATTTCTGGTTTGCTACAGAACACAATGATGTCTTGAAGCTTTTAAATTTTTTCATTAAAGAAAAATCAAATTTATTTGGTGATTACGAGGATGCAGTTGATCAAAAAGATAATATTTTGTTTCATAGTGCACTAAGTCCATATGTAAATTTAGGTCTTATAACTCCAGAATTTATAATTAAAAAAATTTTAGAATTTCATAAAAGTAAAAAAATAAGACTAAATTCTTTAGAGGGATACGTTCGTCAAATAATTGGTTGGAGAGAATTTATGAGAGGAATTTATCAAAGTTATTCTAGTGAAATGGAGACAGGAAATTTTTTCAAACAAAATCGTAAGATGAAAAAATCCTGGTATGACGGCACTACTGGATTACCACCATTGGATTATGCAATAAAGAACGCATTAAATCATGGATGGTCTCATCATATTGAAAGACTTATGATTTTATCCAACATAATGAACCTTTGTGAGATCAAACCCACTATTGTTTACAAGTGGTTTATGGAAATGTTTGTGGACTCCTCAGATTGGGTGATGGTTCCAAATGTTTATGGAATGGGATTGTTTAGTGATGGCGGAATATTTGCAACTAAACCATACATTTGTGGATCAAGTTATTTTATGAAGATGATGGATTTTAAGAGGGGTGATTGGTGCAACATAATGGATGGGCTTTATTGGAGATTTATAGATCGAAATAGAAAGTTTTTTTTAAAAAATCCAAGGCTTTCAATGATGGTGAGAATTTTCGATAAGATGAAAACTGATAGAAAAAAATTGATTTTGTCAGCTGCAGATAAATTCATTAAAGAAAATACAATTTAGTGAAAAAAGAAAATTTACCAATTAAAGTTTGTCCAATATGTCAAAGGCCATTTAAATGGAGAAAAAAATGGAGACTTAATTGGGAAAAAGTTAAGTATTGTTCAAAAAAATGTTCATCAAAAAAATAAAAAATTTTTATAAATATTCAATTTTATTTTTATTAATAATTCTTACAAACAACGCTCGTGCAGAATTTTTCGAGGATCTATCAAAAATTATTGAGAATAATGAAAAAAGACTGAGCTATGGTATTTCAGTGACAGATTTTAATATGGATGGAAATAATGAGTTTTTAGTCACAGGTTTTGGTTTTCCGAATTTAGCGTTATCTTTTCAAGATGGAAAATTGAAGAATATAAACCAACAAAAAATTTTTTCAGATATTTCAAAGAAAACCATTGGAGTTGCTGCATGTGATATTGATAAAGATGGCTTTGAAGAAATCTACTTTTTAAATACCGATACATATAGTGGAGTTAAAAAATATTCAGACAGATTATTGGATATAAAAGATAATAATTATTTTGATTTATTTGAATTAGAAAAAAATAAAGAAAATCTAAATTTAACAGCAGGAAGATCTGTTGTTTGTGTAGATAGAAAGGGAGATGGTGAATATGGAATTTATGTTGCAAACTACGGAGGACCAACAAGGTTTTATGAGATTGAAGATGAACTTATCAAAGATAAAGCTGAGAATTTAAATCTGGATAATATTACCGGTGGAAGAGCAGTTATATCTGGGCATATTTTGACAGAAAGAGCCGATATCTTTGCGGCTAATGAGAGAGGAGCAAATTTTCTTTTTAAAAATAATAATGGAAATTTTGATGATGTTGCATTTGATTATAGATTAGATGATGCAATCCAAAATGGACGTGGTACTGCTTTATCAGACATATATTACCGTGGTAGATTAGATATTTTAAGTGGTAATTGGCTTGGATATCACAGAGCTTGGGTCCTGGAAAATAATGAATTTAAAGACATTGGAAATAAAGATTTTGATGAACCCTCTAGAATAAGAACAATTATTTCTGCAGATTTTGATAATGATGGTTTTGATGAAGTTTTCATGAACAATATAGCAGAACCAAATAAGTTATTTCGTATTAAAGATAATGGAAAATTTGAACAGATAAATTTTCAGGTAGGACTCGAAGCTAATGGATATGGAACTGGTGCTGCAGTCGCGGATATAGATAATGATGGAATTTTAGAATTATTAGTTTCTCGTGGTGAAAGTAAAGCACAAACATTAACTTTGTATAAAGCAAAAGTTGATAAAGGAAGTAAATACTTAAGGATTAAAGCATTAAATAAGTATGGTGCGCCAGCAAGAGGAGCCACTGTTACCTTAATAACTAATCAAAGAAAACATTCAAAAACAATTGATGCAGGATCTGGTTACTTATGCCAAATGGAACCTGTGGCACATTATGGAATTAGAAAAAAAGAAAAAAATTTTAAAGTAGAAATTAGATGGACAAATGGAAGTAAAGAAATGATTGATATAAAGAAACTTAACCAAACAATTATTGTAAGACAGAAATGAAAAAAATATTCAATATATTTTTAATTGTATTTTTAATATCATTTCAACTCAAGTCGTTTGCTGGAGAAAAAAATTATCACAAAGAGCTTATTACTGATTGGTCTAGAATATTCCCTGATAAAAATAGAAATGCCGCGGGACCAAAATTTTTTAAATATATCATAGATAAAAAAATTACTTACAAAGACTTTGTTGAATTTAACAAATTATATTGTGCAGTTTCTGGGTCTTTAATTGACCCAAATAGTGACTCAGAATTCTTATTTATTAAAGAAAGTAAAACGAATAAAAAAATTTGTGGAAACTATTATAGGTGTTGTGTTCCATGTTCGTGTGATCTTATGAAGTATTCTGAAGCTCAAAAGATGAAACATAAATTTGAGGATGGTTTTAAAGAATTCTATGTTTTAACAATAAAAAATCCTTGTTCTAAAAAAGATTTTCCCAATAGAGTAAATAAAGATTATTTTTGTAATGGTGAAAAAATCAACAAATCAGAAGTGTATAGTCTTAACGATCGAATAGTAATAGGTTTATTGCACAATGGAAAAAATTGTGCGAAAGATGAGGTAGACTTTGTTAAAAGTCATCAAGTGACGGGTAGATATTGCGAGTTGAGAAATAATACACCTTTAGAAAATTTAGATGCTGGAATGGGTGATATTTTTATAAAACTTGCGAGATAAATAAATATGAATAATAAAATTTTTGAGTGGGCAGGTGTTATCACTGCAATATTGTACTCATTATTTGTAGCTATGAATATTGGTATAGAGTTTTTTGGTTTTTGTTTACTACTAATATCTGCAATTCTAATTGGAATTTGGGCTTATCGAGGCGGTCATAGAGGAATATTATTTTTACAATTCTTTTATGCTACAGCCGGGATTATTGGAATGTTTAGATGGTTTTAGTTAAGTGTTGAAATAATTTTTGGAATATAATTTTTAAAGTTAAAGAAACCTTTATTACAATATTGCCAAGAGTTTTGATCAAGTTCTCTATAAAGGAAATTAATTTTAAAAGTATTTGAATTCAAATAATCTAAATTTTCTCCAATAGTTGGATACAACCCTACTGCTTTTTCTATCTTTTTAATTTCGCTAATATCTATAACTTCACAATCAATAGATTGATTTTTAAATCTTTGTTCCTGGTCTTGAATAAGTGATGACTTAAATTTAAGAACTTTTTCACTTAGTTTGATACATCTATTTTCATTTTTATTCGAAATTATATAAAATTTTTTAAATTTATTATTTTGAAAATCACTTGTTTCAAAACAGAGGTTATTCTCGAATATTATCAAATTATTTTGATCAATATTTTCAGGATTAGTAAAATCCTGTTTTAAAATTGAGTATTTTTTTTCAGAAATCTTGGGTGGAGCGTTTTCATTTAATTTAATATTGCTAAATCTATTATTTGTAAATTTTTTGATATTCCACTCACTTGCTAAATAATGTTTTCCCTGTGTTTGAACACCTGCAACCCATCTCCACCCAAGAGTGTTTGATGCAGCGTCTCCATCATAAAGATGTTGCATAAAAAATTCCGCACCCAATTGCCATGGCAAATTTAGTGTAAAAATCCAAATACTGGCAAACCACATTCTAGTATGATTATGTAAATAATTATTTTCTTTGAGTTCGTTGACCCAATAGTTAAAGCACTCAACATTTGTTTTTCCATCAATCGCGTTTTTATAATTTTGATTGTTTTGAAAATCCCCTTTAATCTTTTTTAATTCAATTAAAAAATCTGTCCAAACACTGGGTCTTAATTCTAACCAACCTTTCCAATATGTACGCCACAATACTTCTTGAATAAATTTTTCATTTTTTGCAAATGAAAATTTATCAAGAGATTTTTTGATAACTTCTTTTTCATTAATAATACCGTGAGTAATATATGGAGATAAACAAGAAATATTAGACCTGTTATCAGGTCCATAATCAAAGTTTCTAAGTTTTGAATATTCTGAGAGATTGTTTTCCACAAAATTATTTAGTTTATCTAAGGCCTTAGCCCTTGAAGCATCAAAATTCATTTTTAATTATTTCGATTTTTTTTTCTTTAGACCTAATTTATCGCTATGTCTTAATCTCAAGATTACAATAGCACCTGCAATTAAAACTATTGCTACCGCTTCATATACTAATGCACTTGGATCCATTTCTTTTCCTTGTAAAATAATAAATCGTGCTAATGCTGTAATAGCTATAAGTAGTGGTAATGTAATACTTATGGATTGCTGGTTCCAAAAAACTCTTACCATCGCTAGCACTTCTAAGTAAAGAAACATTAGCAGTAAATCAGCTAAGGTAACCGATCGATTTTCAAACATTTTATAAATCTCTATTCCAACTGCAATTACAGTGCTTACCAGAATGATACACATTAGAAGAAGTTGCAGGTTTTTAGCTATCTTTTCCATTATTTATCTTTACTAAATGGTAACCATTTTTCAAATACTGATTTTGAGGAACCATCATACGGAATTGAATAAGAATATGGATTTGGACTTGTCAACACTTCGATTCCTTTTGAAAACACGAATATAAAAACAATTACAAAAACGAGCACCATTATCTTAAAGGGGTCAAAATTTTTTGTTTTAAAAACGCTGGCAGAATTTTCCTCAGCTCTATGAAAATGTTTAAATGTCAAATATACCGCAAATATTAATCCAATGTGGGCTAAAAAAAGTCCAGTCCACCCAAATACAAAAGTTGTATATGAGAATACGTACAAACTAAAAACAGTAGTCCAGATAAAACTTAACACCAATAAAATTTGCAATCTTACTGTTTTAGGTAATGATCTAAGATCATTTTTGCTATCATCAAACAAAATGTTTGCTGTATCTTTCATCCAATTTTTAAACGATTCCATAAATTTAAATTAAGTTTTTTTCAAAAATAAACAATCCCCAATTTGTCACCGAATAATTAGCTAGTTTCTTAACTTTTTTTTGTGAAAATTTATAAATTTCTCAACATTAGATTTAATAAATGATTTATTTTCCTCAAACGAAACTTTTTTCATTGAGTAAGCATTGCTTTTTGTCATTCTTGATTGAATTGTAACATTGCCTTTATAAAGTTTAAGTTTAACAGATCCATTTATTTTGTTTTTTTTCAAATCAATAATTTTTTGAAGTTTAAACCTTTCTTTTGAAAACCAATATCCATTATAGATCAATTCTGCGTACCTTGACATTATGGCATCTTTTTTGTGCATTGTTTCTTTATCAAGTGTAACTGACTCAATCGCTCTATGTGCATGGATTAACAATGTACCACCTGGAGTTTCATAAACTCCTCTAGACTTGATGCCTAAAAATCTATTTTCAACAAGATCAACTCTTCCTATTCCATTTTTTCCTGCCAATTGATTAAGTTTAAATAATAATTTTGCTGGTCCAAATTTTTTTCCATTAAGACCAATGGGGTCACCATTTTTAAAATTAATTGTTACATGAGTAGCTTTGTTAGGAGCTTTTTCTGGAGAAACAGTTCTTTGAAAAATAAATTCTGGTGCAGAATTTTTTGGATTTTCTAGCAACTTACCTTCAGTTGATGTATGAAATAAATTATCATCCACTGAAAAAGGAGATGCACCTTTTTTGTCTTTTGGGATAGGAATATTGCGTTTCTTAGCGTAACTAATTAAATCTGATCGAGATTTTAAATTCCATATTCTCCATGGTGCAATAATTTTTATTTTGGGACCAAAATAATGATAACCAAGCTCAAATCTTATTTGGTCGTTTCCTTTTCCAGTAGCCCCATGAGATACTGCATATGCTTTGAATTTTTTTGCAACCTTTATTTGATCCTTTGCTATCAGAGGTCTGGCGATTGAGGTTCCTAATAGATAAACACCCTCATAAATTGCATGACCACGGATCATTGGAAATACATAGTCCTTTACAAAAATATCTTTTAAATCATTTATAATTATTTTTGTAACACCAAATTTTCTTGCATTGTAAATAATCTTTTTTCTATTTATTTCTTGTCCGATATCTGCGGTGTAACAAATTACTTCTGCATCATAATTTTCTTGAAGCCATTTAAGAATAATGGATGTGTCCAAACCGCCTGAGTAAGCTAATACAATTCTTTTTTTTGATTTCATTAACTAGCTACAAGCTTTTTTTGCAGTGTTATATGCTTTAGTGAATCCCAATAATGAATAATGGTCGATTGTTTGAGAGCCTTTTTCATTGTATCCAGTTACCATTATTCTTGAACCTTTTTTCATAATCTTGACCATAATCTTTTCTTTTTTATTACTAGTCATCCATGCAAAACCTTGTTGCTTAATATCAAATTTAAATTTGTTATTTCCAGAGGTTGCCAATACAGTATTATTTTTATTAAATTCATAACCAGCAGTAGTACTGATTTCATTTGCAATTTTTTCACTAGGTCTAAATGTTACAAATAATCTAGCATCTCTTTTATTTGTTTTAGGAGATTGCAGAATTGGAGAAGACTGAGCGAAACATACTTTACCAGATGCTTCCGCTAAAACCATTGTTTCCCAGTCTTTATATTTACCAATTTTTTTTAGATCTTCTCCAAAAGATTTTGAAGTGAATAAAAAAGTAAAAAGTATAAATATGAATAAAATCTTTTTAATCATGGACATGGGTTTGGGAACATTTTTTGAATTTTATTAATCTCATTTAAAATTTCGCTTGTTAAACTTACATTTACACTTTCTATGTTTGTTTTCAACTGCTCGATTGTCGTCGCTCCTATTATCACACTTGTCATAAATGGCTGAATTTCACAAAACTTCAATGACATTTGAGTAAAATCAATATTGAATTTTTGCGATAACTTATAATACTCTTCGATAGCTTTTTGACCATTTTCATTTTTATATCTTGTGAAATCTTTAAATAGTTTCATTCTTGATTTTTCTGGTAAATTATTATTTCTATATTTCCCTGTTAAGTATCCGAATGCTAAAGGAGAGTAGGCTAATAAACCACTTTTCTCCCTAACAGAAATTTCTGCAAGTCCAACTTCATAAGTTCTATTAAGTAAATTGTATGGATTTTGCACCGACATCATTTTTGGTAAATCTTTTAATTTTGATATTTCAAGGAATTTTGACAAACCCCATGCAGTTTCATTAGATAGACCAATGTATCTAATTTTACCTTGTTCAATAAATTTTTTTAAACTTTCAAGTATTTCTTCAAATGGTGTCCAATCTTTATCGTTTTCGTCATGTTCATAACCATGTTTCCCAAAAAAATTTGTATTTCTCTCTGGCCAATGAAGTTGATAGAGATCTATATAGTCTGTTTTCAATCTTTTGAGACTCTCCTCTAAAGCTTCAGAAATTTTTTTTTTTCCAAAATTATAACCACCACCCCTAATATATTTGTTTGAAGTATTACCACAAACTTTTGTTGCTATAACAACCTTGTCTCTTTTTTTAGTTTTTTGAAACCAGTTACCGATTATTCTCTCTGTTTCCCCATATGTTTCTTCTCTCATCGGTATGGAATAGATTTCTGCAGTGTCCCAAAAGTTTACACCATGATCTAAAGCATAATCCATTTGCTGAAATCCCTCTTCTTGAGTATTTTGTTCGCCCCAGGTCATAGTACCGAGACAAATTGTACTCACATCAAGATCCGTATTGCCTAATTTTTTATAATTCATAGTGATTTTTAAAGTATAATTTTTTATTAATCTTTTAAGGTATCTTGAATATTTAGTAAAAGACTATATATCTATAGAAATTATGGCAACAGACAAAAAAGGTATTCTAGCAAGAGCAAGAGCAGCAGCACGTGAAACCACTGCGGTTACTGATGAGGGCTTAAGAGCCTACATGTTAAAAGTTTATAACTACATGGCGACTGGAATACTACTTACAGGAATTATAGCGTTGATAACATTTAAGATGTCAGTTGTTACTGATGCAAGTGGTTCTATTGTGGCTTTAACTGAAGTTGGAAATGCCGTTTATTTATCAGGACTTAAGTGGATAGTTATGTTAGCTCCTTTGGGTGTCGTATTTTATATGAGTTTTGGGATCAACAAAATGAGTGCATCAAAAGCTCAGACAACTTTTTGGATTTTTGCTGCTTTAATGGGTTTATCACTATCTTCAATTTTATTAGTTTACACAGGTTTAAGTGTAACAAGAGTATTTTTTATTTGTTCAGCTACTTTTGGTGCTATGAGCATTTATGGTTATACAACAAAGAGAGATTTAACTAAGTTTGGATCATTTTTGATGATGGGACTAATAGGAATTATTATTGCATCATTAGTTAATATTTTTCTAAAATCTTCAATGATGTATTTCGTGATTTCAATTTTAGGAGTTTTAATTTTTGTAGGCCTTACTGCTTATGATACTCAAAAAATAAAAAACATGTACTCTGCTAGTGATACTGGCGAGTTAATGGGCAAAAAAGCTGTAATGGGTGCTCTGACTCTTTATTTAGATTTCATTAACCTATTTATTATGCTCTTAAGACTTTTCGGTCAAAGAAGATAATTTTATTTTAAAGTTTTTTCCAATTAGTATTTTTTAACAACAAATTAAGTTCTGAGGAATTTTTTAGTATTTTACCATTGGTATCCGTAATTAAATATTTTAAATTTTTATTTTTTGGCTTAAAGTTTTTGCAAATTTTATAAATAGCATTTTCAGCTGCATTTTTAAAAACACTAAATCCTACCTGTTTGCTTGAAATATTAAGACCATAATCTTTCCAAGAACCCTCTGAAACCATTTTTGCATATAAATCTAATATTATTTTAAGCTCATTTTTTTCAAAAAAATGATTTTCATTAAATTTTTTTTTATCAAGATTATTAACAACCAGTCTTAAATTATTCTTCATGAGTTTTATATTTATTTATTAAACCGATTTGAAAGGCTGTAAAAATGAAAGTTATTGGAAGTAAACCCCAAACTTTAAAGTTGACCCAAAATTCCTCAGATTGTGTTCTCCAAACTAATTCATTTAAAATAGCAAGTCCAAAGAAAAAGTATATCCATCTTTTACTTAACAATTCCCAACCTTCGTTTGTAAGTGGTATTGATTTTCCCATTAATTTTTTTAACACAGGTTCATTTGTAAAATACCTTCCAAATATTAAAGCCAGACCAAATAAAATATTAATGATTGTTGGCTTGATGTAAATAAAAACTGGGTTATCAAAATAAATTGTAAGGCCACCAAAAAAAGTAATTAATATTCCACTCAACAAAGGAACTTTGGGTATTTTTTTTTCTAAAAACCAAACAATCGCTAATGCTATAATTGTCGCAATTATAAATGGTGGAATGGCTACTCTTAAATCTTTTCCACTATCGTAATAGTAGTAAAAAAAAATTACTAAAGGTCCAAAATCAGTAAGAAACTTTAAAAAAGATTTATTCACTGGAAGAATATTAACATAAATAATATTTTCACAAAAACTATAAATTTTTCTTATTGATTTTTATTTTTAAATACCCATACTAATCTAAATGGCAATTCAAAAAGCTAAATTTTCAATAGGCGATATTGTAAAACACAAACACTTTGAGTTTAGAGGTGTGATTTATGATGTAGATTTTGAGTTCAATAATTCTGAGGAATGGTATCAATCTATCCCTAAGAATGTTAGACCAAGAAAAGATCAACCATTTTATCATCTGTTAGCTGAAAATGATGAAATAACTTATGAAGCCTACGTGTCAGAGCAAAATTTATTGACCGATGACTCTGATGAGCCAATCAAACATCCATTAATAGAGGAAATTTTCTCTGGTAAAAAAGGTTCAAGCTATTTTAAGCCGTCAAATTAAGTAAATTCACTTTTTAAACACATTTAGCTCAAATCTTTGTCACAGGGCATTGTTAAATTTAATTAATTCTGATCAAGAGTGTTAAATTTTACCCTTCGTTATTATCTCCCTCTACATTCTTGATCAGATAATTATTTCGTACTAAATAACCCTAATATTTATTTTAAAAATAAAATTTTATGTTTCAATTACTAGAACCTAATAGAATTTTTTCTATAACTTCTAAAGCACCAAAATACGTTTTATTATTATTTATTTTGGTAGTCTCTATAGGTTTAACTGAGGCTCTAATTCTCTCACCAGAAGATTACAAACAAAGTCACTCTGTAAGAATAATGTATGTTCATGTTCCCGCGGCATGGATCTCACTAGGTATCTTTTCCACTATTACTATTCTTTCTATCGTTGGCTATATATTTAAAATTAAAAATTTCTTTTTAATTTCAAAGAGTTTGGCTCCGTCAGGATTTGTTTTTAATGTAATTGCTCTTGTAACAGGTTCTATTTGGGGAAAGCCCACGTGGGGAACATGGTGGGCGTGGGATGCCAGAATTACATCTATGTTAATATTGGCATTATTTTATTTGATGTATTTAATTGCTTGGAGAATTTATGAAGATAAAGAACAAGTTTTTAAGGTAACCTCAATTATTACAATTTTAGGAATAATAAATGTTCCTATAATTAAATATTCTGTAGACTGGTGGAACACACTTCATCAGCCAGCATCAATTAATATATTATCAAAATCTACTATTCATTCTTCGATGCTCGTTCCTTTACTAATTATGACTGCGGCATTTGCCCTATTCTCATTGCTAATTTTTTTAATGAAATATAATACAGAACTGATAAAAATTAAAAATAAGGGTTTAGACAGATTATGATAAGTGAAATTTTTTACATGGACGGATACGGAATTTATGTTTGGGGTTCATTTGCTTTTACTTTTTTAAGTTTTATTTCATTGTATCTGGTAATTAAAAATCAATATGAAAGAGAAAAAAATAAGTTTATTGTTAAATTTGGAAACCTAAACTCTGAAAGAGCTGCCTCTGCTAGACTACAAAGAATTAATAGAGAGATTCTATCCAACACTTCAACTATTTAACTTTTAAACCATGTATGGTCGTAAAGTTAAACTAAGATTTTTTTTTATATTCTTAATCGCTGTTACATTAAGTTTAACGATATTCTTTATTCTAAAATCATTAGAGGAAAATGTTGTATATTTTAAATCTCCATCTGAAATAAAAACTTTATCTGAAATGCAGCAGAAAAAGATTAGAATTGGAGGAATGGTAAAAACTGACTCAATTTCTATTGTAAATAAAGAATTAAGTTTTGTTATTACAGACTTTAAAAGTGAAATTAATGTTGTTTACTCAGGATTAATACCCAATCTTTTTGAAGAAGGTAAAGGTGTTGTTGCAGAGGGATTTTTAAAAGATGAGAATTTTTTCTCAGCAACGAAAATCTTAGCTAAACATGATGAAAATTATATGCCTCCAGAAGTAAAGGCTGCTTTAGAGGAGAAATAAATTGTCGAGTTTAATTGGATATTATTCTTTAATCTTTGGTGTCGGTGTTTCAATTTTAGTTATATTTTTTTCAATTAAAAATTTTAATGATACTCAGAAGTTAGATACTAAAGTAATATCCTTAGTATTCTTACAACTTTTATTTGTAATAATAAGCTTCTCAGGCTTAATTTTATCTTTTGTTAACTCAGATTTTAGTAATGAGACAGTTTTTAATCATTCCCACACAACTAAGCCGCTGTTTTATAAAATCTCTGGGACCTGGGGCAATCATGAGGGTAGTCTATTATTATGGTTGTTAGTTTTAACATTATTTATATTTGTCTTTTTACTGAGGTCAAAAAATCAACCAAAACAATATAAAATTTTAACTTTATTATTCCAGCAGATAATAATAGTTGGTTTTTTTATTTTTCTAATACAAACCTCCAATCCTTTTAATCATGTTTTTCCAGTTCCAAAAGAGGGATTAGGTTTAAATCCTATATTGCAAGATCCTGCATTAGCAATTCACCCACCGATTTTATATTTAGGCTATGTTGGAACTTCCATAATTTTTTCCTCAGCACTAGCAGCAGTTTGCTCCAATAATATTACAAAAATATGGGCATCACATATCAAAAAATGGGTTTTAGTTTCTTGGATTTTTTTAACTTTAGGAATTTTACTTGGATCCATTTGGGCTTACTACGAGTTAGGATGGGGAGGTTTTTGGTTTTGGGATCCAGTTGAAAATGTATCTTTAATGCCATGGTTTGCATTAACAACACTATTACATTGTGTATTAGTTTTAGAAAAAAAGCTTATTCTTACCTCGTGGGTTGTTGTGTTATCAATTGCAACTTTTACCCTAAGTATGTGTGGTACTTTTTTGGTTCGATCAGGTATTTTAAATTCTGTCCATACATTTGCTAATGATCCAGAGAGAGGTTTGTATATTCTAATATTTTTATTTATTTTGATATTCTTATCTTTTTTTATATTTTTAATTTTTCATAAAAGTGAAAACAACAACTCCAAAACTTTCTACTTATTAAGTAAGGAAACATCAATTCTAGTTAATAATTGGTTTATGATGTATTTTTTATCTGTTGTTTTAATTGGAACAATTTATCCAATATTTTTAGAGGTTATTTCATCTCAAAAAATATCTGTAGGTCCACCATTTTTTAACAAATTGATCCTACCATTTTTAATCCCATTTATGTTAGCGATGGCAATAGGACCTAAATTAAAGTGGATTAAATCAGATATTGAAGACAAAATTTATTTAATTTCATTTTTTGTAATTTCTTTAATTTTATCAGTATTGATAATTAGAAATTTAGATATTAATTTTCTTTACAATACTATTCTAATTACAGCAGCTTTTTATTTATTTTTTATAACTCTTAGAGATTTTTTTCACAGAAAATATAGAAACCTGTCGCAAATTACTGCTCATTTTAGTTTTAGCATTTTGATACTTAGTATTTTATTTAATAATATTTTTTCATCTGAAGTTATTACAAATTTAAAAATTAATGAAACTTACCAAGCTCAAAATTTGAAGATTAATTTTGAGAGCATTGAGCAAGAAAATAAACAAAATTTTAAAGCAATTAAAGGTAAGTTTATTGTAGAGGATCAAAGTGGATTAATTGAGGTTATGCAACCTGAACTAAGAATATATAATCAACCAAATATTGTTACAAGTGAAGCAGACATCAAAACTAATATATTCACTGATAAATTTATGACAATGAATTACGTCCAAAATCAAGATTATTTTAATATTCGTTATCAAGTAAAGCCATTCATGATTTGGATTTGGATTTCCACAATTCTATTGTGTCTTAGTGGCTGTTTATCTTTAATTAGAAAAAAATATGAAAACTAAAATTTTTCCAATATTTTTAATTTTTATATTCTCAATAATTTTCTTTGTTTTTTACAAAGGTTTACAAAATACAAATGTTTATACACCTACAATAAAATCAGAAATTAAAATTCCAAATTTTGACGCAAAAGAGTTTTTTTCAAAAGACAAAATAAATTCAGATCAGATATTTATAGGAAGTGATTATTATTTATTAAACATTTGGGCTTCGTGGTGTGTTCCTTGCAAAGAGGAACATAAGTATTTAATGGATTTAAGTAAAAAAGAGAATATCAAAATTATTGGTCAAAACTATAAAGATAATTTTGAGAATGCAAAAAATTTTTTGATAAATTTAGATAATCCATACGACTTAATTTTTTTAGATAATGATGGTACAATAGCAATTGAATGGGGTGCATATGGGGTACCTGAAACCTTTTTAATTCAAAACAATAAAATAATAAAAAAAATAATTGGTCCATTGAATGAAAAATTACTTTTTGAGATAAAAGAATTGACGCAATGAATATTTTAAAATTTTTAGTTTCTGTGATTTTTTTGATTTATTGTTTTTCTTCTGATTTAAAAGCTAAAAACTTAGAAATTGAAATAACAAAAAATTTAAGATGTTTAATTTGTCAAGGACAATCAGTGTACGATTCAGATTCTGAATTTGCTAATAGTTTAAAAATTTTAGTAGAAAAAAAATTAAATGAAGGCTTGGACGAAAAACAAATTTATGCTTATCTTAAAAATAAATATGGAGATTGGATTCTGTATGATCCAGGATTCAGTAAAAATACCTATTTTCTTTGGTTATTACCTATATTGATGTTTATATTTGGTGGTGCAATAATACTCAGGAAAGTTATATTAAAAAAAAAAAAATTATGAATTATCTAAGAATTTGTTATTTAGTATTATTGCCTTTTTTAATTTCTTCATCAATCTTTGCTGAAGAAACTAAAGTTAGTAATGATAATACAAAGTTTAATATTTATTCAGGCATGTTTGACTTTAGTGATAATGGAAAGAGGTCAACTCTAATCGGATTTCAACATCAAAATACAGATCTAAATAGAGATACTTTTCTCGGTAATCTTTCTCCTATAACAGGATTTATGTTTACTGCTGATAGCGCAGCTTATCTGTATACTGGTGTGCAGGCTCAATATTCCTTAGGAGCATTAAATATTATACCAAGTTTTACCCCAGGACTTTATAGTCAGGGAGATGGTAAAGATCTTGGACATTTGTTAGAATTTAAAAGCGAAGTTCAGATTTCTTTAGATTTATTCCAAAATACACAACTAGGCTTATCATATAATCATTTGTCCAATGCAAGTTTGGGAGATAAAAATCCTGGGGCAAATAGTTATATGTTTAATTTTCTCAAAACCTTTTAAACAAACATTATATGATAATGAGATTGAAAGATTGTCACAATTTTGGTGATTTTAGAAAACTTGCTAAGCTCAAACTTCCATCACCTATTTTTCATTATATTGATGGTGCAGCTGACGATGAAATTACATATGCTAGGAATACTAGTGCCTTTGACGATGTAGATTTAGTTCCAAATGTTTTAAGAGGCGTTGAGAATGTAGACTTATCCACAACAATTTTTGGTAAAAAGTTAGATTTACCATTTTATCTTTCACCAACAGCATTACAAAGACTTTTTCATTATGATGGTGAAAGAGCAGTTGGAAAAGCAGCTAAAAAATTTAATACAATGTTTGGTGTTTCTGCATTAGCGACTGTTAGCGTTGAGGAAATATCCTCGTTGATTGATACACCTAAAATGTTTCAGTTTTATTTTCACAAAGATAGAGGTTTAAATGATTCTTGTTTAGAGCGAGCTAAGGCTGCTAAATTTGATGTAATGGCTCTTACAGTCGATACCATTACAGGAGGAAATCGTGAAAGAGATTTAAGAACTGGTTTTACTTCTCCACCAAAATTGACTCTTTCAAGCTTATTTAGTTTTGCGACTAAACCAATGTGGGGAATAAATTATTTAACAAAAGGTAAATTTGAATTACCTCACCTCCAAGATTTTGTAAAAGAGGGTACAAGCACAAATTCTTCTATAGGAAATTATTTTTCAACAATGTTAGATCAATCCATGAATTGGAAAGATGCTGAAAAACTTTGTTCTCAATGGGGAGGTCATTTTGCACTTAAAGGAATAATGAGTGTAGAAGATGCTAAAAAAGCAGTGGATATAGGATGTACTGGTATAATGGTTTCAAATCATGGCGGCAGACAACTTGATGGATCGAGATCACCATTTGATCAGCTCGCAGAAATTGTTGATGCAGTTGGAGATAAACTTGATGTTATATGTGAAGGAGGAATTCATAGAGGAACACATATGCTTAAAGCATTATCTCTAGGTGCAAAAGCATGTTCTGGTGGAAGACTTTATCTTTATGCGCTTGCAGCAGCGGGCCAACCAGGCGTCGAAAGAGCTCTAGAGTTGTATAAATCTGAGTTAGTTAGAGATATGAAGCTCATGGGATGTACAAAAATTTCAGATCTTAATAGAAATAATCTTAGATTTAGAAAATAGTGAGTTTACAAAATTGTTATAATTTTGACGATTTTAGAAAACTTGCGAAAAAAAAATTACCTTCACCAATATTTCATTATATTGATGGTGGTGCAGATGATGAAATAACACTCAAACGAAATACAAAATCTTTTGATGATTGCGATTTAGTTCCTAATATTTTAGCAAGTGTAGGAAAACCAGATCTCTCAACAACTATTTTTGGAAAAAAAATCGATATGCCACTCTTTTTATCGCCATGTGCCATGCAAAGACTTTATCATCATGACGGTGACAAAGCATCTGCTAGAGCAGCTGATAAGTTTGGAACATTTTATAGTATGTCTACGATGGCAAATAATACTATAGAAGAAATTTCAAATATTTCAGGTGGACCAAAGTTATTTCAACTCTATGTTCATAAAGATCAATCAATCACTGATGATTTAATTGATCGTTGTAGAAGATCAGGATTTGATGGAATGTGTTTAACAGTAGATACTTTAGTAGCAGGTAATAGAGAAAGAGATCATAGAACAGGTTTTACAACCCCACCAAAGTTAACTTTACAAAGTTTAATGAGTTTTGCTCTTCATCCAAGTTGGGTATTTAATTATCTTACTCACGGGAAATTTAAATTAGCAAATGTGGCTACAAAAACAGAGAAGGGCACCAATATTGCAAAATCAGTTATAGAATACATTAATGAACAATACGATCCAGCAATGAACTGGAAGGATGCTGAATATTGTGTGAAGAAATGGAATGGACCTTTTGCACTTAAAGGAGTTATGTCCGTTGAAGATGCAAAAAGAGCAATAGATATTGGTTGTACGGCAATCATGATTTCAAATCATGGTGGAAGACAACTTGATGGATCAAGATCGCCATTCGATCAAGTCAAAGCAATCTCAGATGCAGTTGGAGATAAATTGGAAATCATATTAGACGGGGGAGTTAGAAGAGGAACTCATGTATTAAAAGCAATCGCTGCAGGTGCAAAAGCCTGTAGTTTTGGTAAAATGTTTTTGTTCTCTTTAGCCGCAGGGGGACAACAAGGTGTTGAGCATTTACTTAAAAATATGCACGAGGAAATCAATAGAAATATGGTTTTAATGGGATGTAAGAACCTAAAAGAGTTGAATAGTTCAAAATTAATTTATAGAACTTCTAATAAAATATAAAAGTTATGGAACTAGCAAAGAGTTTAGATAGATTAGGAACAGAGTCTGCTTTTTCGGTATTAGCAGAGGCAAAGAAATTAGAGGCCCAAGGTAAGCCAATGATCCATTTAGGTCTAGGACAACCAGATTTTAAAACACCTAAACATGTTGTTGAAGCGGCAAAAAAAGCTTTGGATGATGGTCATCATGGATACGTGATGTCAAATGGAATACCTGAGTGTCGACAAGCTGTAACAAGATGGATTAAGAAACGTTATAAAGCTGAGATAGATCCTGAAAGAATTTTAATCATGCCAGGTGGTAAACCTACAATGAGTTACGCAATACAATGTTACGGAGAACCGGGAGTAGAAATAATCCATCCTACACCTGCATTTCCAATATATGAGTCTATGATTAATTATACAGGTTCAACGCCTGTGCCTTATGATTTAACTGAAGATAAAGATCTTAAATTTGATCCGGATAAAATTTTATCTCTTATAACTAAAAAAACAAGATTACTGATTTTAATTAATCCAAATAATCCAACAGGAAGTTTTGTCGAGAAACCTGTAATTGACTATTTTGCAAAGGAGTTAGAAAAACATCCTCATGTTACTATTTTAAGTGATGAAATTTATAGTAGACAAATTTTTGACTACAAAGAAATGCCTTCCTTTTTCCATTATCCAAATTTAAAAGATAGGTTAATTGTATTAGAGGGTTGGAGCAAAGCTTATTCGATGACGGGATGGAGATTAGGCTGGAGTTATTGGCCTAAAGAACTTATTGAGCACGTAAACAAATTATTAATTAATAGCGTGTCATGTGTAAATGCTGCTGCACAATATGCTGGTATTGCTGCACTAGATGGCCCCGATGACTCTATCAAAGATATGTTAGACAAGTTTACTTTAAGAAGAAATTTAATTCATCAGGGGTTAAATGATCTTCCAGGAGTGGAGTGTAGTTTACCTGGAGGAGCCTTTTATGCATTCCCAAAAGTAATTGGTACAGGAATGAATGGTTCTGAATTCTGTAAAAAAGCAATGCATGAGGCTGGAGTAGCAATAGTGCCAGGAACTGCTTTTGGTAAAACTTGTAATGATTATGTAAGATTTAGTTTTGCAGCATCAAGAGATAACATTTTACAGGCCTTAGAAAACATAAAGAAAATGCTTACTAAATAAGCTGTATTTTTGATAAAATTTTTACTAATATTCATTAAATGAACGAGCAAGTCCAAGCAGAGTTTAAAAAAATTTTTAATGGAAGATTTTCCACCTCTGAGTCAACGAGAGCAAATTATGCTAGAGGTGAGGATACTTATGATCCTGTTTTGTCTAAAGCTGTAGTTTTTCCTGAAACAAATGAAGAAGTCTCTAAAGTGCTCCGTTTGTGTAATGAGCACAAAATTCCCGTTGTACCTTTTGGAACAGGAACATCTTTAGAAGGTAATGTTGTTGGTAATGAAAAAGGCATAACCATATGTCTTGAAAAAATGAATAAAATTTTAAGTGTGAATGTCGAGGACTTTGATTGTCGAGTTCAGGCATGTGTAACTAAAGAGCAATTAAATGATTATTTGAGAGAAGATGGAGTTTTTTTCCCGATTGATCCAGGTGCTAATGCAGCAATTGGAGGTATGGCTTCAACATCAGCTTCAGGGACAATGGCTGTAAAATATGGAACAATGAAAACTGTAATCAGTGGACTCACAGTTGTTTTGCCTAATGGAGATATTGTAAATACTGGTAGCAGAACTAAAAAAACATCAGCAGGTTATAATTTAACCAATTTATTTATAGGTTCAGAGGGAACGTTAGGCATAATTACAGAAGTTCAATTGAGATTATCACCAATACCAGAAAGCATTATGTCTGCAGTTTGTCATTTCCCAACTTTAGAAAATGCAGTTCAAACTGCCCAACAAGTTATTCAATATGGAGTTCCTATCGCTAGAATTGAAATGCTGAACAAAGATCAAATGGGTATTAGTATTAATTACTCTAAATTGAAAGATATCGAAGCAGTGCCAACTTTATTTTTTGAGTTTCATGGATCTGAGGCATCTAATAATGAAAATATTAAAATTGTTGAGGAAATATCGAAAGATAATACTGGAAGTTCTTTTAAATGGGCAAAGGATTTAGAAGAGAGAAATAAGCTTTGGAAAGCCCGATGGGATGTTTATTATTCAGTAAAAGCATTGATAAATAATGGAAGAGTTTATTCGACTGACGTGTGTTTACCAATTTCAAATATAACTGAATGTGTAAATTACGCAGAAGAGCAGGCAAAAAAATTTGGATTAAGAGCTCCGATGGTAGGTCATTTAGGAGATGGAAACTTTCATGTGCTTTTGCCTTTTGACCCTGAAAACAAAGAGACATACAAAAAAATAAGAGAATTTAACGACTTATTAATAAATAAAGCACTTGAATTGAAAGGTACAATCACCGGAGAACATGGAGTTGGGTTACATAAAAAAGAATATCTTTTAAAAGAACATGCTGACAACATTCCATTAATGAAATTGATTAAGAGGAGCATTGATCAAAATAATATAATGAATCCTGGCAAGATATTCGATCTAAATTAGTTAATTCTATATTTTAATGAAAAAAATTTTAATCACTAGAAAATTAATTAAGGAAAGTGAGGATAAAGCCACTAAAACTTTTGATCCAATATTCAATAATAATGATGAGCTATATTCTCAGTCAAAAGTAATAGAAATGAGTAAAGGATGTGATGGAATTTTATCTTCTCTCACAGATAAAATGGATAAAGAAACAATCAACAAATTGCCAGACACGATAAAAATTATTTCAAATTTTGCAGTTGGATTTGGAAATATTGATTTAGATGCTGCAAAAAAAAGAGGCATTGCAGTTACCAATACTCCTGAGGTTTTATCTGATGCGACAGCTGAAATTGGGATACTTTTAATTTTAGGCGCATGCAGAAGAGCCTCTGAAGGAATAGTATCTGCTCAAGAAGGTGGATGGAAGTGGTCAGCAGACTATTTAATAGGTAAGCAATTGACAGGCTCCAGACTTGGTATTCTAGGCATGGGAAGAATAGGACAAAAAATTGCAAAGATTGCAAAGTCGTTAGGCATGATAATTCATTATCACAATAGATCAAAGTTAAGTGATGAAAAAGAGCAGGGAGCGATTTATCATGATAATATTAAAAGTCTTTTTTCAGTTTCTGATGTCCTGTCAATTTGTTGTCCTGCTACTAAAGAAACAGAAAACATGATTAACAAAGAAACAGTTGAATATTTCCCTAAAGGAGCAGTAATCACTAATGTCGCTAGAGGAGATATAGTCGATGATGAAGCCTTAATTGATGCATTGAATCGAAGAAAAATATATGCAGCTGGATTAGATGTTTATAAAAATGAGCCAAACTTAAATCCTGGTTATAATAAAATTAAGTCAGCATTTATTCTTCCACACCTAGGAAGCGCAACAAAGGATACAAGAATTGCAATGGCAAACTTAGCAATTGATAACATTGATGAGTTTTTTAAAACTGGAAATTGTAAAAATAAAGTAAATTAATTCTACTCTGGATTGAATCTAATTCAACTATTGCGACATCTACGCCTTTTTTTAGAAAGACTCTAATCTGATTCTATGTTTTAATTAATCAAGTTAATTAACTTTAATAGGAGTAATAATGACTAAAGAAAATAAATCATTGAAGGTGAAAACATCTTCAAGACGTAAGTTCTTTAAAACTGCTGCTAAGACTGGTGCTATAGCTGCAGCCGCTGTTGCAATGCCATATGTGAAGGCAAATGCAGCAACAACTTTAAAGATGCAAGCTGCATGGCCAAGTGGAGCTAATATCTTTTTCGAAATGGCTGGAGACTATTGTAACATGGTTAAAGAAATGTCTGGAGGATCTCTTCAGATTGATCTTCAACCGGTTGGAGCAGTTGTAAAGACTTCAGAAATCGGACAAGCGGTTAGTTCCGGTGTAGTAGATATGGGTCACTGGGTGACTGCATATTGGTATGGTAAAAACCCTGCTGCATCATTATTTGGAACTGGTCCTTCATACGGAATGTCATCTCAAGAAGTTATGGGATGGATGGAGTATGGTGGAGGAAGAAAATTATATGACGAAACACTTGCAAAAGTTGGTTTCGATTATGTTGGTTTTTTCCATATGCCTATGCCAGCTCAGCCTTTTGGTTGGTTCAAAAAGAACGTAACTAAAGTGTCTGATGTTAAAGGTATGAAGTATAGAACTGTTGGTTTAGCGACTAACGTTTTAACTGCAATGGGAATGGTAGTTAGACAATTACCAGGTGGTGAAATTCAGCCAGCGATGAAAACTGGTTTGATTGAAGCTGCTGAGTTTAACAACCCTACTTCAGACTCTCAGTTTGGTATGCAAGATGTTTCTAAGCACTATCACTTAGGAAGCTTCCACCAATCTCAAGAGATGTTTGAAATACCAGTTAACAAAAAAACATATAATAGTTTATCACCTGCACACCAAGCAATATTGAAAAATGCTGCTTATGCTGCAAATAGTGATAACTACTTTAAAGCTTTAGTAAGATACTCAGCTGACTTAGCTAAGTTAATGAATGAGCATAAAGTAAATGTTTACCAAACTTCTGATGAAATCTTAGCTCAACAATTAAAAGGTTGGGATAAGGTAATCGGTGATTTCAATAAGAAAGATCCTTTCTTTAAGAAAATTGTAGATTCTCAGAAAGCGTATGCGAAGAGAGTAATGAAATACTTGCTGATGAATCAGCCGAATTACAAACTTGCGTATGAAAATGAGTTTGGTCCAATAGCAAAAGTTAAGTTATAATTAACTTTTCATAAATTTTAATGAGGGGGCCTCGGCCCCCTTTTTATTTGATTAATTCAAAACAATTCAATAAGAGTCTATATCTATGATGAGATCTTATATAAAATTTGCCGACCGATTAAGCGTCTCAATGGGTAAAGCATTTTCCTGGTGTATTGTAATTTTAATGGGTGGAACGTGCTATGAAGTTTTTATGGCATATGCTTTAAATGCACCAACTTTATGGAATTTCGATTTTAGTCTCCAAATGTATGGTGCGATTTTTATGATGGCTGGTGCATATACTTTGTGTACCGAGGCACATGTAAGAGGAGACGTCATTTACAGATTATTTTCTCAAAGAGTACAAGCTTGGATAGATATAGTTTTATATTTTATTTTCTTTTTCCCTGGTGTAATTGCATTAGCCTTTTATGGTTACGAGTATGCTGCGCTAGCTTGGAAAATAAAAGAAACAAGTTGGAATAGTCCAGCTCAAATTCAAATTTATATGGCGAAATCTTTAATACCTTTATCTGGAAGTCTGTTAACCCTTCAAGGAATAGGTGAAGTGTTCAGATGTATTATATGTATTAAAACTGGTAGTTGGCCAGAAAGAGGAACAGAGCGTGATGCCGAAGAAACTGAAAAAGTATTAATGAGAACTTCACAAGAAGGAAATAAAGAAGATGTTATTTAGTCTGACAAATCCTGAAGTGGCAATTATGATGATGGGTATATTTTTATTTGCCGTACTATTAGGTTTTCCGATTGCCTTTACTTTAATGGCGATGGGACTAGGTTTTGGATATTATGCTTACTTTGATCCAACTAAGATGGAACATCTTTTTGATAATAGGATATTCCAACTTTTTGTTCAAAACACCTACACTGTTATGGATAATAATGTCCTTACTGCTGTCCCGCTCTTTTTATTCATGGGATATTTAGTTGAAAGAGCAGGTATTGTAGCAAAACTATTTTTTGCAATTAGATTAGCATCTCATAAGCTTCCTGCATCAATGGCAGTTGCAGCACTGATTACTTGTGCCCTATTTTCAACAGCAACAGGTATTATAGGTGCAGTTGTTACTTTAATGGGATTACTAGCATGGCCTGCTATGATTAAAGCTGGTTATGATAAAAAATTTGCATCTGGAATAATTTGTTCAGGTGGATGTTTAGGAATTTTAATTCCACCTAGTATTATGTTGATCGTTTACTCTGTAATTGCTCAACTTTCACCACTAAGGTTATTTGCAGCTGCTATTTTTCCAGGACTTATGTTAGCGGGACTTTACATTGCATACGCAGTGTTCAGAGCTTGGTTAAATCCATCAATAGCGCCAAAACCTGCAGCTGAGGAAATACCTCCTACTGCAGTAATTCTTAAAGAAGTTCTTGTCTCCTTCTTACCTTTATTTTCATTGATAATTTTAGTTCTAGGTACAATTTTAGCTGGAATAGCAACACCTGCTGAAGCTGCAGCCGTCGGTGCATTTGGATCGTTGGTGCTTTCATATTTTTATAAAACCCTTAAGTGGAAAAATTTTAAAGAGTCTGTATTTTTGACAGCTAAAACAACTGCAATGATCATGTGGCTTTTCATAGGATCGTGGACATTTGCTTCTGTATTTTCTTATCTTGGAGGCCACGAGGTTTTCGAACATTTCTTTAAATCTCTAAATTTACAGCCTTGGCAATTTTTAGTAATTACACAATTGATTATATTTTTATTAGGTTGGCCATTGGAGTGGACGGAGATATTAATTATTTTTGTACCAATATTTTTACCATTAGTCGAATTTTTTGGAGTAAATCCGTATTTCTTTGCAATGTTGATTGCTCTAAATTTACAAACCTCATTTTTGACACCCCCCATGGCAATGTCTGCTTACTACCTAAAGGGAGTTCAATCAAAGAATGTTGAATTGATGCAGATCTTTGGAGGAATAATGCCATTTTTAGGTATTGTGATTTTAGCTATGGTTCTAATGTATTTATTTCCAGGTATAGCACTTTGGTTACCAGAGACATTATTTGCAAATTAATTTTAGATGACAGATATATTTTCTTTAAGTCTTGAAGAACTTGCTACAAAGATTAAAGATGCTCAACTCACTTCTGTTGATGTTTGTGAAAAGTATATCGAGAGAATCAATAAATTTGACAAAGATATAAAGGCTTGGGCCCATTTTGACAAAAAAGTTTTATTAGAAAAAGCTGCAGAAGCTGACGATCATAGAAGATCTGGTAAACCAATTGGTCCACTTCATGGAGTGCCTATTGCGGTTAAAGACATTATTGGGACAGTTGATATGCCAACCGAATGTGGAACAGTTATTAGAAAAGGTAAATCATATTCACAAAATGCTGAAATAATTGATCTGCTTCATGCATCCGGAGCGATTGTAATGGGTAAAACAGCAACCTCAGAACTTGCTTATTTAGGACCTCCGGCAACCACAAATCCACATGATAAAACAAGAACACCAGGTGGTTCTTCAAGCGGATCAGCTGCTTCAGTGGCTTCGTTTATGGCACCTGCATCAATTGGATCACAAACTGGAGGATCCATTATTAGACCAGCATCCTATTGTGGAGTTGTGGGTTATAAACCTAGTTATGGTTTGATATCTAGAAATGGAGTTTTAAGAACTTCTTACAATCTAGATCATATAGGAATCTTTGGCCGAAAAGTTGAGGATGTGGCTATGTTGGCAAAAGTATTGATAAAAAAAGATAAATTTGATCCAGCAACTATACATTACTCAACGGAAAATATTTTATCTGAGACAAAAAAAGGACCTTTATTTGATCCTAAATTTATTTTTTATAAAACTGAACATTGGAAATTAATAGATAAAAAGTCTAGAGAGTCATTTGAATATTTTATTAATTCATTCAAAAAAAATATCGAGATTTTTGATACACCTTCTTATTTTAAGGATATTCACAAGTATCACCAAATTATTCATGAGACTGATTTAGCCAATAATTTTTCAGTGTATTTTAAAAAATTTAAAAAGAAATTATCGAAGTATATGCAAGATGCAATTACAAAAGGCAATAAACATTCCGCGAAAGAATACGCAGAAGCAATTGATTTTATGAAAAGAGGCTATGAGTCTTACGAGGAAGTTTTTGAGGATTATCATGGAGTTTTGTCACCAGCTAGCCCGGGTGTTGCACCAAAGGGTTTAAAAAGTACAGGAACAGCAGAATTTAATAAAGTTTGGTCTTATCTTGGCACACCATGTATTTCGTTACCTTTACTTGAAGGAGAAAATAATTTACCATTAGGCGTTCAATTAATTGGCAATAAATATGATGATCATAGATTTCTAGGAGTTGCTAATTGGTTAGAAAAAGAATGTCAGGAATAAAATGAATAAAATTACTACAATCATAGGATTATCTTTTGCAGTTTTCTTTTTAATTGGTTTAGCTACAACTTTGACAAGATCAATGATGATAGGCTTCTTGGATGTTATTCCAGTTTATCTCTTAATGGGCGCAGCTATCATCATGATGATATACGAAGCCTTTTTTGATAAAGATTAATATCAATTAAATTGAAAAATATTAAGACAGATATATTTCCATTATCATTACTATTTATACAACCAATCTTTATGGCTAGTAACTTAGTTGTTGCTAGAGGTGGTGTTGAATTTGTCCCGCCTATTTCACTTGCATTTTGGCGTTGGACAGTAGTTTTTTTGATTTTATTACCATTTACTTATTTAACTTTAAAAAATAATTTTCATATAATTAAAAAGGAATATAAAAAATTATTTTTTTTAGGGTCAATGGGATGTGGTGTATGTGGCGCTTTCCCTTTTTTAGCTGGTGAGACAACAACTGTAACTAATATGGGAATAATTTATACATCCTCTCCAGTTTTTATTATTTTGATTTCATATTTCTTTTTTCAAGAAAAAATAAATTTGACAAAGGTAATTGGTTTAATTGCTTGTTTGATTGGTGTTTTTGTTATTATTATTAAAGGTGATATTGATTTATTAATTAATCTTAGATTTACAATTGGTGATTTATGGATGTTAGCTGCTGCAGTTGGTTGGGCTTTATATTCTATTTATTTATTTTATTGGAAATCAAAATTAAAAATTTTCGATAGATTTGCTATGATTTCCTTTTTTGGTGCTTTAAGTTTGCTACCCTTTTATGTTGGTGAGGAATTATTTTATAAAGAGACTATTTTTGTAACAGAATTTTATTTATGGGTGATTTTTGCTGCTATATCGCCAGGGATAATTGCCTTTACACTTTATACTATAGCTCAAAAAAAATTAGGTGCATCTTTAACTGGCTTTACGCTTTATGTTTTCACAGTTTACGGTGCAATTTATGGATACTTTTTATTTGACGAAAAATTTGAAAATTACCATATTATTGGGACTGTTCTGGTATTTTTTGGCGTATATTTAGCAAAGAAAAATAATGTTAAAAAGGTTTAGGAATAGTTTGTTATTATTTTTACAACTAACAATTTTAGTTTACCTATTTCTCTTAGTATTTCTTTATTTTTATCAAAGGAACTTAATGTATCATCCTGATGAAAATAATTATTTTGATGACAAACTCTCAGTTTATATTGAAAAAGTAAAAGTCCCAACCCAAGATGGATTAGATTTATTGGGTTGGTATCATGAAAAAGATATAAAAAAAAATAAAACAATTCTATTTTTTCATGGAAATGCTGGATCTTTAGAAAATAGAATTCATAAATTAAATCATTTTAGAGACATGAGTGTTAATTTTTTGATAATTGCTTGGAGAGGTTTTAGTGGTAACAAGGGTAAACCATCAGAGTCTGGGTTATATGAGGATGGTGAAAGTGCAATTAAATGGTTGGTAAAAAAAGGTGTAGATGAAAAAAATATAGTAATTTATGGAGAATCATTAGGAACAGGAGTTGCAACACATTTATCCCAGAACAAAGAGTTTGCAGGTGTTATTTTAGAAACTCCATTCACATCAATGATTGATGCGGCTAAAAAATTTTATCCATATATACCCGTTGGCCTTTTACTCAAAGATAAATTTGAAAATAAAAACAAAATTAAAAATATTAAATCTCCTATTTTGATAATGCATGGCGAAAAAGATCAAATAGTTCCTTTTGAAATGGGTAAAAAGATGTTTGAAATAGCTAATGAACCCAAATATTCGTATTTTACCAAATATGACAATCATATGATGGAGTATGACGACAGTCTTGTAAAAGCACTAAACTCTTTTTTGATTAATTTAAATTAAGCCATATTCTAAACAAATATTTTTCAAGATTTAAGATTAAGTTTAAAAAGTGAAAAATGTTTTTATTATTATAATTTTATTCATAACTTTAAAAAGCTTTGCTTTTTCAAAAGATAATTCATTTTATCCTGATGATTTATTTCACATAGATCATATGGATTCTCACAACAAAAAATTTGCGCTATATTTTAAAGGGCGAGAGAAATCGATTTTAGCTAGAGGTGAAGAAAGTAATTATATAAATGATTATCCAAAAGATCTTTATATCTATAATTATTCAACAAAGTCTTCTTCACCATTGATCTCTTATGATTGGTTTCCCTCTCAAGCCAAGTTTCATTTAGAGGAATATGACTTTCCTGTATTTCCAGACGACTTTGCTTATTATCTTTTAAAAGATGATAAAACACTGGTGATGATTAGTGCAGTTAAAAGTTTAAACGCAAACTTTAAGTATGATATTTTTAATAAGAAACTTGAACTTTACCCCACTACAGGAAAATTTGATTTTATTATTTCGTCTTTTTCTAAGGATTGTGGGCATTATAAATTTAAAGATAATTATAAGTGTAGTATTTATAAACCTTTAATCTCGAGTAATTTAATCAATTAATCTGCGTAAAAGCTTCAGCAAATTTTTCTGCATTAAATAATTGTAAGTCGTCTTCTTTTTCGCCCAAGCCTAAAGCAATAATAGGTAATTGATATTTTTTTGCTATCGCCAATAGAATACCGCCTTTGGCAGTTCCATCTAATTTGGTCATGATTAAACCAGTTAATGGAATAATTTTGTTAAATTCTTCTACTTGATTAATTACATTCTGTCCCGATGTTGCGTCTAAAACTAAAATAATGTTGTGAGGGGCATCCTGGTCAATTTTTTTTGTAACATTGGCTATCTTTTTATATTCCTCCATTAAATTTTTTTTATTTTGTAGTCTTCCAGCAGTATCGATTAGTACTTGGTGAAAATTATTTTTGATTGCTTCTTCAACTGCTTTATATGCGACTGATGCTGGATCAGAACCTTGAGATGATTTAGTTATTTTAACGTCAATTTTATTTGCCCAGTTTTCTAATTGTTCAATAGCTGCTGCTCGAAAAGTATCAGAAGCGGCAAACATAACTTTGTTCCCGTTAGTTTTTAAAATTTTACCTATTTTACCAATAGTTGTTGTTTTGCCAACACCATTCACACCTGAGATTAATGTTGCATTGAGTTTATCTTTTTTTTCGAAAAAAGAATTATTCTCTAAAGGTTTCATTAGATTAATAATATATTCTTTTAAAATAAGATTTATCTCGGTTGATAAATCTTTATTTGGATCGATTTTTTTTCTTGAAATGATTTCCTTGATCTCAGACGCAGCCTCGACACCTACATCTGACTCAATTAAAAATTCTTCAATTTTATTTAAATTTTTATCGTCAATCTCTTTTTTTATAATTATTTCTTTTAGTCCAGATGTCAGTGCAGATGCACTTTTTTTAAAGCCTATCTTAAATTTATCAAAAATTCCCATTATAGTTTGAACTCAATTTCTTTTATTTCTGAAACGGGTCCTTTCATGTGGATTGAATTTTTATTATCTATAAGAATTGATAATTTACCTGTTTGAAATTCTATGTCTGTTTTATTTTCAGTAAGATCATTTAATTTACCAGCAAATGCTGTTGCACATGCAGCTGTTCCACATGCTTTGGTCAGCCCCGCTCCTCTCTCCCATACTTTCACTCTAATTAAATTTTTATTAATTATTGTAGCAATTGTAACATTACATTTTTCTGGAAAAATTTTATGATTTTCAATTTCGGGTCCAATTTTTTCAATATTAAAATTTTCAATTTCGTTTACAAAAAAAACAATATGTGGATTTCCAACATTAACTGCCGTCCCACCTGAATGTTCTTTGTTATTTGAGTCAATAATCTTAATATTTAAATTTTTTGTATCTAGTTTTTCTGATAAAGGAATTTCGTTCCATTGTAATTTAGCTTTACCAATTTCAGTCGTAACAATGTTTTTATCTAATATTTTTGACTCTAAATTTCCATTTGAAGTTGACAAAATGATGTTTTCAGATTTTGTCTCCTCGGAGATTAATTTTGCAACACATCTAGTACCATTTCCACACGCACCAGACTCTCCTCCATCAGAATTAAAAAATTTTAAATTTGCATCACTTGATTTGCTAGATTCAATAAATATTAATTGATCACAGCCAATAAAATTTCTATCACAAATTTTTATGATTTGATCTTTAGTCAAATTGGTAATCTTTTGTCTATTATCAATTATTACAAAATCATTACCTAATCCATCCATTTTAAAAGCCCTAATATCCATATATAGTTATTTAACTTATTTATTGACTTTTTGAACCTCTATTATAGTTTGTAGCAGTTTCCGCAAAAACGTTAAATTTGCGGTGTCTTTGGAAACAAAGAGATCGACACTAGTCAGCGAGGGTTCGCCCACTAGTGCGATTACTGCTGTGTGAAATAAATATGTTTGAAAATTTAACAAATAAATTTGAGGAAGTTTTTTCCTCTCTAAAAAAAGCCCCTTCGCTTGATGAGAGTCAAGTTGATGAAGGCCTTAGAGCCATTAGACAAGCCTTACTAGAGGCTGATGTATCGCTTGAGGTCGCAAAAGATTTTATTGAAAAAGTTAAACCTAAAGCTTTAGGTCAAGAAATTATCAGATCTACATCTCCTGGTGATATGGTTGTAAAAATCGTTTATGACGAATTAGTTAATTTATTAGGTGAAAAAAACATTGATGTAAATTTAAACGCCGTTCCTCCCGTACCAATGATGTTAGTTGGTCTACAAGGTTCAGGTAAAACTACCACTACTGCAAAACTTGCAAGATATTTAGAAAATACAAAGAAAAAGAAGGTAATGATGGTCAGCTTAGATATTTATAGACCAGCTGCACAAGAACAATTGAAATCTTTAGGTGAGCACAATGATATCTTAACTTTACCAATTATAGAGGGTCAACAACCAGCAGATATTTGTCAGAGAGCAATAAGTGCTGCAAATTTAAATGGTGCCGACATTATCTTATTTGATACAGCTGGCAGAACACAAATAGATCTTCAAATGATGAGTGAAATAAAGCAGATTGAAAATATAATCAATCCCGCTGAAACTTTTTTAGTTGCAGATTCTTTAACAGGTCAAGTAGCAGCATCAGTTGCAAAAGAATTTAAAAATACTGTAGGTTTATCAGGAATTATTTTAACAAGAGCTGATGGTGATGCCAGAGGTGGGGCCGCGGTAAGTATGAAATTTGTATCAGAGGTTCCAATTAAGTTTTTAGGGGTAGGAGAAAAAATTGAAAATTTTGAGGTGTTTCATCCTGATAGGATTGCTAACCGAATTCTTGGAATGGGAGATATTGTATCTCTAGTTGAAAAAGCAGCACAAGATTTAGGTGAAGAAAATATTAAAAAGACAGAAGAGAATTTAAAAAAGGGACAATTTTCAATGCAAGATTATTTAACTCAACTAAGACAGATGAAAAAAATGGGTGGAATAGAGGGAATAATGTCTTTTATGCCAGGTATTTCTAAAGTTAAATCACAAATGGATTCTGCTGGTATTGACGAGAGTGTTATCACTAAGAACGAGGCTATAATTTTATCGATGACAAAAAAAGAAAGAGAGAACCCAAAAATAATCGATGGTTCTAGAAAAAAAAGAATTGCTAATGGTTCTGGAACTGATCCAGCCACTATCAATAAATTGTTAAAACAATTTAAAATGATGTCTGAAATGATGAGAAAGATGTCTAAAGGAAATCTGAAAGGTATGTCTGACAAAGGAATACCACCAGAATTATTTAATCAATTAAAATAAAAAAGGAGAGTAAATGTTAAAACTTAGATTATCAAGAGGTGGAACAAAGAAAAGACCAGTTTACAAAGTTGTTGTAGCTGATAGTCGTTTTGCAAGAGATGGACGTTTCATAGAAAAAGTTGGTTTTTTTAATCCTCTATTACCTAAAGAAAAAAAAGAGAGAATAGGATTAGAGGCTGAAAGAATTAAATATTGGTTAGGCCAAGGTGCACAACCAACTACAAGAGTAGCAAGAATCTTAGGTGAAAATGAGTTAATGCCAATGCCTGCTAATGGTAATAATCCTCAAAAAGCTATTCCAAAAAAAGATAGAAAAAAAGAAGGGTCTGATGATGCTAAAAAGGAAGAGGCAGCAAAAGCAGACGCAGCACCGACAGATGGAGCAAAAAAAGAAGAAGCTCCAAAAGCAGAAGCTAAAAAAGAGGAGGCTCCAAAAGCAGAAGCTCAAAAAGCAGAAGCTAAAAAAGAGGAGGCTCCAAAAGTAGAAGCTCCAAAAGAGGAAAAAAAGTAATTTAAGGTTTACTTATGTTAAAGACACAAGTGTTAACACTTTATCCAGAAATTTTCCCTGGTCCGTTAAACAAAGGATTATATGGAAAAGCAATGGCTAAAAAGATATGGAGTCTTAATGTAGTAGACATAAGAGATGCAGCAACAGATAAACACAAAACTGTTGATGACACTCCATATGGTGGTGGATCAGGTATGCTGTTAAAAGCAGACATACTAGCAAAATCAATTGATAAAAATATCCAGAAGGGGGAAAGAATTTTTTATCTTTCGCCAAAAGGAAAAAAATTTGATCAAAGACTTGCACAAGATTTATCAAAAGAAAAATCATTCAGTTTAATTTGTGGACATTTCGAAGGTGTTGATGAAAGAGTACTATCCACAAGAAATATTGAGGAAATAAGTATAGGAGATTATGTGCTTTCTGGAGGGGAAACAGCTGCTCTTGTAGTTCTTGATAGTGTGTTAAGACTTTTGCCTGGAGTTTTAGGTAATGATAAATCATCTTCGGAGGAAACTTTTGAAAATGGTCTTTTAGAGTATCCTCAATATACAAAACCTCAAATTTGGGAGGAAAAATCAGTACCAGATGTCTTATTATCAGGGGATCATAGCAAAATTAAAGACTGGCGTTTATCTCAATCTGAGGCTATAACACGCGTCCGAAGACCAGATTTGTGGCAAAAATATAAGAAGGATTAACTTGATAAATATTGAAATGAAAACGATTGAAGAAATAAATCAACATAATGTAAAAAAAATTCTTTCGGAAAAAAAGATTCCAGAATTCTTTCCAGGTGATGTTGTAAAAGTTGGTGTAAGAATTACAGAGGGAAAAAAAGAGAGAATTCAGTATTTTGAAGGAGTATGTATTGCCAAAAAAAGCAGAGATTTAAATTCTTCTTTTACAGTTAGAAAGATTTCTTTTGGTGAAGGTGTTGAGAGAACATTCCCACTATTTGGTACAGTAATTGACTCAATTAAAGTTATTCGTTCAGGAAAAGTTAGAAGAGCTAAACTATATTACTTAAGAGATAGAACTGGGAAATCAGCTAGAATTGCCGAAAAAATAAGAAAGAAGATTGGTATTGATATAGATGTAAAACCAGAAACAGTAACTGAAGAAAATTTAGCTCCTGTTTCAACAGAAGCATCTGATAATAAAGAAGATTTAACTAAGGCAGAGGCTAAGAAAGAAGAAACTCCTAAGGAAGAGCCAAAAAAAGAAGAAACAGCCAAAATTGAAACAAAACCTAAAACTGAAGAAAAACTTGAAACTTCTCCAGAAAAAAAATAATTTTTTTTTCAATGCCTAATACTCTTTACGACAAAATTTGGAAAGAACACTTAGTTGATCAGCAAGATGATGGAACAGCTTTATTATTTGTTGATAGGCATCTCGTTCATGAAGTGACCAGTCCACAAGCATTTGAAGGTTTACGAAATTCTAAAAGAAAAGTAAGACACCCAAAGCTTACATTGGCCGTTGCAGATCACAACGTCCCAACTACTGATAGAACAAATGGTATTTCAGATAAAGAATCTAAAATTCAAGTTGATACATTAGAAAAGAATTGTAAGGAATTTGATATCCAACTCTTTGGAATGGAGGATAAGCGTCAAGGCATAGTTCATATAATTGGTCCTGAACAAGGATTTACTCAACCTGGAACAGTTATAGTTTGTGGAGATAGTCATACAGCTACACATGGAGCGTTTGGTGCTTTAGCATTTGGTATAGGCACCTCAGAGGTTGAACACGTACTAGCAACGCAAACTTTAGTGCAAAAAAAAGCAAAAAATTTCAGAATTAATGTTAATGGAAAACTTCCGTTAGGGGTTACTTCAAAAGATGTAATTTTACAAATAATTGGAAAAATAGGAACAGCAGGTGGAACAGGATCTGTTATTGAGTATGCTGGTGATTTAATCAGATCATTAAGTGTTGAGCAAAGAATGACTATATGCAACATGACTATAGAGGGTGGAGCAAGAGCAGGTTTGATTGCACCAGACGAAAAAATTTTCAAGTATTTGGAGGGAAAACCTATGTCACCCAAAGGTGAAAAATGGGATAAAGCTTTAGCGTACTGGAGAAGTTTAAAATCTGATGATGGTGCAAATTTTGATAAAGAAATAAGTCTTCAAGCTAATGAAATTTCACCGATGATTACCTGGGGTACTTCACCTCAAGATGTCATTACTATTGAGGATAAAGTACCAAACCCAGACAATGAAAAGGATGAGGATAGAAAAAATTCTATTGAAAGAGCTCTAAAATATATGGGTTTAAAACCTGATATGGCCGCTAAAGATATTAAGATAGATAAGGTTTTTATAGGTAGTTGTACAAATGGAAGAATTGAGGATTTACGAGAAGCAGCAAAGATTTTAAAAGATAAAAAAATTGCCTCTCATGTGCATGCAATGGTTGTTCCAGGATCTGGTCTAGTGAAAGAACAAGCAGAGCAAGAAGGTTTACATAAAATATTTGAAGAGTCTGGTTTTGAATGGAGAGAACCAGGATGTTCTATGTGTTTAGCAATGAATGCTGATAAATTAAAACCAGAGCAAAGATGTGCATCTACATCAAACAGAAACTTTGAGGGAAGACAAGGTAGAGGTGGAAGAACACACCTTGTGAGCCCAGGAATGGCAGCTGCAGCAGCAATTTCTGGAAATTTGGATGATGTAAGAAAGTATCAAAATTAATGCAAAAATTTTCTACATTAAAAAGTATTCCAGCATATTTACCAATAGTAAATATCGATACTGATATGATTATCCCAAAGCAGTTTTTAAAAACAATTAAAAGAACTGGACTTGGAAAAAATTTGTTTTTTGAAATGAGGTATGATGATAATGGAAATAAAATAGGGGATTTTATATTAAATAAAGATCCATTTACAAATTCAAAAATTCTGATAGCGGGAAAAAACTTTGGTTGTGGATCCTCAAGAGAACACGCTCCTTGGGCATTATTAGATTTTGGTATTACATGTGTAATTAGCTCCAGTTTTGCTGATATTTTTTATAACAATTGTTTTAAAAATGGAATTTTACCAATTATTGTTGACGAGGAAAAAATAAAAGAGTTGTCTGAATATGCTAATAGAAAAGAAGAAATTTCAGTAAACCTTAAAGAAGAAAAAATAGTTTATGGTAATAATGAAATTAAATTTGAAATAGACTCCTTTAAAAAGAAATGTCTTCTCGAAGGTTTAGATGATATTGCGCTATCTTTAAATAAGTCTGATAAGATAAAAAGTTTTGAGCAAAAATTAAAAAGCTCTAAGCCATGGATTATAAGTGATTAAGGTAAAAAAGAGAAAGATACTATTACTTCCCGGAGATGGCATTGGTCCCGAAGTTATTGGTGAGGTAAAAAAAATTATCAGTTGGTTCAATGATAAAAAGTCTCTAGATTTTGAGATGGATGAGGATTTAGCGGGAGGATGTTCTTACGATAAGCATGGTACACCGATTACAGATGAGGTTTTCTATAAAGCATTAGAAAGTGCAGTTGTTATGTTAGGCGCTGTAGGTGGACCAAAGTGGGATAATGTTGAGTTTTCTAAAAAACCTGAGAGAGCACTTTTAAAACTAAGAAAAGAATTAAAACTATTTGCTAATTTGAGACCAGCGATATGTTTTAAACAATTAGTTGATGCCTCAACATTAAAACCTGAAATTGTTTCAGGTTTAGATATTATGATTGTAAGAGAGTTAACTGGAGGAATATATTTTGGTGAGCCTAGAGGAATTAAACCAATAGAAAACGGGGAAAGAAAAGGGATTAATACTCACACTTACACAAGCAATGAGATTATAAGAGTTGCTAGAGTTGCCTTTGATTTAGCAAAAAAAAGATCAAACAAAGTAACCTCTTGTGAAAAATCAAATGTTATGGAGGCAGGCCAACTTTGGAAAGAAGAGGTTCAGACATTACACGATAAAGAATTTAAAGACGTTGAACTAAGTCATATGCTTGCAGATAATTGTGCTATGCAGTTGTTGAGAAATCCAAAGCAATTTGATGTAATTGTAACAGATAATTTGTTTGGAGATATGTTATCTGACCAAGCCTCAATGTTGACTGGATCATTAGGTCTTTTACCTTCTGCATCTTTAGGTGCAAAAAATAAAGATGGAGAGATGAGGGCTATGTATGAACCTATTCATGGTTCGG
The DNA here is from genome assembly GCA_902589765.1 of uncultured Pelagibacteraceae bacterium. Classification (GTDB taxonomy): domain Bacteria; phylum Pseudomonadota; class Alphaproteobacteria; order Pelagibacterales; family Pelagibacteraceae; genus Pelagibacter. The sequence continues at coordinate 119,872 of CACIUF010000001.1, forward strand.
CTCCAGATATAGCTGGTAAAAGTATTGCTAATCCAATAGCTACAATTTTAAGTTTTGCTATGGCTTTGAGATATTCATTAGATTTAGATAAAGAGGCAGAAGCTCTGGAAAAAGCTGTACAGGATGTATTAAATGATGGTTTAAGAACTAAAGACATTTTATCAAAAGGTACAAAAGAGGTGACCACATCGCAAATGGGTGATGCGATCATTTCAAAATTGCAATAATTAATTAATTATTTTAGAATCAAATTATGCCAACTTATACTGCACCCGTTGAAGATATGATGTTTCTTTTTGAAAAACTAAGAAACAACAAAGAGTATAATGAATTGGAAAAATATAAAGAAGTTACCCCAGATTTAGTAAAAGACATTCTACAGGAAGCAGCAAAAATAAATCAAAATTTAATTTTACCATTAGCTAAAGTTGGAGATGAAAATCCTGCAATTTTAGAAAATGGAGTTGTTAGAACGCCTCCGGGTTACAAAGAGGCTTATAAAAAATATATTGAGGATGGTTGGACATCTTTATCATGTGATCCAAAATATGGGGGTCAAGGTATGCCAAAAACAGTGAGCGCATTTTTTGATGAAATGCTATCTTCTGCTAGCCTTTCTTTTAAACTCTATAGTGAACTTAGTATTGGTGCTTATAATTGTATTAATCATCATGCTAGTGATGAAATAAAAAATAAATATTTACCAAAAATTGTAGAGGGTAAGTGGAGTGGAACAATGTGCTTAACTGAACCAGTATGTGGTACTGATTTAGGGCTACTAAAAACAAAGGCTAAAAAACAATCTGATGGTACATTCAAATTAACTGGACAGAAAATTTTTATTACCTCTGGTGATCACGATTTAACTGAAAATATTATTCATTTGGTTTTAGCAAGAGTGGATGATTCTCCGGCTGGCACGAAAGGTATCAGTCTGTTTTTAGTTCCAAAGTTTATTGTAAAAGAAGATGGGAATGTTGGTCCAAGAAATGGAATATCAACTGGTTCTATCGAAACAAAAATGGGAATTAAAGGATCAGCAACTTGTGTTCTTAATTTTGATGAAGCAACTGGTTACATGATTGGTGATAAGGAAAAAGGTTTGAGTGCAATGTTTACGATGATGAATCTTGAGAGGATCGTTGTTGGGATACAGGGTTTGGGTATATCAGAGATTGCTTATCAAAATTCACTTTCATACGCAAAAGAGAGAAAGCAAGGTAAGTCGAATAATTCAAAATCTAAAAATGGTGCTGATTTTATAATTGAGCATGCAGATATTAGAAGATCGTTGTTAAATATGAAATCTATTATTGAGGGCGAGAGAGCCTTATGTTTTTGGTTATCTCAACAAACTGAGGTAAGCCTATATCATCCAGATGAAAAAGCTCGGCAGGAGGCATCTGATTATGTCTCGTTAATGACTCCAGTAGTTAAATCCTTGTTTACAGATTTAGCAATGGAAATCACTAGTGATGCAATGCAAATTTATGGTGGATATGGTTATACTAAAGATCAAGGAATAGAGCAGTTGTATCGAGATAATAGAATCACACCAATTTATGAGGGCACGAATTCTGTACAAGCTGCTGATCTAGTTTTTAGAAAATTATCAAATAAGAATGGGAATGTAATTTATAAATTTTTAGATCAGGTTAAAAATGAATGTAATTCTAACAACGAAAAAATAAGACCATTCATCTCAGATTTTAATAATTATTTAGATGTATTAAAAAAATTTAGTGATTGGATGATTGAGAAATCTAAAACAGATAAAGATGATGTAAGTGCTGCTGCTAATGATTATCTTAAAACTCTCGGATTTGTTTCGATTGCTTATGCATGGATAAAAGTACTAGAGGTAAGCTTTAAAGATTATAATGAAAATAAAAATTTTTATGATGACAAAATCGATACCGCTAGGTTTTATTTTGATAAAGTTCTACCAAGAGCTGAACAACATTACAAATCAGCAATTTCTGGAAGCTCCAATATTATGAATTTTAAATTCAATTAAATGAGTCATTTCGATACTAATTTAGATAAGAATAGTGCAAATTATGTTCCTTTAACTCCTTTGACTTTTTTGAAGAGAGCAAACGAGATTTATCCTGATTATGAAGCAATTATCTATGAAGATCGTAAATATACCTGGGCTGATGTTTACAAACGTACTATTAAATTTGCAAGCGCCCTTAATAAAATTGGAATTAAAAAAGGAGATACTGTCTCATTTTTAGCTTTCAACACACCTGAAATTTTTGAGGGACATTACTCTGTTCCTATGTCTGGTGCAGTATTAAATACAATTAACATAAGATTAGATGCTAAAACTATTGCTTATATTTTAGAACACAGTGATGCTAAAGTTCTTGTTGTTGATAGACAATTACACATAGAAGTTAAAAAAGCGTTAAGCACTTTAAAAAAGAAAATCACAATTATTGATATAGTTGATAAATTTGCAGACCAATCAAAGTGTGAAAAAATTGGTGATCTAGAATATGAAAGTTTTTTAAATACCGGTGATGAAAAATTTGATTGGAAAATGCCAGATGACGAGTGGCAAGCAATATCATTGAGCTATACATCTGGAACTACCGGAAACCCTAAAGGCGTTGTTTACCATCATCGGGGATCATATTTAATGTCCACGGGTAGTGCAGTTGCCTGGAACATGCCAAACAGACTTAATTTTTTAACTATCGTCCCAATGTTCCATTGTAATGGATGGGGTTATCCTTGGACTATACCCATGTTAAATGGAAGAACAATTTGTCTAAGAAATATAGATGTAAAAAAAATATTTGAATTAATAGACAAACATAATGTTACTCACTTTGGTGGAGCGCCTATTGTACTAAATATGATAACTGGTGCACCAGAGTCTGATAGAAAAAAATTAAAGCAAAAAGTATACGTCCTTACTGCAGGAGCCCCACCGCCAAGTATAATTTTCAAAAAAATGAAAGAACTTGGTTTTGAAGTTATGCACGTTTATGGATTAACTGAAACTTATGGACATGTAACTCAATGTGCGTGGAATGATGCTTGGAATAACTTCGATGAGGAAAAGCAGAACGAAATTAAAGCCAGACAAGGAGTTAGATATCCAAATACAGAAGGGATTGCTGTGATGGATCCAGAAACAATGACTGAAGTTCCAAAAGATGGAAAGACGATTGGTGAAATAATGATTAAAGGAAATGTAGTGATGAAGGGTTATTTTAAGGACAAGGATGCTACAAATAAAGCGATGGCTGGTGGTTGGTTTCATTCTGGTGACTTAGCTGTCATGCATCCAGATGGATATGTAAAAATCCAGGACAGGTCTAAAGATATAATAATTTCTGGAGGTGAAAACATATCCTCTATAGAAATAGAAAATACTCTTGCAAAACATCCCTCAGTATCTATTGCAGCCGTTGTAGCTAAACCAGATGAAAAATGGGGAGAGGTACCTTGTGCATTTATTGAGATGGTAAAGGATAAACCAACAACCGAGAAAGAATTAATTGGTTTTTGTAAAGAAACCCTCGCAGGTTTCAAAGTGCCAAAACAAGTTGTTTTTTGTGAACTACCTAAAACATCGACAGGAAAAATTCAAAAATTTGAACTGAGAAAAAAATTTTAGGTAATTGATTGATATTTGAAATAGAAAATAAAACTATTCATGCATCTGATGCAGGTCAAGGCATAGATCCAAAAAAACAAACAATAGTATTTCTTCATGGAAGTGGCCTTTCACACATAGTTTGGTCATTAACTGAACAATTTTTTTCGAATAAGAATTTCAATGTATTGTCTATCGATCTTCCTGGTCATGGAAATTCAGATGGACCATGTTTAGATACTATAGAAAAAATTGCTGATTGGTTAGAAAGTGTATTTAAAAAATTGCAATTAAAAAATTTGATTTTAGTTGGTCATTCTCAAGGATGCTTAGAAATACTTGAATATGCTTTTAAATATAAAAGCAGGTTAACTAAAATAGTTTTAGTTGGCGGCTCAAATAAAATGCCAGTTCATCCTGATTTAATAGAACTTGCAAATAATGGTGAATCTGATGCTGTAAAATTAATGATGAAATGGGGTTATGAAGGCTCAAAAAAATTTATTGGCGGGAATCCAGTAGAAAAAATAATTCAGTCTCCGAGAGATATTAGTGAAGTTTTAGCAGTCGATTTAAATGCGTGTAATAATTACTCAAATGGGTTAGAGGCAACAAAAGTTTTAGATCTTCCCACATTACTTATTTTCGGAGAGTTAGATAAAATGATCAATTTAGATGTAGGGAAAAAATTTTCAAATTTAGTAAAAAACTCCTCTACTCATGTAATTAAAGGTTGTGGTCATATGATAATGATTGAAAAAGCATTTGAAATGAGAGAAAAGATTTTAGAATTTTTAATTAAATGAAAAGTTATCCGATAGCAAAATCAAGAAGAGTTAGAAGTACACCCTATACTTCTAGAATAGAGAAACAAGGTGTTACCGCTTATACGGTTTATAATCATATGCTTTTACCAGCAGCTTTCGGTTCCTTGGAAGAGTCTTGTGATCATTTAAAAAAGAATGTTCAAATTTGGGATGTAGCTGCAGAAAGACAGGTTGAAATTTTAGGCAAAGATGCTGCAAAACTTGTACAACTCATGACTTGTAGAGATTTATCGAAAGCCAAAGTAGGAAGATGTTATTATTGCCCTTTGATCGATGAAAATGGAAATTTGGTAAATGATCCTGTTATTTTAAAATTAGCTGAAGATAGATGGTGGATTTCAATTGCTGACTCTGATGTAATTTTTTTTGCAAAAGGTCTTGCTTCAGGAAATAAATTTGATGTTAAAATTTTTGAACCAATCGTAGATATCTTAGCAGTTCAAGGTCCTAAATCTTTTGATTTAATGGAAAAAGTTTTTGGTGAAAAAATAAAAGAGTTAAAATTTTTTGGATTTGATTATTTCACTTTTAATGGGGCAAAACATTTAATAGCTAGATCTGGTTGGTCAAAACAAGGTGGTTTTGAAATTTATGTTGAAAAAACTGACTCAGGTTTGAAGTTATACGATCATCTTTTTGAAATTGGTAAAGAATTCAATGTTAGGCCTGGATGTCCAAATTTAATCGAAAGGATTGAGAGTGGTTTACTTTCTTATGGGAATGATTTTGATAACAATGATAATCCATTTCAATGTGGTTTTGATAAATATATCGATTTAGAGACCGATATAAACTTTTTAGGTAAAGATAAACTTAAAAAAATTAAAGAAAAAGGAATTGATAGAAAGCTAATGGGTGTTCAGATAGATTTAACCAAGATTATTTTAACTAGTTCTTTAGACATCAAGAATAATGAAGGGAAAATAATTGGAGAACTAAGATCCGCTTGTTACTCGCCACATTTTAAAAAAGTTATCGGTATTGCAATGATAAAAGAACCATATTGCAAAGCATCTTCGTCCGGAACAATAGAAATTGATGGAAATTCTTTAGCTCTTAAAGTTTGCGATTTACCTTTCATCTAGTATAAAACTTAGATCATGAATATTGCAATTGTAGGAGCAACAGGAAATGTTGGTAGAAAAACATTGGAAATTTTGGAGAGAAAAGAATTTTCAATAGATAATTTATATTTAGTTGCGTCCTCAAAAAGTGTTGGAAAAAAAATTGGTTTTAGAGGTAAGGAAATGGATGTCCTTGATTTAGAAAATTTTGATTTCTCAAAAGTTAATATTGCTTTTTTTGCAGCCGGTGGAAAAATTTCTGAAAAATTTGCTGAAAGAGCAGCCAAAAATTGCTTGGTAATTGATAACTCTAGTTTTTTTAGAATGGATCCAGACGTACCTTTAATAGTTCCACAAGTAAATTCAGATGATCTAAAAAAAATTAAAAAAAATATTGTTGCAAATCCGAATTGTTCAACAGCTCAATTAGTGATTGCTCTTAAACCTTTACACGATCTATTTATTATCAAAAGAATTGTCGTGTCTACTTATCAATCAGTTTCTGGAGGTGGAAAAGCTCCCATGGATGAACTTATTGAGCAAACTAAACTAGTTTTAGATGGTAAAAAAGTATCATCTAAAAATTTTACAAAACAAATAGCTTTTAATGCCATCCCTCATATCGATAAATTTGCAGATGATGGTTATACTAAGGAAGAGTTAAAAATGATGAACGAAACTAAAAAAATTTTAGATACCAAAATTGATTTAACGGCAACATGTGTGAGATTACCAATCTCTGTTTCTCATTCTGAGTCAGTCAACTTACAATTTGAAAAACCTTTTACTCTGGAAAAGGTAAGAGATGCTTTGAATAATTTTGAAGGTTGTAAAGTTATTGATGAAAGAAATGATGGCGGTTATTCAACTCCAATTGAAGCAGAGGGAATGGATGAAACTTTTATTTCAAGGATAAGAGAAGATAAAACAATTAAAAATGGATTAAACTTATGGATCGTTTCAGATAATCTTTTGAGAGGCGCGGCTTTGAATGCAGTAGAAATTGCAGAAACAGTAATTAAAAACAATTACCATGCAAAATAAAAAACCATTATCCCCTCATATACAAGTTTATAAATGGCATATTTCGTCTTTAGTATCTATTTCACACAGAATTACGGGCATAATAAATATAATTGGGATTACATTAATTTGTTTGTGGGCATCTTTATTATTATTAGGTGAAAATAGTTATGAGGCTGTTAATTTACTATTAAATTCTCAAATTGGAAAATTTATTACTTTAGGATTGACCTGGTCCTTTTGTTTTCAAATTTTAAGTGAGATTAGACATTTGATAATGGATTTAGGTTATGGATTTGAACTTAAGACAACTAAAATAACTGGTCTTTTAGTAATTATAGGGTCAATCTTTTTAACTATAATTTTATATTTGATTGGAAAAAATTTATTTTAAAATGATTGCTGCAACAAAAAAATGGATTTTTTTAAAAATAAGTGGAGCAATATTAGTTCCATTAATGGCCTGGTTTATTCTAAGTTTTATTAGTATTTATGATCAGAGTTATTCAGAGGTATTGGAATTTTTTACGAATCCATTATCTAAGTTTTTATTTAGTTTATTTATTATTACTGCATATTTCTTTTCAGCATTAAGTATTAGTGAGGTTTTTGAGGATTATATAAAAGATTATAAAATCAAAAATGTCGCAAATGGTTTTTTGTATGTATCTGCTGTGGTAATTCCATTAATTACAATTATATTATTAATTAATTTATGAGTTCTTACAAAATAATCGATCATGAATACGATGTGGTAGTCTTGGGAGCAGGTGGTTCTGGTCTAAGAGCCGCGGTTGGTTTAAGTGAGGCTGGTTTAAAAACAGCTTGTATTTCAAAAGTCTTTCCAACTAGAAGTCACACCTCTGCAGCGCAAGGTGGTATTTCCGCTGCTTTAGGAAATATGGGTGAGGATGATTGGCGTTGGCATATGTACGACACAGTTAAAGGAGCTGATTGGTTAGGTGATCAGGATAGTATTGAATATCTCTGTAAGGAGGCACCAAAGGCTGTAATAGAGCTAGAAAAATATGGTGTTCCATTTAGTAGAACTGAAGATGGAAAAATTTATCAAAGACCATTTGGTGGTATGACCAAAAATTACGGCAATGGAATTGTACAAAGAACTTGTGCAGCCGCTGATAGAACAGGTCATGCAATTTTACATACTTTATATGGACAAGCTTTAAAACATAATACAGAATTTTTTATTGAGTACTTTGCATTGGATTTATTAATGAAAGATGGAGCGTGCAAAGGTCTTATTGCTTGGAATTTAAATGATGGAACTATTCATAGATTTAGAGCTCACACTGTTATAATCGCAACAGGTGGTTATGGAAAAGTATATTATTCTGCAACATCAGCCCATACTTGTACGGGTGATGGTAATGCGATGGTATTAAGAGCAGGTTTACCATTGCAAGATATGGAATTTGTTCAATTTCATCCAACAGGAATTTATGGTCATGGCACATTGATCACAGAAGGCGCAAGAGGTGAAGGAGGATATCTTACAAATTCTAAGGGTGAAAGATTTATGGAAAGATATGCCCCTAAAGCGAAAGATTTAGCATCAAGAGATGTTGTGAGTAGATCGATGTCAATTGAGATTAATGAAGGAAGAGGAGTTGGAAAAGATCAAGATCATGTTCATCTTAATTTAAGTCACTTAGATAAGGATATTATCGAAAGTAGATTACCTGGTATAACTGATGCTGCAAGATTATTTGCTAATGTAGATGTTACCAAAGAACCAATTCCGGTTGTTCCAACAGTTCATTATAATATGGGTGGAATTCCAACAAATTATAAAGCAGAAGTATTAACTGTAAACGGTTCAGAAAAAACTGTTCCAGGTTTAATGGCAATAGGTGAAGCAGCGTGTGTTTCAGTTCATGGCGCAAACAGACTTGGTTCAAACTCATTAATTGATTTAGTTGTTTTTGGTAGAGCAGCTGCTAAACGTGCAGCAGAGCTAATAAAACCAGGAACTCCACACGAGGAAATCAGTGAAACAGAAACCCAAAAATGCTTAGATCGTTTTGATAAAATAAGAAATTCACAGGGTGACATTGGAACAGCTGAACTAAGGTTATCAATGCAGAAAACTATGCAGTCCAAGTGTGCTGTTTTTAGAACTGAAAAAACTCTTAAAGAAGGTGTTAATGAAATAAGAAAAACTTATGATGGGCTAGACTCTTTATCAGTTAAAGATAAATCTTTAATTTTTAATACTGATTTAGTTGAAACTTTAGAATTTGATAATTTAATAAGACAAGCTGTAGTAACAGTTGATTCAGCCTATAACAGAAAGGAAAGTCGAGGAGCACATGCGAGAGAAGACTTTCCAAAAAGAGATGATAATAAATTTATGCAACATACTCTTGCCTGGTGTGACGGAAAAGATACAAAAATTAGTTATAGAGAAGTTCACAAATCAACATTGACTAATGAAGTGCAATATTTTCCACCTCAGGAAAGAGTTTATTGATGGCTCAAATAGGTTTACCTGACAACTCAAAAGTAAAAAAAGGTAAATATTTTAAGGATAAAACTGGTTCAAAAAATCTTAGAAAAGTAAATGTTTATAGATGGGACCCGTCTACAGAGGAAAATCCTAGAATTGATACCTATGAAGTTGATATGGATAATTGTCCCTCAAAAGTTTTAGATATTTTAAATAAAATTAAAAATGAAATAGATCCGACTTTGGCTTATAGAAGATCTTGTGCTCATGGAGTTTGTGGTTCGTGTGCGATGAATATGGATGGAAAAAATGGCCTTGCCTGCACAACTCCCCACAAAGAAATAGATGGTGATATCAATATTTATCCATTACCACACCTTAAAGTCAAAAAAGATCTAATAGGCGACTTGGATGGTTTATATAAACAGTATCAATCAATTGAGCCATGGTTAAAATCAAATTCAAAGTCAGAAACTAAAGAAATTTTTCAATCTAAAGAAGATAGAGCTAAACTAGATGGCGCATATGAATGTATAATGTGTGCGTGTTGTTCAACTTCTTGCCCAAGTTATTGGTGGAATGGTGATAAATATCTAGGACCAGCAGTACTTTTACAAGCCTATCGATGGATCATAGATAGTAGAGATGAAGAGAGAAATTCAAGATTAAAAAAGGTGGCAGATGAACTTAAACTTTATAGGTGTCACACAATTTTAAACTGTACTAGCGCTTGTCCGAAAGGTTTAAATCCTGCAAAAGCAATTGCTGAAATAAAAAAAATGTTAGCAACAGCTAATATTTAAACAATAGACTAATAACAATTTTTAATCTAAAAGATCCTATTCATGAAATTAATTGAACATTTTGTAGGTGGAAAAATAATTCCCGGAACATCAAATAAAAAGGGTAAAGTTTTTAATCCAGCAACTGGTGATCAAGAAAAAGAAGTAAGAATCGCATCTAAAAAAGATTTGGATAGTGCGGTAGAAGTTGCAAAAAAAGCTTTTCAAGAATGGTCAGTAAAACCTTCTTTAGTGAGAGCTAGAGTCATGTTTAAATTCAAGGAACTTATTGAAAAAAATTCAGATGAACTCACACAACTAATTGTGAATGAACATGGAAAGGTTTATGAGGACGCAAAAGGTTCACTAACTCGGGGCCTAGAAGTTGTTGAATTTGCTTGTGGTATTCCTCATTTGCTGAAAGGTGAATTTTCAGAAAATGTTGGCACAAATGTTGATAGCTGGTCTATGCGACAGCCATTAGGTGTAGTTGCGGGTATTACACCTTTTAATTTTCCAGCAATGGTACCGATGTGGATGTTTCCAATTGCAATTGCTTGTGGAAATACTTTCATATTGAAGCCATCTGAAAAAGATCCCTCTTGTTCCATTAAATTAGCTGAACTTTTAAAAGAAGCAGGTTTACCCGATGGCGTTTTTAATGTGATCAATGGAGATAAAGAGGCTGTTGATGCTATTTTAACAAACCCAGATATAAAGGCAGTAAGTTTTGTTGGTTCTACTCCAATTGCAAAATATATTTATGAGAATTCAGCCAAGAATGAAAAAAGAGTTCAAGCTTTAGGGGGTGCTAAAAATCATTTGGTAGTAATGCCTGATTGTGATTTAGATGGTGCGGTAAATGGTTTAATGGGAGCTGCATATGGGTCTGCAGGAGAAAGATGTATGGCACAGTCAGTTGCGGTAGCAGTTGGAGATATAGGTGATGAACTAGTTTCAAGACTTTCAAAAAAAGCAGAAGCTTTAAAAGTAGGACCAGGAATGGATAAAAATTCTGAAATGGGACCTTTAGTAACAAAAGAGCATTTAGAAAAAGTAAGAGGATATGTAGATTTGGGAGTAAAAGAGGGAGCTAAGCTTGTTGTAGACGGTAGAAGCCTAAAATTACAAGGATATGAAAATGGTTTTTATATTGGTGGCTGTTTATTCGACCATGTTAAAAAAGAAATGAGAATTTATAAAGAGGAAATATTTGGACCAGTATTATCTGTGGTTCGAGTAAAAACTTTTGAGGATGCAGCAAATTTAATAAATGATCATGAATATGGAAATGGGGTGAGCATTTACACAAGAGATGGAGATGCTGGAAGAAATTTTGCGAGCAAGATTCAGGTTGGAATGGTAGGTATTAATGTGCCAATTCCTGTACCAATGGCCTTTCACAGTTTTGGTGGATGGAAAAGATCTTTATTTGGAGATAGTGCAATGCATGGTATGGAGGGTATAAAATTTTATACAAAATTAAAAACAATAACTTCAAGATGGCCCTCAGGCATCAGGTCAAATGCAGAATTTGTGATGCCTACAATGAAATAAAAAAAATGACAAAAAAAAATAGTAAAATATCATTAATTGGTGCAGGTCAAATTGGAGGAACATTAGCTCACTTAATAGGAACAAAAGAATTGGTTGATGAAGTAGTTTTATTCGATGTAGCAAGTGGAATTGCAAAAGGAAAAGCTTTGGATATTGCCCAGTCCTCATCTGTAGATGGATTTAATGTGAAATTTTCTGGGACCGATAATTACAAAGATATTGAGGGATCAGATGTAGTAATAATTACTGCTGGAGTTCCAAGAAAACCTGGTATGAGTAGAGATGATTTATTAGGTATTAATTTGAAGATAATTAAACAAGTTGCAAATGGAGTAAAAGAAAATGCTCCTGATGCCTTTGTAATTTGTATAACTAATCCACTTGATGTAATGGTAATGGCATTCCAAAAATTTTCAGGTTTACCATCTAACAAAGTTGTTGGAATGGCCGGTATTTTAGATAGCTCGAGATTCAAATTATTTTTATCTTTAGAATTCGATGTACCAGTAAAAGAGATAGACGCGATGGTTATGGGAGGACATGGAGATACAATGGTTCCTCTTCCAAGATTTACCAAGGTATCTGGAAAACCTTTATTAGATTTGGTTAATGACGGAAAAATTTCAAAAGAAAGATTAGAAGAAATAAATCAACGAACTCGAGATGGTGGAGCTGAAATAGTAAAATTTTTAGAAAAGGGTTCTGCCTTTTATGCACCTGCAGCCTCCGGAATTGAAATGGCTAAAGCTTATCTCAATGATGAAAAAAAAATGCTTCCGTGTGCAGCCCAATTAAATGGTGAGTATGGAATAAAAGATATTTATGCTGGTGTGCCAATTATCATTGGAAAAAGTGGAGTTGAAAAAATAGAAGAAATTAACTTAGATGAAAAAGAAAAGTCTGAATTTTTACATTCAGTTGAAGCGGTAAAAAAACTATGGGAAGCGGCTTCTAAAATCGATCCTGATTTAGCTAAAAAATGAATATTCACGAACACCAAGCTAAACAAATCTTAAAAGAGTTTGGTGCAGTTGTCCCAGAGGGAGTTTTTGCGTTTACTGTTAAAGATTTAATTGAAAAATGTAAAAAATTAAAAACTGATAAATATGTCCTAAAAGCACAAATCCATGCAGGTGGAAGAGGGAAAGCGGGAGGAGTAAAAATCTTAAATAATTTAGATGAATTAGAAAAATCGGCCAATGAACTTCTTGGGAAAAAATTAATCACGCATCAAACTGGGCCAGAAGGTCGAGAAGTAAAAAGACTTTATGTTGAAACTTCCTCTAATATAGAGAAAGAATTTTATTTATCATGTTTAATTGATAGAGCCACATCTAAAATTGCATTTATTTCTAGCAATGAGGGAGGGATGGATATTGAAGAAGTAGCAGTAAAATCCCCAGACAAAATTTTGACGAACAAAGTTGATCTTACAGAAGAAATTTCTGATACAGAGTGTGAAAAGATAATCAAAATTTTCGATTTAGAGGATACCTCTAAGATGGAAGCTATTTCCTTAATTAAATCGATTTTTAAAATGTTTGTTAAAACAGACGCAAATATGGTTGAAGTTAATCCATTAATTTTAACAAAAGAAAAAAAAATTGTTTGTCTAGATGCAAAAATTAATTTTGACAGCAATGCTTTATTTAGACATCCAGAGATTTTAAATCTTAGAGATCTAAATGAGGAAGACCCCATAGAGATCGAAGCTAGTAAACACGATTTAGCTTATATAAAATTAGATGGAAGTATTGGTTGTATGGTAAATGGAGCTGGTTTAGCAATGGCTACAATGGATATAATAAAGTTATACGGAGAAGAGCCAGCGAATTTTCTAGATGTTGGTGGAGGAGCGTCAAAGGAGAAAGTTTCTGCAGCCTTTAAAATAATTTTATCAGATAAAAATGTTAAAGGTATTTTAATCAATATTTTTGGTGGCATCATGAGATGTGATGTTCTTGCCCAAGGTGTGGTTGATGCAGCAAAAGAAATTGATATCAATGTTCCTTTGGTAGTGAGATTAGCTGGCACAAATTTTAAAGAAGGAAAAAATATATTAGACAATTCTGGATTAAAACTTATCTCTGCTGAAAATTTAGATGATGCAGCAAATAAAATTGTTAAGGCCATAAAATAATGTCAGTTCTTGTAAATAAAGAAACTAGATTAATTTGTCAGGGTTTTACTGGTTCGCATGGAACATTTCACTCTGAGCAAGCAATTAAATATGGAACAAAATTAGTAGGTGGAGTCACTCCTAAAAAAGGAGGACAAAAACATTTAGGATTACCAGTTTTCAATACAGTTAAAGAGGCTAAAAACTCTGAGGGCGCCAACGCCACTATGATATATGTGCCAGCGAAGTTTGCTGCTGCAGCAATCATTGAGGCAATAGAGGCATCAATCGAGTTAATTGTTTGCATTACTGAAGGAATCCCAATTCAAGATATGTTGAGAGTTAAACAGAAATTACTAAAATCAAATTCCAGATTAATTGGACCTAATTGTCCAGGAATAATAACTCCTGATGAATGTAAAATTGGTATTATGCCAGGCAATATCCACAAAAAAGGTTCAGTTGGTATTGTCTCTAGATCTGGGACTTTAACCTATGAGGCAGTTGCTCAAACCACAGAAAATGGATTAGGTCAATCTACTTGTATAGGTATTGGTGGAGATCCAATAAACGGTACAAATTTTATTGATTGCTTAGATTTATTTTTGAATGATGACGAAACAGAGTCTATTTTAATGATAGGAGAAATTGGAGGAACAGCCGAAGAGGAAGCAGCAGAATTTATTCAAAATCACAAAATAAAAAAAACAATTGTTGGCTTTATAGCTGGTATAACAGCACCACCAGGTCGTAGAATGGGCCATGCTGGTGCAATCATTTCAGGGGGCAAAGGTGGTGCTAAAGATAAGATAAAAAAGATGGAAGATTGTGGGATAACAATGGCGAATTCTCCATCCAAAATTGGAAAAACACTGTTCGATAAATTGTCTGATTGAAAAATTTCTTAGTCAGTTTATATTGATTTAACATAATGTCTTCTTCTAAAAATTTAGAATTTAAAAAAACAGCATTTCTCAATAAATCAAACAGCGCTTTCATCGAAGAAATGTACTTAAAATTTGTAAATAATGATCCTGAATTACCTGATAGCTGGAGAAAATATTTTAAGGAAGTTGGCGATGAAGACGATATAATTGTAAATGAAATCAATGGTCCTTCGTGGAGTCCTTCTAAGAAAGTTTCAATAAATAAAAAGCAAAATTTTGAAAATCAAATCACAGAGCAAAATGATGATGATATAATTAAATCAAATACAAATTCAATTAAAGCTGTTGCGATGATCAGGTCGTATAGACAAAGAGGTCATCTTATTGCAAAGTTAGACCCATTAGGATTGTTAAAAACAGATTATTTAGAGGAACTTCATCCAGAGTCTTATGGATTTAAAAAAGAAGATTATCAAAAAAAAATTTTCTTAGACAATGTCACTAATAAGCAATACTCAAATATTAATGAGATATTAAAATTCTTAAAAGAAAAGTATTGTGGTTCTTTAGGTTATGAATATATGCATATTTCAAATCCCACTGAAAGAAAATGGTTTAGAGATCGTGTTGAAAAGGCTGATGATTTCAATTTTACACAAAATGGTAAAGAGGCAATTCTTAACAAACTGATACAAGCTGAGGGTTTTGAAAAATTTCTTAATACAAAATATGTTGGGACTAAAAGATTTGGTCTCGATGGTGGTGAAAGCTTAATTCCTGCACTTGAACAAATAATTAAAATTGGTGGTCAGTCAAATGTTAAAGAGGTAAAAATTGGAATGTCTCATAGAGGTCGATTAAACGTATTGGCCAACGTTCTTCAAAAATCTTACAAAAGAATATTTAATGAGTTTGCAGGAGAAATAAGTTCAAAGTCTAAAGATGACACTGGAGATGTAAAATATCATTTAGGTGCCTCATCTAACAGAGAGTTTGATGGAAATTCAGTTCATGTAAGTTTGACAGATAATCCTTCACATTTAGAAGCAGTTAATCCAGTCGTTTTAGGTCAAACTAGAGCAAAACAATTTTTTCATAAAGATAAAGAGAGAAAAAAAGTAATTCCAATTCTTATTCATGGAGATGCAGCCTTCGCTGGACAAGGAGTAGTTGCTGAATGCTTTGCAATGTCTGGTCTTCCAGGACATAACACTGGTGGCACAATTCATATTATCGTAAACAATCAAATAGGTTTTACAACAAGCCCAAGATTTGCGAGATCTTCGCCATATCCATCTGATATAGCTAAAATGGTTGAGGCACCGATTATTCATGTGAACGGTGACGATCCGGAAGCAGTTGTTTATGCAGCAAGAATTGCAACAGACTTTAGATTAAAATTTAATAGAGATGTTGTCATTGATTTAATTTGTTACAGAAGATTTGGACATAATGAGGGTGATGAACCTTCGTTTACTCAGCCTTTAATGTATAAAAAGATAAGATCTCATCCTTCAACTATTAAAGTTTATGGTGAAAAACTGGTAAGTGAAGGATCAATTACAAATGATTATTTAAATAATTCTATAAAAAAATTTAAAGATCTTTTAGATGATCAATTTAAAAATGCAAAAAATTATAAACCAAAAATAGAGTGGTTTGAGGGAACCTGGTCAAGATATAGACCAGAGCGAGGAAAAGACAAAAGAGGAGTAACAGGTTCTGACACCAAAAAATTAAGAAATATTTCCGATAAAATAAATACAATACCTACTGAAATAAATATTCACAAAACAATAACAAAAATTCTAGAGAATCGTAGAATTTCAGTTTCTAATGGCAAAGGCATAGACTGGTCTACTGCAGAATCTTTAGCTTTTGGTTCACTGTTGGAGGAGGGTTATCCAGTAAGACTTGTAGGTCAAGATTCAGGAAGAGGAACATTTAGTCAAAGACATTCTGTTTTAAGAAATCAAATAGATAATTCGAGATATATCCCTTTAAATAATATTTCAAATAAACAAAAAAATTTTGAAATAGTAGATAGTTTTTTATCAGAATTAGCTGTTTTAGGGTTCGAATATGGATATAGTTTAGTTGAACCTAATACTCTTACTATCTGGGAGGCTCAATTTGGAGATTTCGCTAATGGTGCGCAAGTAGTTATCGATCAATTCATAGCTTCTGGTGAACGAAAGTGGTCAAGAGCCTCTGGTCTAGTAATGTTGTTACCACATGGATATGAGGGACAAGGACCCGAGCATTCATCAGCAAGGTTAGAAAGGTTTTTACAATTATGTTCAAATGACAATATGCAAGTCATGAATTGCACAACTCCTGCAAATTATTTTCATGCTCTAAGAAGACAAATGCATAGAGATTTTAGAAAACCATTAATTATCATGACCCCTAAATCTTTATTACGTCATAAACATTGTGTTTCCAATTTGGATGATTTTAGTAAAAAAAATTCATTTCACAGGGTTTTATGGGATCATGCTATTGATCCGAAAGTAAAAGGATTTATTAAACTAAAAAAACCAAAAGATATTGAAAAAGTGATTCTTTGTTCTGGAAAAGTCTATTTTGATTTACTTGAAGCAAGAGAAAAAATAAAAAAAGACAACGTGGTGTTATATCGGATTGAACAACTTTACCCTTTTCCTGCAAAAGCACTTGCTAATGAGCTCAAACCATATGCAAAAAAAGCAAAATTTTATTGGTGTCAAGAAGAACCAAAAAATATGGGTGCTTGGTTTTCAGTCAGAGACTATATCCAATGGACATTAGATAATATAAAGGCTAAGAATAGTATAATTTCTTATATTGGAAGAAGTCCAGATGCATCACCTGCAACAGGATATGCCAAGAGACATGTTTCTCAACAACAAGAAATTATAAAGAAAGTTTTTGAATAAATATTAATGAGTGAAAAGATATTAGTTCCAGTTCTTGGGGAAAGTATCACAGAGGCAACTGTCTCAAAGTGGTTAAAAAATGAAGGTGACTCCGTTGAAGCTGATGAACCACTTGTTGAACTAGAAACTGATAAAGTAAATTTAGAAGTTCCTTCTCCAGTATCTGGGGTTCTTACAAAAATAAATTCAAAGAATGGATCGGTCGTTAAAGTTGGTGCTGATTTAGGATCCGTTTCAGAGAGTGAGAACAAATCAAAAGAAAATCAGGAAATTAAAAAAATACAACCCACTGTGAAAGTAGATAAAGATAATTTGATTGACGAAGATAATAAAAATGAAGAGATGGAAGTTTTTCAAGAAAATGTTGAAGAGGAGAAGCCATTAGTTCTTACAAAACAGGTAGAACCTTTAAAAGTAGAAGTTGAGACAAAAATCGATGAAACTTTGTCCCCAGCAGTAAGAAAAATCGTAACAGAAAATAAAATAGATATCAGTTCTGTCAAAGGTTCAGGAAAAGATGGCAGAGTTTTAAAAGGTGATTTAATTAATTTGATGGGTATCAATCCTCCTCCATCTGAAAGAAAAATAAAATATGGTCAAGAAGAGAGAATTAAAATGACCAGATTAAGACAAACAATTGCTAAGAGATTAAAACAAGCACAGGATAATGCAGCTTTACTGACAACATTTAATGAAGTTGATATGTCAAATGTAATGGCAATGAGGAAAGAAAATCAAGATGATTTTCAAAATCGCTATGGTGTAAAATTGGGGTTCATGTCCTTTTTCGTTAAAGCAAGTATAGTAGCATTAAAAAATTTCCCAGCGATAAACGCTGAAATTGAGGGTGATACAATTGTTTATAAAAATTATTATAATATAAGTTTTGCAGTTGGCACTGAAAAAGGATTAGTAGTTCCAGTTCTGAAAAATGCAGATGAACTATCTTTTGCTGATATTGAAAAAAATATCAAAGATATCTCTGAAAAAGCAAAAAATGGAAAACTTACTATTGAAGATCTTCAAGGGGGAACTTTCACTATCAGTAATGGTGGTGTTTATGGTTCAATGCTTTCAACCCCTATTCTTAATCTTCCACAATCAGGCGTCTTAGGTATGCATAATATAGTTGATAGACCTATTGCAGTTGATGGAGAAATTAAGATCAGACCTATAATGTACTTAGCGTTATCATACGACCATAGAATTGTTGATGGTAAAGAGTCTGTTTCTTTTTTAAAAATGATCAAAGAAAATTTAGAGGAACCAAGAAGGCTATTTTTGGATATTTAAATGACAGATAAATTTCAAGCAGTAGTAATTGGTGGAGGACCTGGAGGTTATGTTTGCGCAATAAGATTGGCACAATTAGGCTTTAAAACTGCATGTATAGAATCCAGAGGTTCACTAGGTGGTACTTGTTTGAACGTTGGATGTATTCCTTCTAAAAGTTTATTAAATTTATCTGAGGAGTTTCATAATGCACAAAGTCTATCAAATAAGGGAATTGAAATTGGTGAGGTAAAATTAAACTTGTCAAAAATGATGAAGAATAAGGACAAAGCAGTTACAATTTTGACTAAAGGAGTGGAGTTTCTTCTTAAAAAAAACAAAGTCACCTATTTTAAAGGTACCGGAAGTTTCAAATCCAAAAGTGATATTGTAATCAAAGATAACGAAAATAAAGAGACAATTATACAAACTGAAAATACTATAATTGCAACTGGTTCAGTTCCAGTATCATTGCCAGGAGTTGAAATTGATGAAAAAGTAATTGTTTCATCCACTGGAGCACTTAAATTAGAACAAGTCCCCAAAAAAATGGTCGTAGTTGGTGGAGGATACATAGGTTTAGAGATGGGATCTGTATGGTCTAGACTTGGTTCAGAAGTCCATGTAGTCGAATTTCTAGATCATATCACACCAGGTATGGATAAAGAGATTTCAAGTGAGTTTATGAAAATTCTAAAAAAACAAGGTATCAATTTTCATATGCAGCATAAAGTAGAGAAAATTAAAAAGAATTACAATAATGCAATTGTTTCAACTTTAAACGAAAATGGTACCAAAAAAGATTTTGAATGTGATGTAGTATTAATATCTGTTGGTCGAAAGCCAAATACAGAGGGACTAAATCTTCAAAAAATTGGAGTGGAATTAGATGAAAAAAAGAGAGTAAAAACAGACAAAAATTTCAAAACTAATCAAAATAATATTTATGCGATAGGAGATGTAATAAGTGGTCCCATGTTAGCTCATAAAGCTGAAGATGAGGGAATTGCAGTTGCAGAAAATATAGCAGGTCAATCAGGTCATGTTAACTATGATACTATTCCTGGTGTAATTTATACGAGTCCAGAAGTTGCCTCTATTGGAAAAACAGAGGAACAATTAAAAGAACTGAAAATAAATTATAAAATTGGAAAATTTTCATTTATGGCTAACTCTAGAGCAAAAGCTATTGATGACACCGAGGGTTTTGTAAAAATTCTTGCTGATGAAAAAACTGATCAAGTATTGGGAGCACACTTAATAGGTCCACACGCTGGAGAATTAATTGCTGAGATTGGAATTGCGATGGAGTTTGGAGCAAGTTCAGAAGATATAGCGCGTACATGTCATGCTCATCCTACTTTTTCAGAAGCAGTAAAAGAAGCAGCTTTATCAGTAGAGAAAAGAGCTATACACTCTTAATTGGTAAATTTTTGGTAAAAAAATAATGAAAAAAGCTAGGGTAGGTATAATTGTTGATAACCTAAACTCATCGAAACAAATTTTTGACTTTATTACGGCGTCACAAAAATCAAATAATTATGAAGTAAGCCATATTATAATTCAAAAAATTAGTTCAAAAAAAAATCAAAATTTTTTAGAAAAATCATCAGAGTATATAAAAAGAAGAGGTTTTAAAAAATTTTTATCTGCCGCTGGATTTAAAATGATTACCATATTAGAGTCAATGATTTTAAAGAGATTTAAAGTTTTTTCAGATTTCTTTGATGAGTATTCTCTTAAAGAATTTAATATTGAGTCAATTGAAGTTGAACCAGAAATATCAAAAAATGGTCTTTTTTATACTTATACTGAAATTGATTTACAAAAAATTAGATCACTAAATTTAAATCTTTTAATACGTGGTGGATCTGGAATTTTAAAAGGAGAAATTTTAGAACTTTGCAAAAATGGCATAATTTCATTTCATCATGGTGATAATGATTTTTATCGTGGTGGACCGCCGGGATTTTGGGAAATAATCAATAAAGAAACAAGAACCGGATTTATAATACAAAGACTTGGAAATGAGCTTGATAATGGTGAAGTATTATTTAAAGGTTATTTTACTACTCATTGGATTTATACAATAAATTTAATTAATCTCTTAGAAAAATCTAATATTTTTCTACATCAAACAGTTGATGAAATAACATCACATAACCCTAAGGAAAGACTTAAATTTGAGAAAAAAACTACAGGGAAAATTTATTCAATACCTTCAGTTTATATTTTATTATCCTATTTATTTTCTACTTTAAAAAAAATTTTAATTAAGATTTTTAATAAAAATTTTTTACATAATTACAAATGGAATATTGCCTATAAATTTACGAATGAATGGCAGGGTGCAAACCTTACCCAAACAAAAATAATACCTAATCCTCCAAACAGATACCTTGCAGACCCTTTTATTATCAAAAAAGGAGATAATCACTATTGTTTTGTTGAGGATTATAATTGTAAGACTAATAAGGGTTGTATTTCTGTTTACAAAATTAATAATGATACATTCAAAGAACTGGGGGTAGTGCTAGAGGAGAATTTTCATCTTTCTTATCCATTTTTATTTCACCACGAAAAAGAATTGTATATGTGTCCAGAAACACATGAGGCCAAAGATATAAGATTGTATAAATGTGTCGATTTTCCTCTAAAGTGGAAATTTGTTAAAACTCTAATAAAAAATGTTTCAGCAGTAGATACTAATATTTTTTATAAAGATAAAAAATGGTGGTTACTTACTACTTTATCAAATAGTTCTTTATTAGATCATAACTCTCAATTACACGTTTTTAGCTGTGAAAATATTCTTTCTGATGATTGGAAGCCTCATAAAAAAAATCCAGTAATATTTGATCCTTTTTTTGCAAGAAATGCTGGATTAATAATTGAAGATAATAATTTTTATAGAGTTTATCAAAAACCGGGTTTCAATAGATATGGTGAGTCATTGGGGGTAGCAAAAATTGAAGAATTAAATGAAGATAATTATAAAGAACAGAGTAAATTTGAGGTTTCACCTAATTTTTTAAAAGATATTGAAGGTACGCATACATACAATTTTTCTGATGGTCTTTTAGTTTTAGACTTTTTAAAAACTTCAAAAAAATAAAACTAAATAATAAATATTTATAAGTTGTTATATAATAAACTATGCGATTTCCGATTCTTTTGCCTAATATTTTTAATTATCCTTTTACATATGAAAGTAACTTAAATTTAAGTGTAGGAGATTTTGTAGAGGTACCATTTGGTACTTCAAAAAAGATTGGCGTTGTATGGAATGAATTTGAAAAAAAAAACGAAAAAAATTTTAAGATAAAAAAAATAATTAAGAAACTAGACATTCCAAAACTAAATATAAAAACTTTAAATTTCTTAAACTGGTTTTCAGAATACAATCTTATATCTAAGGGTATGGCTTTAAAAATGACTTTGTTAAGTGGCAAACCTATTGGGAAATTTGAAGATAAATTTTATAAAGTATTTCAAATTGAAAAAAAAAAAAATTTATATCGGCTAACAAAGGATCAGAAAGTCTCTCTAAATGAAATAAATAATTCAAATCAAAATTTTAATGTTCATGTGTTGCAAGGTACTACTGGATCTGGAAAAACAATAGTTTATTTTGAAGCCTTAAAAGTTATTTTAAAAAAAGGTTATCAAGGTTTAATTATGTTACCAGAGATTGGTTTAACCAACCAATTTGAAAAAAAATTTTTAGAATTTTTTGGTATAGAGCCGGCAATCTGGCATTCTGGTATTTCAAAAAAAAATAAAGAAATAATTTGGAGCGGTATAGTAACAGGAAAAATAAAAGTCGTTATTGGTGCTAGATCTGCACTTTTTTTACCATTTAAAAAATTAGGATTAATAATCGTCGATGAGGAACACGATCAGTCATACAAACAAGATGAAGGTGTAATTTATAATGCACGTGATATGGCAATTTCAAGGGCATCTTTTGAGAATATACCCGTAAATTTAATAACAGCTGTTCCATCAGTTGAGACTTTTCAGAATATAAAAAAAAAAAAATATAAATTATCAAAGCTAGAAAATAGATATCAAAACGCATCTCTGCCTAACTATGAAATAATTGATTTAAATAATGCTAAGATGGAAAAACAATCTTGGATATCAAATGAAATTATTGAAAAAGTAAATATTCATTTAAAAAAAAAAGATCAAATTTTATTTTTCTTAAATAGAAGAGGATTTTCACCTAATGTGCTATGTAAAAAATGTTATGATTCATTTTCATGTCCAAATTGTTCTATAAATCTAGTTTACCATAAGAGAAAAGGAAATTTATTATGTCATTATTGTGGATACAAAACTCATTTAGAAAGAAATTGTAAAAAAGATGGAAAATGTGAATTTATATTTAGTGGTCCGGGTGTAGAGAGAATTTCTGAGGAAGTAAAAAAAAAATTTCCTAATAAAATAGTAGAAATTTTTTCTAGTGACACTATGAATAAAAAAAGTTCAAAAGATAAGTTAGAAAAAATTGCAAATAATGAAATTGAAATTTTAGTTGGCACTCAATTAATTTCAAAGGGGTTTCATTTTCCAAATTTAAATTGCATTGTAGTAATAGATATTGATTTATCATCTAATGGTCATGATCTAAGAAGTGCAGAAAAAAATTTACAACTCTATCACCAATTGTCGGGCAGAGCGGGCAGAACTGGAAAATCAGCCACAATTTATTTTCAATCTTATAATATAAATAACAATATGATTTCAGATATTACTAATAAAAATCCCGAAAATTTTCTGGAAAAGGAAATTAAAATTAGAAAAATAAATAACCTTCCTCCATTTCAAAGATTTATCTCTTTAATTTTGACTGGTGACAATGAAAATAAATTAGAAACAGAGGCCTTAAGATTTAAATTATTTTTAGAAAATAAGATTAGCGGAAAAATATTAGGTCCAGTGAATGCGCCAATATTTAGATTGAAGAGAAAATATCGTGTTAGGCTTTTAATAAGAGGGCTTAAAACATTAAAGTTACAGAATTCATTAGCAAAGTTAATACCAAAATATAAATTTACCCCAGGAATAAAACTTTCAGTTGATGTTGATCCAATAAGCTTCAATTAATCCAAAAAAACTGCTTTTTTTGATAAACGTGTTACTTGAAGACCAATTGGTCATATGTTAATTAACTCGAGAATTATTAATAAATCTTCAATATTTAATAGGTATAAATTTGAGTAAAAATAAAGAATTTTCCAGCACCTCAGCTAGTAGATATTCTTTGGCTTTATACGAGCTTGCCGAAGAAGCAAATTTACTTTCACAAATCGAGGAAAATTCTGTGGCATATTTAAGTTTAATCGATCAAAGCAAAGAATTTAACAGTTTTTTAAAAGACCCCACTTTAGGTCAAAATATTCTAACAAACATTAATAATAAGATTTCTAATAGCTTCAAATTAGAAAATTTATTTAAAAATTTTTTAAATTTTTTGATTTTAAAAAGAAGATATTTTTATACTGAAAAAATTCTAAAAAGTTTTATTGAAATATGTTCAGAGAAAAGAGGTGAGTTAAAAGCCGAAATTAAATCTGCAAAATCCTTAACTCAAGATGAGATTAAAAAAATTACAGATGAGTTATCCAATAATTTTAAATCAAAGATTAAATTGAATTATAAACAAGATGAAAGTTTAATTGGAGGTTTGATCGTGCAAGTTGGAAGTACTATGATTGATACTTCTATAAAAAGTAAATTACAACAAATTGAAAATAGAATGATAGAGGCATAATATGGATATAAATCCCTCAGAAGTCACAAAAATATTAAAAGAACAAATCAAAAATTTTGGTGAAAAGGCTGAAATTTCTGAGGTTGGTCAAGTTTTGTCAGTTGGAGATGGTATAGCAAGAATTTATGGCTTAGACAATGTCCAGGCTGGTGAAATGGTAGAATTTTCTGATGGATCCAAAGGTATGGCTTTAAATTTGGAAAGTGAAAATGTAGGTGTTGTAATTTTTGGAGATGATCGAAACATTAAAGAGGGAGATGTAGTAAAAAGAACGGGAAGTATTGTTGATACCCCTGTTGGAAAAGAATTATTAGGAAGAGTCGTTGACGGGTTGGGAAATCCAATTGATGGAAAAGGACCATTAGATAAAAGTGTTAAAAAAAGTAGAGTTGAAGTTAAGGCTCCCGGTATTATTCCAAGACAGTCTGTAAGTGAACCAATGCAAACAGGTTTAAAATCAATTGATAGTCTAGTTCCAATTGGAAGAGGTCAACGAGAATTAATTATTGGAGATCGTCAAACTGGCAAAACTGCAGTTGCAGTTGACACAATCATCAACCAAAAAAAGATTAATGAGTCTGGAGATGAAAAACAAAAACTTTACTGTATTTATGTTGCGGTTGGTCAAAAAAGATCAACGGTAAGACAAATTCAAAAAACTTTAGAAGAGGCTGGTGCAATGGAATATACAACTATAGTAGCAGCAACAGCATCGGATTCAGCTCCACTTCAATTTTTGGCTCCTTACACGGGGTGTGCAATGGGAGAATATTTTAGAGATAATGGAATGCATGCTCTAATTATTTATGATGATTTATCAAAGCAAGCAGTTGCCTACCGGCAAATGTCATTGATCTTAAGAAGACCACCAGGCAGAGAAGCATACCCAGGCGATGTATTTTATCTTCATAGTAGATTACTGGAAAGGGCTGCTAAATTAAGCGATGAACACGGTGGAGGTTCATTAACGGCTCTTCCTATTATTGAAACCCAAGGTGGAGACGTTTCTGCTTATATTCCAACTAATGTAATTTCAATTACTGATGGACAAATTTTTTTAGAAACTGAGTTATTTAACCAAGGTATAAGACCAGCGATTAATGTCGGATTATCTGTTTCTAGGGTTGGTTCAGCTGCGCAAACAAAAGCTATGAAAAAAGTATCAGGATCAATGAAACTCGAATTGGCACAATATAGAGAAATGGCAGCTTTTGCTCAATTTGGATCTGATTTAGATGCCTCAACTCAACAGCTTTTAAATAGAGGATCGAAATTAACTGAGTTATTAAAACAGAAACAATATTCACCAATGACTGTTGCTGAACAGGTGATATCTGTATTTTGTGGAGTAAAGGGATATTTAGACGATATTGATTTAAAAGATATTGCTGACTTTGAGAATAGAATTATTGAACGATGTAAATCTGATAAACCAGAGTTAATACAATCTATTCTAAGTTCTGGTAAGTTAGAGGAAGAAACTGAAAAAACTTTAATTGAAGTAATTACTAATCTTAAGAAAAACTTTAAATCTTAATTATTTTATGGCTAGTTTGGATGATTTAAAAAAAAGAATAACAAGTGTAAAATCTACACAAAAAATTACAAAAGCTATGAAAATGGTAGCCGCAGCTAAACTAAAAAGAGCTCAAGATAGCGCGGAAAAAGGAAGGCCGTATTCAGAAAAAATGAATAATATAATTTTAAATTTATCTAGTGGTATCTCTGATAAAGAAACAGCTCCTAAATTACTCTCGGGCTCAGGGAAAGAGCAAGTTCACCTTTGTGTTGTATTGACATCGGACAGAGGTTTATGCGGAGGTTTTAATGCAAATATTATTAAAAAAGCCAAAAGTTATTTTGCTAAATTAAATAAAGAGGGCAAGGAATTGAAGATTATTACAGTTGGTTCTAAAGGTAACGATCAATTAAAAAGAGTTTATGGAAATAAAATTATTGAGAATATATCTTTTAAAAATTCAAAAAATGCAAATTATTTTGATGCTGAAAAAGTTGGAAAAATAATTATTGAAAAGTTTGAAAAAGAGGAATTTGATATTTGCACTATTTTTTATAATCAATTTAAAAATGTAATAACCCAAATACCTCAGGCTCAACAAATCATCCCGCTAAATACAAAAAGTGATGATCAAAATAATTCAGAAGATAACTACGAATTTGAGCCAGATGAAGATGAAATTCTGGGTAATTTATTACCAAAAAATATTTCGACACAAATATTCAAAGCGATGTTAGAAAATTCAGCTAGCGAACAAGGCGCAAGAATGAGCGCGATGGATAATGCAACTCGGAATGCAGGTGAAATGGTTGACAAACTTACAATTGAATATAATAGAAGTCGTCAAGCAGCAATCACAAAGGAACTAATAGAAATAATATCAGGAGCAGAAAGTTTATAATTATGAATAAAGGAATAATAACACAGGTTATAGGTGCAGTTGTTGATGTAAAATTTGAGGGTGATTTACCAGAAATTTTGACAGCTTTAGAATGTAAAAATGGTAATAACAGATTAGTGCTTGAAGTAGCACAACATTTAGGAGAGTCGACTGCAAGAACTATTGCGATGGATGCTACTGAGGGATTAAAAAGAGGTGATGAAGTAATAAATACTAATGCACCAATTAAAGTGCCAGTAGGACCTGAAACTTTAGGAAGAATTATAAATGTTGTTGGGGAACCGATAGATGAACGAGGAGAAGTAAAAACGAAAGAAAATTGGCCAATTCATAGACCAGCTCCAGAATTTAATGATCAATCCACAGAAACAGAAATACTTGTAACTGGTATCAAAGTTATTGATCTTTTAGCTCCATACGCAAAAGGAGGAAAGATAGGTTTGTTCGGTGGTGCGGGTGTTGGAAAGACTGTTTTGATTATGGAATTAATCAACAACGTTGCAAAAGCTCATGGTGGCTTTTCAGTTTTTGCTGGTGTAGGTGAAAGAACTAGAGAGGGAAATGATCTTTACCATGAAATGATGGAGTCAGGGGTAATAAAATCTGAGGGTCCTGGTTCTAAAGCTGCTTTAGTTTATGGACAAATGAATGAACCTCCAGGAGCAAGAGCAAGAGTAGCACTTACAGGACTAACGGTTGCGGAATACTTTAGAGACCAAGAAGGACAAGATGTTCTTTTTTTCGTTGATAATATATTTAGGTTTACTCAAGCAGGCTCTGAGGTATCAGCATTATTAGGAAGAATACCATCTGCAGTAGGATATCAGCCAACATTGGCAACTGATATGGGAAATTTACAAGAGAGAATTACTACAACTAATAAAGGTTCTATTACATCAGTACAGGCAATTTATGTACCTGCTGATGACTTGACGGATCCCGCGCCAGCAACCTCATTTGCTCATTTAGATGCAACAACCGTACTCTCAAGACAGATAGCTGAAATAGGTATCTATCCTGCAGTTGACCCATTAGACTCAACTTCAAGAATTCTTGATCCTAGAATTGTTGGTGATGAGCATTATCGAGTAGCTCGTGAGGTGCAAAAAATATTACAAACATATAAATCATTACAAGATATTATTGCTATTCTAGGTATGGATGAATTATCAGAGGAAGATAAATTAATAGTAGCGAGAGCCAGAAAAATTCAAAGATTTTTATCTCAACCTTTCTTTGTGGCTGAGGTATTTACAGGATCACCAGGAAAACTTGTTGATTTAGAGTCAACAATTAAGGGCTTCGATGCAATTTGCAAAGGTGAATATGATCATCTTCCAGAAGCGGCATTTTATATGGTTGGAACCATTGAAGAAGCTATCGAAAAAGCTGAAAAAATGTCTAAAGATGCTGCAGCTTAATGAGTGATGAATTTAAAATAGAAATAGTTAATCCAGAGAAATCCTTCTTATCAAAAGAGGATGTTAATGAGGTAGTTGTTCCTGCATTTGAAGGAGAAATGGGGATACTAAAAGATCATATTTCTATAATTTCATTTTTAAAACCAGGTATTATTACCATTCAAGCAAAATCTGGGGAAGAAAAGTATTATGTTGAGGATGGAATTATCGAATTTAAAAATAACACTTTATCCATTTTAACTAGTTACATCCTCAATTTAAAAGACATTGAGAAAAATAAGTTACAGGAATTATTAAAAAATGCTGAGGAAGAATCTAATAAACCAGAAATTAGTGATCAATTGAAATATTTGGCTGATCAAAAAGTTGAAACTTTAAAGTCCATCAATTAATTATTATTTTTATTTTTTCTTTAAGTTCTTTATACACATGATATTTAAAATCCACTACCACTTCAGTTATTTTATCTAATTCAATCCATTTCCACGCTAAAAATTCTGGTTTATTTGTTTTTATATTTATATCTTCATCTTTACCCAGGTATCTCATTAAAAACCATTTTTGTTTTTGTCCCTTATATTTACCTTTCCAAATAATACCCAATAAATTTTTGGGTAGCTCGTAGGTTATTGTGCCTTCAATTTCTCTTACAAGTTCTACATTTTTGATACTAGTCTCTTCCTCTAATTCTCTATAAGCAGCAGCTAAAAAATCTTCTCCGTCATCTACCCCACCTTGTGGCATTTGCCAAAAATTTTTTGGATTATCTATTCGTTTTGCTACAAAAACTTTATTCTCCTTGTTAAGGACAACAATTCCCACTCCACTTCTAAGTGGCAGATTTCTGAATTTTTCTTCCATATTAGCCTTTTAGAAGTTTAATGGCGTATTTTAACTGATTGTCAGTTTCAGTTTTGATTCTGAAATCATCGTTTTCCTCATCGATTTCTATATCTGGAGATACACCAACTTCAGAAATAGATTTTCCAGAAGGAAGATAATATTTTGCCACTGTGAGCCTAATTGCCCCATCATTTTTAAGGGGGATGATAGATTGCACCGAACCTTTACCATAACTATTTTCACCTAATAAAATTGCTCTTTTGTGATCTTTAAGAGCACCCGCAACTATCTCTGACGCTGAAGCTGATCCATAGTTAATAAGAACAATCAAGATTTTTCCATTTGTAAGGTCACCCTTTTTTGCAAACCATTTTCTATTTTCAGAAGGCTTTCTACTTTTTGTAGATACGATCTCTCCATTATCTAGGAAAAAGTCGGAGATTTTTATTGCTTGAGAAAGTAGTCCGCCAGGATTGTTTCTTAGATCTAAAATGTAGGACTTAACATCTTTATTTTTTTCTAATTTTTTAATTTCTCTTTCTATTTGTTTGCCACTATTTTCATTAAACGAGGTTAGTCTTAAATAACCTATGCTTTTATCTAAAATGTCAGCTTTAACAGATTGAATTTGTATAATTTCTCTTACAACATTAAATATTAAAGCTTTTCTCTCTCCACGTCTTCGAATTGTAAGTTCAATTCCTGACCCAACTGACCCCCTCATTAAATCCACAGCTTCACTGAGAGATTTGCCCTGAACTTGAACATCATTAATTTTGACAATATAGTCGCCTGCTTTAATCCCTGCTCTAGATGCTGGCGTGTCATCTATAGGAGAAATAACTTTTACAACACCTGACTCCATACTCACCTCAATACCAAGACCCCCAAATTCACCACTGGTCTCAGTCTGCATTTCATTAAATATTTCTGGAGACATGTATGCCGAGTAAGGATCCAGGGATTGTAGAAGGCCATTGATTGCAGAATCCATACTCTCAGATTGATTAATTTCATCTACATATTCTTTATTGATTTTTTCAAGCACTTCTCCAAATAAATCAATTTTTTTGTAAATATCATTTTCAGCAGAATTGACATGCTGAAACAGAAAACAAAATAAAAATAATGTTAATACTTTTTTCATTATATAATTAATTTTTCTTTAGGTATTAGTTCGGACCACATTTTTTCAAGTTCATAAAATTTTCTTTTTTCTGGGTGAAAAATATGAACAATTAAGTCTATACCATCAATTAATTTCCACTCACTACTATCTGTGCCCTCAATTTTTGAATTTTTTATGCCATTATCTTTAAATTTTTCCAATACTTGCTCAGATAAAGATTGTATGTGTCTAGATGAAGTGCCACTCGCAATAATCATAAAATCAGCCATAGAACTTTTGTCTTTAAGATCTATGCTTATTATGTCTTGAGCCTTGTTAATATCCAATGTTTTGATGATAGAATTTTTAAGATCTGAAATTTTATCCATTAATTAATTTTAGACTATCAAATTTTCCTTAATTGAGAAGACGAAATATTGACTTTATTAAAATAAACAAATTTAAATTTCTCACTTTTAAGGGTTTTATATGTCTTTGAATTTAATGATTTTTTCTTATATCCATATCTATCAAAAACTAAGATATTACATTTTTCTGAAATCTGTTTCCACTTATGCCATTTATGGAAATTAACTAAATTATCTGCACCCATTAAGAAAAAAATTTCATTTTTTTTATTTTTATTGAAGTAATTAATTAAATTTATTGTTTTATTTGATTTAATTTTATTTTCATAAAATTTGACCTCAATAAATTTATTTTTTTTAATAATCTTTTTACATCCTTTAATTCTAGATTGCAGGCTTAAAGAACTTTTTATTTTAAAAGGATTTTTTTTTGTAATGGCCCATATAATCTTTTCAAGTTTAAATCTTTTTACTGCTTCTTTAGATATAGCTAGATGACCATTGTGAGCAGGATCAAATGAGCCACCTAAAATTCCAATTCTTTTTTTTTTCAAATTCAAATTACTTCCTCACTTGGCCTTTGCTGGTGACTTGATACTTATAGGAAATAAGTTGATTAAGTCCTACGGGACCTCTAGGTGGAAGTGTGTTGGTTGAAATTCCCACCTCACCACCAAACCCAAATTCACCTCCATCTGCAAATTGTGTTGAAGTATTGTGCATGGCTATTGAACTTTTTACCTCATTTAAAAATTTTTTTGCTGATTTTTTGTTTTGAGTAATAATACAATCCGTATGCATAGTTCCGTATTTGTTAATATGCGCTATAGCTTCATCTATATTTTTTACCGATTTAACAGATACAACAGGTGACAAATATTCTTTTGACCAATCTTTTATTGAAGCTTTCTGAATTTTTTTATCATAAAGTTTTCTTATCTTATTATCACCAATAATTTTACATCCATTTTCTTCCAAATTTTTTAAAATATTATTTCCAAATTTTTTGATTATTTTTTCGTGTAAAAGAATTGTTTCGGTTGCTCCACATATTGCGGTATTTCTCATTTTAGCATTTTCCACTATTTTATTTGCAATCTTAGGATTTGCATTTTTATCTACATAAGAATGACAAACACCTTCCAAATGACCAATTGTTGGAACAGATGACAAATCCTGTACCTTTTTAACTAAACCTTTCCCACCTCTTGGAATTATTACATCAATAAATTTACTCATTTTTTGTAGAAGAAAATCAACAACACTTCTTTTTTTAAGATTTAAAAACTGAACAAAATTTTCATCAACATTATTTTTCTTTAGTGATTTTCTAAAGAATTTTGTGAGAATAAGATTAGAATAATAAGCTTCAGATCCACCTTTTAAAATGACGGCATTCCCAGACTTAAAACATAAAGATGCAACATCTGCTGTAACATTGGGTCTACTTTCGTATATAACGCCAATTACACCAATAGGTATAGATACTTTTGATATTACCAAACCATTTGGCCTTTTCCACTTTTCTAAAATGACATTTACAGGATCCCTTAAACTAATAATTTTTTTTATAGAATTAGTTATCGCAATTATTTTTTTGTCATTTAATATCAACCTTTGGATTAAATTATTTTTAATACCTTTTTTGTAGGCATTCTTAATATCTTTTTTATTTTCATTAATTATTAATTTTTTATTTTTTAAGATTAGAAGACGATAATCTTTTAGAACTTCATCCTTTTTCTTTGTACTTAAACTTTTATTAATAGCTTTTTTTGATTTTTTTCCGATGTCAGTTAGTAGCTTTTTCATTAAATCTCCACCATATCATCTTTATGAACAACTTCAGATTTTGTTATGTATCCAAGTATTTTTTCAATCTCATTTGAGTGACAACCCATTATTTTATTTATTTCTTCAGAGGAAAAAGAGCTTAGACCTCTCGCAAATTCTTTATTTTTAGTATCTAGAATCTTTATATGATCACCTTTATTAAATTTCCCTGATAAATTAATAATCCCTGCTGCTAATAAACTTTTACCACCAATTAGTGCTTTTTTAGCACCATCATCTATGACAAGAGTCCCTTTTGGTGAAACAGAACTTATTATCCATTTTTTTCGTGCATGTAATTTAGATATTCTTGACTCAAATAGAGTACAAATATTCTTTTTTTCAATTTGTTGTATTGGATTTAAATGTAATCCATTTGCAATAATCATATTACATCCTGCCAAATTACAAATCTTAGCAGCTTCAATTTTGGTATTCATTCCACCCTTACCAAACTCTGTTACCCCTTTTATGTAAATTTTTTTCATATCTTTGTCTAGATTATTTACTTTTTTTATTAATTCTGCGTCTTTAAATAATTTTGGATTTTTTGTGAAAAGACCATCTACATCGGATAATAATATTAAAGTATCGGCATTAGTTATCTGTGCAACACGAGAAGCAAGTCTATCATTATCACCATATTTTATTTCTGACGTTGCAATTGTATCATTTTCATTAACGATGGGTATATAATCCAACTTAAATAAGTTCTCAAATGTCCTTTTAGCATTTATTGATCTTCTTCGCTCCTCGGTATCATCCAAAGTTAGCAAAATTTGTGAAATATTAATCTTTAATTTTGAAAAAGTTTGAGAAAATAAATTCATAAGTTCGATTTGACCTACAGAGGCTATTGCTTGACTTTTATCAAGCTTTAAATTTGATTTATTGTAATTCATTTTTTTACATCCAAGTGCAATGGCTCCAGAGCTTACAATGATAATTTTTTTATTTTTAGATTTTAGTTTTTGAATATCTTTAGCAAAAGAAGATAGCCACTTTTTTCTTATCTTTTTTTTACTATCTACAATCAGTGATGATCCAATTTTTATTACTATAATTTTTGAATTTTTAAGATGCATAACTAACTAATTTTGCTTTAATTTTAGAAATATATTTCTTCTTTATTGTAGAAATTGTAATAATTTCTGATGTAGTGATTTTTTTTAAATTTTTCTCAATTTTTTTCATTTCTTTATCGTCAATTAAATCGGTTTTATTTAAAACAATAAGCTCTCTTTTTTTTGCAAGTTTTGGACTATAGCTCTTTAATTCTTTTTTTACCTGATTGTAGCTTTTTTTAATATCATCGTTTGTTATATCGATCATGTGTAAAAGAGATTTACACCTCTCTATGTGTTTTAAAAATTGAATTCCTAAACCAGTTCCTTTATGTGCTCCCTCTACTAATCCAGGAATGTCTGCAATTGTAACTTCTTTATCATCATAGCTTGCTACACCAAGATTAGGATTTAATGTTGTAAATTCATAATTTGCTATTTTAGGATCAGCATTAGTAATAGCTGCTAGTAAACTTGATTTGCCAGCATTAGGTAATCCTATTATTCCAACATCTGCAATTGTTTTTAATTGAAGCCATATAGTAAATTCTTCACCACGAGTACCCTTAGTAAATTTTCTTGGAGCTCTATTTGTTGAACTTTTGAATCTAGTATTACCTAAACCACCTTTACCACCTGCAGCAGCCACAAACTCCTCCCCAATTTTTATAAAGTCAAAAATTAAGGTTTTATTATCTTCTTCAAAAACCTGAGTACCTAATGGAACTTTGAGAATGAGATCATCTCCACTTTTACCAGTCCGGTTTTGTCCAGCACCGTTGTCACCTCTTTTTGCTTTATGATGTTGCTGATATCTAAAATCGATTAAAGTATTTAAATTTCTCTCAGCTTTTAAAATTACTGAACCACCTTTACCACCATCGCCACCATCTGGTCCACCATACTCGATAAATTTTTCTCTTCTAAAACTTGGAGAGCCATCACCACCATTGCCAGCTTTAATATAAATTTTTACTTGATCTAAGAATTTCATAATACAACGCTATTTTGAGTTGTAATATTAATTGGGTTTTACTGAAACAAAAGTTCTGTCGGATTTTGTTTTTTTAAAAACAACTTTCCCTTTTACTACTGAAAAAATTGAGTGATCTTTACCCATACCCACATTTTCTCCTGGAAATATCTTAGTACCTCTTTGTCTAACAATTATGTTGCCAGGAATAACATTTTGACCACCATATTTTTTTACACCAAGTCTTCTGCCGGCACTATCTCTACCGTTCCTTGATGATCCACCAGCTTTTTTCGTAGCCATATTTTATTCCTTTATTTACTCAATTCCTTTTTTTCAGAAACTTTTTTTGTTGGTTTAGAAATCTTCTCAGCCTCAGATAAAATCTTACCATCTTTTGAAAAAATTTTATTTATTCTAATCATAGAATATTCTTGTCTGTGACCATTTTTTCTTCTTGAGTTTTGTCTTCTTCTTTTTTTAAAAATAAGTATAGTTCTATTTTTGCTATTTTTTATTAGACTTGCCTCAACTTTGGCACCTTGAATTGTTGGCGAACCAATTTCGATTACTTTATTATCGCCATATGCCAATATATCATTAAACTCAATTTTAGTGTCGGATTTTGAATTTGGTAATTTTTCAATTTTTAAAATTTCACCAGACTTCACTTTATATTGTTTTCCACCGGTTTGTATAACTGCGTATGACATAAAATAGATTTTTTTATCAGGCAATATAGTCAGGGCATTTTTTTAGTCAAGCTTATAAACTAAAAATTATCCTTTAAATCTCTCAATTTTGAAAAACTTTCTAAATCTTTTGCTTTAAGAAATATATTACATTCTAATTCATCAGCTAAAGTACTTGGTATTGTTGGTAATGCATTTTTAAGTTTCTTGTTAATCTCTAGTATTTTATTTTTTAATTTTAAATTATCAGAATCATTGGCGATACAAAAATTTGAGTTTTGTAAAGTGTATTCGTGGCCACAATATATTTCTGTATCTTTTGGTAATGATTTAATTTTTTTAAGTGAATTATACATTTGTTCGTAGGTACCTTCAAAAATTCTGCCACACCCTAAAGAGAATAGAGTATCACCAGTAAAAATTTTTTTTTCTTTAAAGAAATGAAAAGCGATATGTCCAGATGTATGACCTGGAACATGATAAATTTTTGCCTCAAAATTATCTTGTTTCCATATTTGGTTGTCCTCTAGAGATATATCAATCTCGGGTATACGATTTTTATCTCCAATAAATCCAACCACCTTAGAATTATACTTTTTCTTTAATTCAAGATTTCCACCCACATGATCGTAATGATGGTGTGTATTAAGTATGAATTTTAAATTTATTTTTGAATTATCAAGATAATTGATTATTGGTGCAGACTCGCTAGGGTCAATGACACAAGCGGTTTGATTTTCTTCATCAATGATTAAGTAGCTATAATTATCCTGTAGACATTTAATAATTTCAATTTTCATTTATTTTTCTATTAAAAATATACCAAGTTCTCCAAATAAATTTTTAAAAATAAGATTTGAGTTATTAATATCAGAAACATTTTCTTTAATTAACGCTAAAGATTTAAAAATTTTAAAGTTAATAATCTTAGAAAATCTGACAAAATCTTTTATCGTGCACATATGAATGTTTGGTGTGTTATACCAATCATGAGGTAAAGAGTTTGTAATTGGCATTGTTCCTTTAAATAATAAATTTAATCTTACTTTCCAATGCCCAAAATTTGGAATAGTTACTATAGCTTTATTGCCAACTCGTAAAAGTTCTTTAATTACAGTCTCAGGATTTATAAAAGCTTGTAAAGTTTGTCCAAGAATAACATACTCAAAAGAATCATTTGGAAATTGCTTTAAATCAAATTCTGCATTTCCCTCTATAACAGTTAGCCCTTTAGCAATACAAGTTTGTACTTTTTCTTTTGAAATTTCAATTCCTCTGATATTAACATTTTTGTTTGTTTTTAAAAATTCCATTAAAGTTCCATCGTCACATCCCACATCAAGAACTTTTGCATTTTTTTCAATTAAATCTGAAATAATTTTATACTCTGGTTTCATGAAAGTTTTTCTGCATAAGATTTATCTAAAAAATTTTTTAGAGCTTTTAAGAAATCGGGAACATTAAGCAAAAAAGAATCGTGGCCTTTATCAGACTCAATTTCAACAAAACCCACATTTGCACCAACTGCGTTTAAGGCAATTACAATGTCTTTATTTTCTTGTGTGGGATAAAGCCAATCTGAGGTAAAGGATATTATAAAAAATTTCGCTTTAGTATTTTTAAAAGCATCAGATAAATTACCATTAAATTGTTTTACTAAATCAAAATAATCCATCGCTCTGGTAATATATAAATAGCTATTCGCATCGAACCGATCTACGAATACGGAACCTTGGTATCTAAGATAACTTTCAATTTGAAAGTCAGCATCAAAACCAAATTTTAAATCATCTCTTTCTTGAAGTTTTCTACCAAATTTTTCTTGAAGTCCTTTTTTTGATAGATAAGTAATATGTGCAGCCATTCTAGCTACAGCTAATCCTTTATCGGGTACAATACTTTTTGAATTATAATTTCCTTCTGACCAATTATGATCTGCCGCAATGGCTTGTCTGCCGAGTTCATTAAAAGCAATATTTTGAGCAGAATGGCTTGAAGTACAAGCAATTGGTATTGCTGTTTTAGCTTTATCAGGATAATTACTAATAAATTGTAGGACTTGCATTCCACCCATTGAACCACCTACAACTGAAAAAAGTTTTTTTATTCCAAAAAAATCCAACAAATTAATTTGTGCATTGACCATGTCATTAATTGTGATGACTGGAAAATCTGTTCCGTAAATTTTTTTTGTCTTGGGATTTTCATGGCTAGGCCCAAAAGATCCCATACACCCGCCTATTACGTTTGCACAGATTACAAAATATTTATCTGTATCTATCGATTTGCCAGAGCCTACCGCATTGGACCACCAACCATCCTTTTTAGTCACTGGATTTATGTCTGTTACAAATTGATCACCTGTTAAAGCATGAAATACTAAAATTGCATTATCTTTTTCATTATTGAGTGAACCAAAAGTTTCATACGCTAAAGGAAAATTACTAATAGTCTGACCACAATCTAATTTGAGTGGTTTTTCAACAATCAATGTTTTTATATTTTCTTTTATATTCATAATAAAAGCTGAAAGTTGAATTGTGAGAAAAAAAAACTTTTTTAGCGGTTTTTTTAAAGCGCTCGCAATTCAGGTAAATCAGCGCATAAATTTTGTACTAGAAGTTATTTAGTATGTCAATTTTAAAAATAATTACACTTAAACTATATAAAAAAATGTTTTTTTAATTATAAAGGGCATAAAATTTATAAAAGATGTCAACTATGAGATTTAAAAGATTTAATATTGAAACCTATGAACCTGGTAAATCCAGTCTTAAGAGATTTCATCGAGTTGTAAAGCTATCTGCAAATGAGTCAGCCTTAGGTGTTAGCTCAAAGGCTAAAAAGGTTTTGTCTAATAAAAATTTAAGTTTTTTTAGGTACCCAGATGGTAAGTCTAATGCCTTAAGAATACAAATATCTAAAAAGTTTCAATGTGATGAAGATAAGATTATTTGTGGCGCTGGATCTGATGAGGTTATTCAAATGTTATGTCAATTATTTTTGAATCCTAAGGATGAGGTTATTCTTCCTCAGTATAGTTTTTTAATGTACAGGATATATGCTAAGATAGTTGGCGCAAAAGTTGTTTTTGCAAAAGAAAATAATTTTAAAGTATCAATTCCTGAAATTATTAAAAATGTTTCAAAAAAAACAAAGATTGTTTTTTTAGCAAATCCTAATAATCCAACTGGAACATACCTAACAAGTTCTGAGCTTTTAGAACTTAGAAAAAAATTGAGAAAAAATATTCTGCTAGTAGTGGATGATGCATATGCAGAATATATGAAAAATAATGATTATAAAAGTGGATTAAAATTATTCAAAAATAAACAAAATGTATTTATTTTAAGAACATTTTCTAAAATCTACGGTCTATCTTCTTTAAGAGTAGGGTGGGGATATGGTTCAAAAAAAATTATTAAAGCACTGAATGTTATTAAGCCACCTTTTAATGTTAATGAGGTAGCACAAAAAGCTGCCATTGAGTCTCTTAAGGATACTAAGTTTATAACTCGTTCAGTTAAACACAATATTATTTATGCAAAAAAATTGAAATATTTTCTTAACCAATATGGAATTAATTCAAATAATATATCGGCTAATTTTTTATTATTAAATTTTGAGAAATGTAAATTTAAAGCAAAATATTTTTATGAAAAATTAAAGATGAAAGGAATTATCTTAAGATCAACAGAAAATGGCTACAATATAAAAAATATGTTACGATTAACTATAGGATCAAAAGCAGATAATTTAAAATTTATGCGAGCAGTAAAAGGAATTTTTAATTAATGAAAAATGTGCTTATCATTGGTTGTGGTTTGCTAGGATCTTCTTTAGTTAAAAGAATTGCAAAAAGAAAATTAGCAAAAAAAATCTTTATTTTTGAAAAGTCTAAAAAAAATATAACGAAGATTAAAAGACTAAAATTACCTGGGATCATAGTAAAAAGAATTAATCATGCAGTTTTAAAATCACAATTGATTATTTTTTGTACACCTATGAGTGAATATAGAAAAATTATCTTAAAAATTAATAAGGATCTTAATTCAAAACATATAATTACTGATATTGGTTCTGCAAAAATGAAATCCAAAGAAGTTATAAAAAAAAATTTAAAGAAAAATATTTTTTGGACCTCAAGTCATCCAATATCTGGATCCGAGGTAAGTGGCCCTGAACATGGTAAGCAAGATATGTTTGATAATAAATGGTGCATTTTGATTAAAGATAAATCAACTAATTTAAAACATTTAAAATTCTTAAATCATTTTTGGAAAAAAATAGGCTCTAAAGTTGCTGTCATGAACTCCGAAAAGCATGACAAAATTTTCTCAATTACCAGCCATCTTCCACACTTGATAGCTTATAATTTGGTCAAATCAGCCCAGGATTTTGAAAAAAAACAAAAATATGATCTAATAAAATATAGTGCTGGTGGATTAAGAGATTTCTCAAGAATAGCTGCGTCTAATGAGATTATGTGGAGGGATATTTTTTTTAACAATAAAAAAAATGTATTAAAAGCTATTGATGTATTTATTAAAAATTTAAATGGTTTTAAAAAAGATATTAATACAAAAAATAATAATTCAATTTTAAAAAAATTGATTCAAACAAAAAAAGTAAGATCTAAAATCATTAAATTAAAACAAGATATAAATAAACCTGATTTTGGAAGATAATATTAATTTCTAATATATTTATAAATCTTTTTGATATAAATATTATATGGCTTTGATGAACCAACTGCAGATTTATAAATTCCTTGTCTAGCCTGAAGAAAACTTGAAGTTTTTATAGTATCTACATTTTTATGGTGTTCAAAACATTTTTTATCTTGAGATAAATTACAATATTTTAATAATCTTGAAATTTCTTTTTGAGGTTGATCAATAAGTTTTTCATAATTTAGATCGTATATAAGATTAGGAAACTTCTGATGCCAAAAAGACATGAGATCTTCGTATAAATTATAATATTTACCAAAATCATCAAAATCATTAGTAAAGAGTAAGCTATTTTCAAAATAATGTTTAAAACCTGACCAACAAGTATCAACTGGATTTCTTAGACAATTAATAATTTTTGCATTAGGAAAAATATATTTGATAAATCCAATGTGTCTAAAGTTAAGTAAATTTTTATCTGTAAATATATTTTTAGTGTTATCTAAAAAAGATATTGAGTCTATATATCTCTCAGCTGAGTTAGTTATTAATTTTGAGAAATTTTCCTTATGTAAGTTTGGATTTTTCAAAAAGTTTTCACGAATTATATTATTTAAAAATCCCACTTCACCACAACCAAAAACTTGACTATGGGAAGATATTATACTTTCCACAAGAGATGTACCTGATCTAGGCATGCCAACTATAAAGATAATCTTTCTTGAAACTTTTGAATTTATCGTCAATTTATTGTAATCAAATTTTTTAATTAACGAAAAATTGTACTGACTATTTTTGATATCATATTTATAAATAGTTTTATTAATTTTATTACCTTTTAAATAATTTTTATATGCATTCTCGTAGTCATTAATATCTTCATAATACTTTCCAATAGCAAAATATAATTCTGATAACTGTTTATTATCCAAAGATACATTATTTAATTTATGATTCATTTTTTCAAAATGAACATCATTTTTAGTATATTTAGTAATCAATGATAACATTCTGTCAGCTCGCGTAAAATTTGGTTTGATATCTAAAATTTTTTTTAATTCTACTTTTGCATCAAGAATTTTTCCTACAGATGAGTAACATTGTGAGAGATTATATCTCACTTCGAATAAATTTTCATTTATTAATAGAATTTTTTTATAAAGCGAAATAGATTCTTTTGGAGAATTTCTTTGTTTTAGAATTGCTAAATTATTTAAAACACTAATGTTATTTGGATCTATTGTTAAAGCTTTTTTGTAATAAAATTCAGCCTGTATGAGGTTTTCTATTCTAAAATAGTAAATTGCAATTTCATTTAATAATTCAATATTATTAGGGTCAACTTTTAAATTTTCTTGTAATTTTTTAATTATTTGAAAATTTTTATCCATTTTTTTGAATTATTTAAAAATATAGGTTTTAAAAATGCGTCTTTTAATATTTTAGAAATAGTTTTTTTTGTATTCATGATAATGACTCTTTTTTTTGGTCCATATGCATGAATAAGATTCTTTTTATCTATATTCATAGCTACATGACCTTTCCAAAAAATAATCCTTTTTTTTAAATTTAAGACTTCCTTAGTATTTTTTTTTTTACAAAATTGAATTTGATCTTTCGAATCTCTCGGAAAAAAAATTCTGTTATAGTAAAAATATATTTGTATTAATGCTGAACAATCAATACCATCACCAGTTTTTCCACCCCATAAATATTTAGTATTCAAAAATAATTTAAATATTTTTATAAAATTTTTTTCTTGATGTGAGATGGGTTTTGTATCAGATTTTTTTATCCATTTATTTTTTTTGAATTCTATAAAATTTTTACTTTTATTTAAAACAGATACTCCTGATCCAAAATACAAATATTTTTTTGTAGGCAAATAAATATTATTTTTTTTTAAAAATATTTTTGACTTAACTCTAAAAATTTTTAATTTTGGATTAAACTTATTATAAAAATTTTTTTTCTTAATGAAGCCAATGTAATTATCATAATCAGTTTTAATTTTTACCCAGTTTCTTTGATTTTTTAATACCTTAAATTTTTCACCATACAAGATTTGCGATAAAGTTTCAGAGTTATTAGAAGGTTTTGCATTTATATTTCCAAGTGAAAAATTATAAAAAAAATTATTTTTCATTAATCTTTAATTTATTTCTTATTATCCATAATATAATTAAAGATGGTATTACCATTATAGCAGTTAAGATAAAAAATACCCCCCAGTCTCCATTAAGCCAATCAACTAGAGCGCCCGATGATGATGCTAATGTAGTTCTTCCAGCAGTACCTATTGAAGCTAATAGAGCATATTGAGTTGCTGTGTAAGTTCTATCTACTAGCAATGATATGAATGCAACAAATGCAACAGTGGCAAAAGCTGCTGCTATGTCGTCAAAGATTACAGCAGTTGCAAATAGTATTTCAGATTTACCACTCCAAGCTAAAAGACTGAACAATAGATTTGTGCTCGCCATTAAAATTCCTGCTAAAAACATTGCTTTTAAAACACCAGATCTTATTACAAATAGTCCACCTAGGAGAGTGAAGATGACAGTCGTTATCCATCCTAAAGTTTTTGAGTAAATAGCAATATCTGATTTACTAAAACCAATTTCTTTATAAAAGATAATAGACATACGCCCTAAAAAAGCTTCTCCAACTTTGAATAAAAAAACAAACCCTAGGATTCCCAAAGCTATTTGAAAGCCATTTTTTTTAAAAAAACTTATTATAGGCCCACTGATTGTTCCACTGATCCAAGTTATAGTTTGAGTAAGAAAATTTGAATTTTGGAATTTACCAGCAATTAATTGATCATTTTCTTTCTGATTAATTTGTC
Organism: uncultured Pelagibacteraceae bacterium; assembly: GCA_902589765.1. Lineage (GTDB taxonomy): Bacteria > Pseudomonadota > Alphaproteobacteria > Pelagibacterales > Pelagibacteraceae > Pelagibacter. The sequence goes on from CACIUF010000001.1 coordinate 162,423, forward strand.
TTTCAGTCGAGTCAGTTTCATTGACAAACATTAATCCAATATTCATTAGAATTATTAAAATTCCTAAGATTAAAAAAGTTAGTTGCCAATAATTTTGAAAACCTAAATTTTCCAAAAAATCTGCGGAAAACAATGACAAAACTCCGCCTAATTTATATCCGCTCCACCACCCAACGACAGCCATTGCTGCGCCCGCAGCCATTAATTTACCCTCGTTTTCGCTAATTTGCTCAATCCTTAAAGCATCCACAGTAATATCTTGTGTTGCTGAAGCAATTGCAATCAGTAAACCTACTGATATTACAAGGGCTAAATTTTCTGAGGGATCAATTACACTCCACAAAAATAAGGAGATTAAGATTAATATCTGCATTAGGACAATCCATCCTCTTCGATGTCCAATTTTTTTTGTTAGGTATGGTATTTGAATACGATCGATTAAAGGAGCCCATAAATAATTAAATGCATAAACTGCAAATATAAGACCAGCCCAACCGACTGTAGATCTGCTTAATCCATCTTCCTTTAACCATAAACTTAAGCTACTACCTATTAATACCCAAGGAAAACCAGAGATAGCACCAAGCAATAATATTTTTAACATTCTTTTATCAAAATAAACTGAAAATGTTTCTGAAAGGGATTGTTTTTTAATTTCTATCATTTTTTAATTCCTCCAGAATGAAGGTAAAAATAACACTAATATAGCAAATAACTCCAGTCTTCCCAAGATCATACCGATTGTTAAAATCCATTTGGAAAAATCTGGTAATGAGGAGAAATTACCATTAGGTCCAATTATTGATCCTAAACCTGGACCAACATTTGAAATAGAGGTCGCAGCACCTGAAATTGCGGTTATAAAATCAAGTCCATTTAAAGATAATAACGCAGACAATAAAAAAAATATTATTAAGTACATGTAAATAAAAGAAATGATCGATGCTATGAATTTATCATCAATTGGATTTTTATCGTATTTCAACACAAAAACACCTTTAGGGTAAATAATTTTTTTTAGTTGATTAATTACAAATGAATAAAGAATTTGAAAACGAAATATTTTTATGCCACATGTTGTTGAACCAGCACAGCCGCCTATGAACATCAAAGCCAAAAATAATACTAGAGGAAAGCTACCCCAATTGTCAAATTGAGCATTGACATAACCAGTTCCGGTTAGAATAGAAATAACATTAAAGAAAATTGATCTTAAATCAAATGAACTTGAATTGTTTAAAGTAAGATAAATCGATAAAATAAAAATCGATATAAATATTATCTTAATAAAAGTTTTGATTTGAGAATCTGATGTAAAAATAGACCTATTGCCATTCAAAAATTTAATGTACACGATAAATGGAACACTTCCTAAAATAATAAATATCATAGCAGTAGTTTCTATCGCTAAGCTATTAAAAAAACCAATGGATTGATTATAATTAGAGAACCCACCAGTTGCTATAGTTGTCATCGAATGTGTAATACTATCAAAAATATTCATTCCAAAAATATTATAAGTGATTGCACATAGCGCTGTTAATCCAGAGTAAATATAAATCAATCTTAGAGCAACCTCTTTAGACTTTGGAAGAATTTTTTCAGATGAATCATTGTTTGAAATTTTGAATAATTGCATTCCCCCAACATTCATGATGGGCATTAATGTAATCGCCATCACTATGACACCAATACCTCCCAACCATTGAAGTATTGCTCTCCAAAATAATATCCCTTTAGGCATATTTTCTAAATTTGATATGATTGTTGAACCAGTAGTTGTAATACCTGACATACTTTCAAAAAAGGCATTTGTGACTGAAAATTCCAAATTAGAGAATATAAAGGGTAATGAACCAAATATAGCAATACTTAACCATGCTAATGCAGTTAGAAGGAATGCTTGTTGTAAATTAAGTTTTTTTTCATGATCTAGATTGGAGAGAAAAAATAAGGTTCCAAAAATGATTGTAACAATTGCTGCACCAAAAAAAGAAGAATCTATTTGACCATAAATAAATTGTACAATTATTGGAACAAGCATAAAAATACCGAGAATTATTTGAAGAATTCCAAGAGTGAAAAAAACTGTTTTATAATTAGACATTTTGAAAGAACATTATTTTATGGTAAATAAATTTCAACTCTATAAGAATTAAGTAGTTCGCTAATTAAAGATTTTGTTGAATTATTCATGATAAAAAAAGAAAACTTAGAAAAAACAAGCTCTTGGCCAATCGTTGAAGCAAAAAAAATGCTTAGAGAAAGAAAATCTTTTTTAGAAAAAAAAGGTAAAATTACACTACAGACTGGATATGGCCCAAGTGGACTTCCTCACATAGGGACATTTGGAGAAGTTGCTAGAACTTCTATGATGGTTAATGCTTTAAAACAATTAACTGATCTTCCAACAGAAATTATCACTTTTTCTGATGACATGGATGGTCTTAGAAAAGTACCAGACAATGTACCCAATAAAGAATTGTTGGAAAAAAACCTTCATAAACCTTTGACAGACGTACCAGATCCCTTTGAAAAATATAATAGTTTTGGTGAACATAATAATGAGAAATTAAAAAAGTTTTTAAATAATTTTAATTTTAAATATAATTTCAAAAGCTCTACTCAATTGTATAAATCAGGTTTTTTTAATCCAACACTTCAAATTATTTTAGATAATTATGATGAAATAATGAATATCATCATGCCTACTTTAGGAAAAGAACGTCAAAAAACTTATTGTCCATTTCTTCCTATTTGTCCGGAAACAGGACATGTTTTGGAAATTCCAGTTAAAGAAATTGATAATTCTAAGTCTAAAATTGTGTTTGACAATAATGGTAAAGATTTAGAATCAAGCATATTAGATGGTCATTGTAAACTTCAGTGGAAAGTAGATTGGGCCATGAGATGGTATGCGTTAGATGTTGACTTTGAAATGTACGGAAAAGATCTGATAGAAAGTGCAATATTATCCACTAAAATTATTAAACTAATTGGAAAAAAAAACCCATCTGGTTTTGCTTATGAACTCTTTTTGGATGAAAAGGGGGAAAAGATTTCTAAATCAAAAGGGAATGGAATAACAATCGAGCAATGGTTGGAGTACGCCTCACCAGAAAGTTTATCATTATATATGTATCAAAATCCGAAAAGAGCTAAAAAACTTTATAATGAGATAGTTCCAAAAGCGGTCGATGAATATTTGGAATTAATTGAAAAGGCTAAAACCCAAGATGAGCTACAGTTACTGATGAATCCAGTATGGCATGTTCATAATGGTAGTGTTCCAAAAGAAAAAATGATTATGTCATTTTCTATGTTATTAAATCTTGTAGAAACAAGTAATGCTGAAAACAAAGAATTATTATGGAAGTTCGTAAAAAAATATAAGGAAAATATTTCTGAAAAAGATCACCCCATTTTTGATAATCTAGTTGGTTATGCTATTAAATATTTTAATGATGTAATAAAGGCCAAAAAAAAATATAAAATACCTGATCAAATAGAAAAAAAAGCATTAGAGGCTTTAATATCAACCTTAGATAAATGTAATGACAAGATGTCTCCTGAGGAAATTCAAACTTTAATTTATTCAACAGGAAAAGAAAATGGGTATTCAGAAAATTTGAGAGACTGGTTTAAATTAATTTATGAAGTTGTATTTGGAGTCGAAAATGGCCCTCGAATGGGTTTTTTTATAAGTTTTTTTGGTGTTAAAGAAACTAAAGATCTTATAATAAATAAAATTAAATAATGTTTTCAAATTTAAGATCTTTAATTTTTAAACTTGATCCAGAGACAGCCCATGGTTTGGCAATTAAGTCATTAAAATTTAATTTTGTGCCAAATGTTTTGGATAAAAATAAAAATAGCCATTTATTCAAGACTAAATTATTTGAAAAAGAAATAGAAAATCCAATTGGAATGGCAGCAGGATTTGACAAAAATGCTGAGGTTTATAATTCTTTATTTAAATTGGGATTTGGTTTTGTGGAGGTAGGCACAGTTACACCTCTTAAACAATATGGTAACCCCAAGCCAAGAGTTTTTAGATTAGTTGAAGATGAGGCATTAATTAATAGATTGGGCTTTAATAACTTAGGTGCAAAAAACATTGTTGATAGGATCTCAAGTAATAAACAAATTGGTTTACTTGGAATTAACATAGGTCCTAATAAAGATACAAATGATAGATTGAAGGATTATGTTGAATGTTTAAAAACCTTCCATGAAGTTGCAGACTATATTACGATTAATATTTCATCTCCCAACACTGAAGAGCTGAGAAATTTTCATGATCAGGAAAAATTGAATAGTTTATTAAATATAATCAATAGTGAAAAAACAAAACTAAATTCAAAAATTCCAATTGTAGTAAAAGTCTCACCAGATATTAAAGATCAGGAAATACCCAAAATTTCTGATGTTCTTTTAAGCAATGATATAAAAGCAGTCATTTTATCAAACACCTCTGACTCTACTCGAGATAAATTAAATGACATTCAAAAACATCAAAAAGGAGGTTTATCAGGTAAACCAATAGAGGAAAAATCTACGATACTGATTAATAAATTTTATAAAACTCTTGGTAATAAAATTAAAATTATTGGAGTTGGTGGAGTTGACTCTGGAATAAGTGCATACAATAAGTTTTTAGCTGGAGCGAGTTATGTTCAACTTTATACAGGTATGGTATACAGAGGACCAAATATTGTAAACCTTATAAAAAAAGAGCTAAAGGAATTATTGATAAGAGATGGAGTTAAACATTATGGTGAAATCATAGGAAAAAAAACAACTTCTTAAATTTTATAAACTTGACGCAATCATCAACTCACCTTATATAGTCGAAAATATTATGTCAAAAAAATGTGAACTTACCGGCAAAATTCCTCTTAAAGGTCATAATGTTAGTCATGCTAATAATAAGACAAAGAGAAGATTTTTACCTAATTTAAAAAAAGTAAAATTTACCAGTGAACTTTTAAAGAGAAGCATGAAACTCACTGTAAGTAATGCTGGTGTAAGATCTGTAGATAAAAAAGGAAGTTTTGACGAGTTTTTAAAGACTGTAAAAAATAAAAATTTATCTCCAAGATTAAAGAAGATGAAGAAAAGTTTATTAATTAAGTCTCCATTTCAAAAAAAATCAGTTCAATCTAAGATAGCTTAATGAATAAAATTTTTTTTATACTCTCATTTTTAATGGGAGCAGTTGTTTTGGCATCTAATTATTTAGTTCAGTTCCCTATAGAACATTATGGTTTAGAAGAAATATTAACTTATGGAGCTTTTAGCTATCCAATTGCTTTCTTGATCACAGATTTAGCCAACAGATCTTTTGGCAAGATAGTTGCAAGAAAAATTGTCTATATTGGTTTTGCTATAGGTATTAGCTTTACGCTTTTATTCTCAACAAATTTCACAGACTTGATATCTATAAGAATTGCAATTGGATCGGGTACGGCTTTTTTAGTTGCCCAACTCTTAGATGTTCAAATTTTTGATAAATTGAGAAAAAAAGAATGGTTTGTTGCACCTTTAACGTCATCTTTGATAGGTTCAACAATTGATACTTTTATATTTTTTTCAATCTCTTTTTATGGAACAGGCATTCCTTGGATCACGTTGTCTTTAGGAGATTTAAGTGTAAAAATTTTTGTTGCTTTAATGATGTTAATACCTTTCAGACTACTGCTAAAAACACTTAAACCAGTGTAGATTTAATATAAATATTTATATGATAATATTTTATAAGCCAGTTTTGCTACTAAAAAATTGTAGGAATTAAATCCTTTAATCGGTGCGAGCTCATTTATATCTGCACCAACGATGTTTGAGTTTTTGACTGCAATCTTAATTATATCTAAAACTTCGTCCCATAGTAAACCACCAGGTTCAGGTGTTCCAGTTGCAGGCATAATACTCGAATCTAAACCATCTACATCGAAAGTTAGATAAACAGTCTTATTTTTAATTAGTTTTTTAAATTTTTTTAAATCCCATTTTGCCTTATCTTTTGCCCAAAAAATACTAATTCTAGATTTATTTTTTTTTAAAAAAGGTATCTCCTCTTTAGAAATATTTCTAATTCCAAATGAGATTATTGAAACGTTTTTATAATCCAAACATCTTCTAATAGCAGATGCATGTGAAAATTTTTCACCATTATAACTTTCTCTTAAATCTGCATGAGCATCGAAATGTAAGAGGCAGATATTTTTATGTTTTTTAACAAATGGAACAATACATCCTGGTGTGATTGAATGTTCACCACCAAAAGTCATTGGAAAAAGTTTATTATTAAGAATTTCTTTATTTACTTCAGCTATCTTTTTTAAAGCTTTTTTAATATTTTTATCAATCTTAAAAGGTTTTAAAGTTTTAATACCTATTTTTTTATAAGGTTCACAATTCAATTCCTCATCATATAATTCAACTTGATGTGAAGCTTTAATTATCTCTTTTGGTCCATTTTTAGTCCCACCACCATAACTCACAGTTTTTTCCAGACCAAAAGGAACAATTACAACTTTTTCTTTAAAATTGAATTTATTATCTATTCCAAGAAATCCTTTTTTATTTGAAAGATATTGCAATGTTTTATCCAAAAATTTTTGTAAAGTTTTTTCTATCTCTATTTTTCCATTCGCCTTTATGATATGCATCACTTGCAATTAAAGGTAATACACTTGTTGCCTCAGCAAAAACCATTTGTTCTTTCGTGACATCAACTTTACCCCATGAACTTGCCTCTTTTAAAGTTGAACTGCTACACGCACCATCTCTTGAGTCTGCTACAGTAATTTGCACAGCATATTTATGCATTTCAACATCTTTACCTAAAAGTTCAGCACATATGACTGTGTCCTGAATAAAATTTTTTGGCACTCCGCCACCTATCATAAATAATCCAGAACCTTTTGATTTAATTTTTATTTCAGTTAATTCTCGAAATTCTCTTATAGAGTCTATTGTAATATGAGATTTCGGGTTTTTTTCTTGATGAATTACTAAACCAAAACCAGCGCTAGAGTCTGTAAAAGCAGGACAGAATATTGGCACATTGTGATCATAGGCAGTTTCAATTAAAGAGTCTTTCTTTACTGAGTTTTTTTTAAGATATTTTCCCATTTCGTGAATAAATTCTCTAGAGGTATAGCTTCTAGGCTCCAAGTTATCAGCTATATCACAAATTTTCTTATCACAAATTTGTAATTCATCCTCGTCAATGTACGTGTCATATATTCTATCAATATAATTTTTTCTAAGTTCGGTATCATCTTGAAATTGAGAGCCTTGATAGTGCTTAAATCCTAATGCCTCAAAAAAATCCATATCAATTATCGAAGCACCAGTTGCAACGATTGCATCTACCATATTGTATTTGACTAAATCTTTGTAAATATTCATACAACCAGCTGCTGAGGTCGAACCTGCTAAAGTTAGAAAAATTGTACAATCTTTATCTTTTAACATTTCATTATAGATATTTGCTGCGTTTGCAGTTTCTCTAGAGACAAATGACATTTTCTCCATTGATGAAATAATTTTTCTAGAGTCAAAAGATGTAATATCTATATGTTCAACTGGATTTTTAAGAAAGTCCTTTTTACTATTATGTCCTAGATTTTTATTTTTTGACATTAAGCAACTAAAGTATCTTTGTTGCTGTCTTTGTTATAGAGGCTCATTATAGCATTATCTTCAACTTCATAAATTTTATCAGAATAGAATCCATTAAACTGTGTTCTAAAGGTGAGGCCGTATGAACCTAATTGACCAAGTTGTATATAATCATTTTCTTTGATATTATTAGGTAACAGGAAAGGTCCTTTCATATAATCCATGCTGTCGCATGTTGGTCCATAAAAATCAAATGCAGTTAATTTTTTTGAAATAATTTTGTTTGAATTATCTTTTATCATTTTAGATGGAAACACAATATTCGGCGTTCCTGCATCAAAAAGTGTTCCATAAGTTCCATCATTTATATAAAGTTTTTGTTTTTTTCTTAAGTTAACCCGAACTATAGTTGAACCACTTTCAGCAACTAAAGCTCTACCTGGTTCACAAATGATTTCTGGTAATTTTTCAATCTTTAAATTTTCTAAACCTTTCTTAATTTCATCAAAATAACTCTCTAAAGAGGGTGGAATTAAATCTGGATAGATAGTTGGAAAGCCACCTCCTATATTTAAATAATCAGGAACAATTTTCGTTTTCTTAATTATATTTGCAATTTCAGAAATTCCTTTTGAGTACGAAATTGGATGCATACATTGCGATCCAACATGAAAACTTAATCCAATCTTTTTTGAATGTTGTTTTACTAATCTTAAAAGTCCTGCCGCCTCCGAATTGATAGCACCGAATTTTTTTGATAAGTCAATTTCAGCATGTTCATTTGATACAGCCACCCTTACAAATAATTCTAAATCTTTTGCATTGCTGGTGCTCTCAATAATTTTTATTAATTCATCTTTAGTATCGAGTGCAAATGTTTTGACTCCGTATTTGAAGTATGCTTCACTTATATCTTCTCTACTTTTAATTGTGTGCATGAAAGAACACTTAGATACCTGATCAAATTTTCTTACTGCTTTTATCTCCTCCACTGAGGCAACATCAAATTGATTAATACCGCTTTTTAATAAAGTTTTAATTACTTCAGGATGAGGATTTGTTTTGACAGCATATAGAATTTTACCTGGAAAGTTTTTTTGAAAAAATTTGGAAGCTGAAAGAATTGATTTCTTTCTAATACAATAAACCGGTTTGTCTGGCCTCAGTTGATTAACTAGTTCTTCAACCGACTTAAATTTTTGCATTTTTCATGCCCCCCAAAAAAAATTTAACAAAAAAAAGCCTTTTTATTTAAAAAAACTTTAATGAATCGAGCAATTAATTCAATACTTACCTAATGTAAAGCAAATAATGACCTATTGAATTGTGGAAAAAAATTCCCATATTGGACTTATGAAAAATGAAGGCGCATTACAAAATCTAGCTGATTTCAACAATAAATCACTATTAATTGTTGATGATGACAATCCATTTAGAGAAAGATTGGCTAGGGCCATGGAAAAAAAGGGTTTTGAAGTTATTCAAGCTGAAGGTGTGCAAAAAGGAATTGATACAGTCAAAGCAAAAAAACCAGGATTCGCTGTTGTTGATTTGAGACTGGGTGATGGTAATGGTTTGGAAGTTGTAAAACAAATACAAACCTCTAATCCTGAAAGTAGAATAATAATGTTAACAGGATATGGAAATATTCCAACTGCTGTTGCAGCAATAAAAGAGGGTGCAATCGATTATTTGGCTAAACCTGCAGATGCAGATGATGTTGAAAAAGCTCTTTTAGCTGATCCTGCTAAAAAAGCGGCTCCACCTGAAAATCCAATGTCAGCAGATAGAGTGAAATGGGAACATATACAC
>CACIUF010000002.1 GCA_902589765.1 uncultured Pelagibacteraceae bacterium
ATGAAATTTAAAGTTAATTTAGTTTTTTTAACAAAACCTTTGGGGGTTAAAAGATATACATAGCCAGCTTTGTTGGGATTTTTATTAAAATTATTTATTTTTATAAGTCCTTTTTTTTTTAACTCTTTCAAACAATAATTAATTTTTCCTAAACTAAAACCTAATAGAGAAGCCAAATCCCTTTGATTTGTAAATTTTTTAGTTTCTATTTTTCTTAAAACTTCAAATTCATCATCGTTATAATTTTTCATAATAATATGTTCAATTTTTGAACATAGTAATTATTTCTACAGAAAAGTAAACATTTAAATCTTTTCCAAATATATCTGAAAAAATACTTTTTCAGTATTCGTAGCTTTTAAGTCAAGTTTATTTCCTAATATCTAAAACTTTAAACTGTTTAATTCTACATAAATATTTTACGGATTTTTTTTATATAGTTTAGAAACGTTTTGTTTATAAATGCTATCAGGATTTTGAAACAATTTCATATAAAAGGATTTTCTTTTTTTTAAATTAATCTTATCAGAGTAGAATTTAATTTTTTTTTTATATTTATTCTCATTTGTTATTAATTTTTTTAGAGATTTAGCTATGTTTTTATTTTCTGTGCAAACAATAAAACCTTTTTTTTTTAAAAAATTGATGAGTAAAGACTCCTCTTTGTTTTTAGGTATGTAGGCTACAACTAATATTTTATTATGAACAAATTCAAAAAAACTTACTCCAAATGTAACAAACCCAAAGTTAAATTTATTCAAAAATTTTATATTTTTTATGTTTTTAATATATCTAATTTTTTGTAATTTAGTGCTTTTTGGAATTTTTGAATATGGTCCAATTAAACAATGAATATTAAAAAAATTCTCTACTGGTTTTAAAAAAAAAGGTAATCTTTTTATTAATTCATATTTGTCTGCCCCACCTGTAGAAAACAATAAATTTTTATTTTTATAATTTTTTTTTATTTTGTTTCGTTGAATTATCAATTTGTCCCACCCAAAATAAATATTTTTTTTGTGTTTAAATTTTTTATTTAATACAACATTTGGTATCCAAACATGATTTATTTTATTGTGATATTTTATATAGGAATCAATTGAAATGATTATCTTATTTTTACAATTCAAATTTAAAAATTTAAGAATTCTTTTTGAAAATTTTTTTTCAAATATTTTACTATTATTTAAAAAAATTAAGTCAGGATTGATTTTCAATATCTCTTTTTTTAAATAATCAAATTTTGATAAATATTTTACTTTAATTATTTTTTTATATTCATCACCAATGTTGAAAAATAAATTATAAATTTTAAAAGTTTTCTTAAAGAAAAAATTTATTTCCTCACTAATAACTTTGGCTCTAACATAGTGCCCTAATCCTATTTTTCTGCCAATATCACTTATTATCAATATTTTATTCATTTTTAATTATAACCAAAGAAAAATTGATATTATTTTTTTTGGACTATAACTTCTATCGCTCTTCCTAATCCTAAATCTGAAAAATTTTTATAAATTTGTTCTCGATAATTTAACATTTCTAATTTTTCAAAATTTTTCTCAAATGCTGTTCTTTTAAAATGGGATAATTTACCTAACTTTTTATTCTTAACATAATTATCTCCCATTAATAAAAAAACCTCTATTGGAAAGGTTGTATTTAAATATTTTATTTTAAATTTTTTTTTATTAAAAACCTTATTTATATCACTCACCCTAAAATAATTGATATGTTCTGGCGGAACTATCCACCAGGGCTTTTTTGTTGTTTTTAAAGACATATATTGAAAAATATTAAAATCATTTGCAGCAGATAAAAATAAAATTCCTCTTTTTTTTAAAATTTTATATAAAATATTTAAAAATTTTTTTGGGTCTGCAATGTGTTCAATAACTCCATTAGAATAGATTATGTCATATTTTTTTTTTTCATAAACTAAATCTTGATAATCCATTATTTTTACATTTTTCAATTTTAATTTTTGTTTAGCAATTTTTATTACTGATGGTGATGGATCAATACCATGGGCTTTCCATCCATTTTTTTGTGCTGTTTTGATAAAAAAACCTGGCCCGCAACCAACATCAATTATAGAACCCTTTTTTTTAATAATGTCTTCAAACTTTTCAAGTCTATTTAAAAATATTTTATCCCACCATTTAATTTGTCTTTTTTGATTAGAAAAATAATCTTTTTTTCTATTTGACTCATAAAATTGTTTCTCATAAAAGTTATCTAGATCTTGCTTACTTGGAATTGGCCAACTATGTATAAAGTTGCAATTTTCACAATCTATAATTTTAAATTTATTTACGGATGCTAGAATATTTCCTCTATGTCTTTTATTTTTAGCAAAAACATTTATTCTGCCAAATGTTTTCTTAAATATTTTTAATCTTTTATCTCTAATAAAATTTTTATCTATAGGAAAAAAAATATTTTTATTTTTTAAATAATTTCTCATTAATATTATTTGTTCTTATTTTTTTTAAAAATTAAAATTTCTGAATTAAAATTATCTATTGTTTGGTATCCAAATGGGATCACATTTTTTTCAACTAATTGATAATTTTTCTTTAAAAATTGAATATAATCTCTAAATTTAATCTGTTTTTTTACACCAACAAAATTATCTTTTGTTTTTTTTTGTTTGCCTTCTCTAAGATTTCTTAAAAGAATATATTTTGGCTTTAACCTAACAATATGATCAATATAATTCTTTAAGACATCTGGCTCCATTTCTTGAAAAGACAAAAAATTTACAAATAAATCTATTTTTCCCACTAAATTTTCAATTTTCCAACAGCAAAGAGATGAAAAACTTTTAAGTTCTTTAATTTTAATTTTTTTATTTTTATTAACTTTAAAATAATTAGTCACTTTTTTTTTTCCAAAAACTCTCATCAAATAATTTTCAGTGATTAAAGAAAGTGGCGGTAAATCAAGGTTAATATAACGAAAATTTTTTATTTTCGATTGGCCCAATATGTGTCCAAGAATTCCAAATCCTCCTCCAATTTCTAAGACTGTTTTAGGATTAAATGTGTTGTTTATTTTTTTTAATGCAGATAAACCCAATAAATAATTTAAAGATGATCTGCTGTATTTTTTTCCATCAAAATTAAATTGCTCAATTGGTTTACCAATATTATTTTCGGAAAATAAATGTAAAAAAGGAGGCTTTAAGGGGTTGTCTGCAGCTTTAAATGCCCTGTAATCAGAAAAGGCTTGGTTATGACCTTCTATATGTCTTTGAATTTCTGTCGCTACCTTGAAAGATTTTTTTTTATTTTTTTTTAAAAAATTGTCTACTTTTCTAGCTAATCTATCTCTTTTTAAATGAAAAAGAGGTACAAAGAAATCGTTTGCTAGACTATCCGATCTAAAATTATTTATTCCTTTGTTATTAAAAATTGTAAAAAAAGAATAAGTTAATTTTTTCCAGAATAATGTTGGTTGGTAGATTTTTTTTTGGTTTTTAAGTTCTCTCTTTAAAAAAATTAACTTTTTTTTGTAATTCATTTAATTTTTTGTTTACGCTAATTGCTTTATATTTAGTGTCAATTTATGTCAAATTATTTTTAATAATATAATTTATTAGAAATCTTTAGTTAGTAAATCTCAAATATGATCTTTTTACTTATCTTGTCAGCTAAGTTTGGGGCGACAAATTTTTTACTAGATTGAACAATTATAAATGCAGCTCTCTCAGCATGCGATGTTGGTCTTTCAATTTTATCTCCAATAAATTTATTATAACTAATGTGAATTAGATTCTTTTTGTATTTACTTGAAATATTATTTTTTATATTTTTAATGATACCATTTTTCTTTGGAACGATTGCTCTTGTAGAAATTGAAATAGATTTCATTTTTAAATTTTTTTTTGGAAATAAAATTTTCCTTTTTAAAAAATAGTCAAAATACGCATTTAAAAAGTTAATCCCTGTTAAAGATTTAGAACATTTTGAAGCTACAAAACCTCCACCAAATCTTACAGCGGCTTCAATTAAAAATATTTTTCCCTTACTATAGATTAAGTCTAATTTTAAGGGACCATTTTCTATTTCCAAATCTTCAGATAGAGTTTTGGTAAATTCATAAATTTTTTTTTTTAAAACTGAGGGGATATTTGGATTTAGATCGCCTCCATTTTCAATAATATTTGGATGATATTTTCGACTATTTCTGTAATTTCTTAATGAAATTAAACAAAGAAATTTTTTTTTGTAAAAAAAATTTTCTACACTAAATTGCTTTCCCTTTATATATTTCTGAATGATAAATTTCTTCATCGTTTTCTTTTTTTGAAATTTTATAAATTTTTTAAGATCATTAATTCTTTTAATAATCATAACATCCCTAGAACCTCTTCCAATATGTGGTTTTACTATTAGAGGTAGATTAAACTTATCAACAATATTGTTTACTTTTGATTTATTAGATAAAATTTCAAATTTTGGAATAATGCCATTAGGTTCAAGTGCGTTATATAATTTTTCTTTATTTTCAATTATTTTGATGGTTTTAGTTTTAATTATATCTAATTTTAAATATTTTGAAATTTCATAAACTGTTTTTGGACAATCAACACCAACTGAAACTATCCCTAAAATTTTATACTTATTTATCGATAGACTAATTATTTTTAATATTTTTCTGTAATCATAAATACTGCTAATAATTTTTGTATCTGCTAAATTAAGTCCTTCAGAATTAATATTTTTGTCTACACCAAAAATATGTAAAAAATTTTTTTTTGCAATCTTGTAGGAGTCAATTTGTTCAGGACCAGCACCTAATATAACTACAGATTTTTTTTTCATTTCAAAATTTAATTAAATCTTTCGTTTCAAATTTGAGTTTTTTTTTAGCGAAATTATTAAGCCTTAAAATAATGTTATAATTATAATTAATGCCGTATTTCTTAGATTTTTCAAAATTAATTTTTTCAATATCTCCAGGCAATAAAATTTTATTGTTTCTATAGTTATAAATTTTTTTTGATTTTTTAATTTGTTTTTCCAACAGCTCAAAATCTTTTAAAAAATTTTTATTAAAATTAAATAATGATTTTCTCATGGTAATAATCAAACAATTATTCCCATCTAAATAATTTTTTTTAAAAGGGTTATTGGGAGAAAAAAGCAATCCTCCTATAATTTCATTCACCAAAAGAAAAGCCGAACCTTTAATTTCTCCAAAAGGTATTAATGCACCTCCATCATATAATTTATTAGGATCATTTGATAGTTTTCCTTTTTTTGACACAATAGGATTTCCAAAGAGTTTTTGTTTATTCAAAACAGCTAAATTAATTTTTCCTTCAGCCAGCTTTGAGGTTGAAAAATCTACAATAAAATTTTTTTTTTTTGAAATCGGCATGCCAAAAGCAAAAGGGTTGGTTCCAAAAAGTCTTTTTGAAACTGGGAAAATAGAGGTATTTGGACCACCGCCATTACAAAATATAAGACTAATAAATTTTTTTTTAGCTAGTTGATCGCAATAATCACTTAATCTTCCAATGTGTCCAGCATTTTTAACTGCTGTAATTCCAATGTCTATGTTTTTCTTAATTATAAGTTTACAAGTAAAATCCATTACAATTTGACCGAAGGCCTGGTGGCCATTGACTAAACTAAAATTTTTTTTATTTATCTCTTGTTTTGGTTTTGCTGATATCTTGTAAATTTTTTTTTTTGCACCATTGAAATATTGTAACAATCTATTTACTCCATGAGAAAAATGATTACACATATCCGATCTTACTAATTGATTTGAAATTAACTCACTATCAGCTCTATTAAGGCCTGTTTTTTTTAAAAAATTTATTGAGAATTTTAATATATTTTTTTTTTTAATTAACATCAAATTTAATTAGTTTCTTTTTCAAAAAAATTTTTAGTAATTTTAAATCTTTCTCTGTGTCTATGTCTATTAAATAATCATTATTGGAAAATATATATGCAATTTTTTTTCCAGTCAGATTTTTATATTTCTTTAAAGTATTTGATCTTACTATATCAACAATCCCATCATGCCAATATACTTTTGGTAATTTCCTTCTATCCATATTAAAATATTCTTTTTTAATAAAAGATTTTTTGTTTACAAAATATTTTAGATATCTGCCCTTTTTGATCCACATTTTAAAAGGAGTTCTCTCAGGTATTGAGATTGATCTAAGAGAATCAGCTTTTTTATCTTTAATCATTAATTCAATTGCTTTTTGTAAAAGTTTAATCGATCTAAAAGGCTGGGTAGGGCGTAATTGAACTATTAAATCAGGGGTATAATTTTCATTTTTTTTTAACCATTTAATTAAATGAGAAAAAAAAGAATAGTCTTTTGCTGCATCATTCGAAATTGATTTAGGCCTTAGGAAAGGAACCTCTGCACCGCATTGACGTGATATTTTGGCAATTTTTTTACTATCGGTGCTCACTATTGTTCTTTGTATTAATTTTGTCTTAAGTGATTGTTTAATTGAAAAATAAATTAATGGCTTTGAATTTATTTTTACAATATTTTTATTTTTGATTCCTTTTGAACCACCTCTTGCTGGAATTACAGAAATTATTTTCACTTTTTATTACCCGAAAAAAATAATGTAGTTCCTTTAAGAATTCTTTCTTTAATCAAATAATTATCAAACTCTTTTAAAAATTTCGCTAATTTTAACCTGTCTTTTCCTCTTAAACCCCCTATCAATTTATCTATAAATGCATCAAAATACTCAATCTTATTTATTTTATAAAATTTTCTTAATTCTTTTATTAATCTAATTGGATCATCGATTGAATTGTCCATTGGAGATTGGGTATACTTTTTTTTATTTGATTTGTATTTATACTCATTCAAAACTTGTTTTTCGTTATTTCTAATAAATTTATAATTAATTCCTTTATTTGGAATTTTTTTTTCATAACTTTGCCAAGTTTGACAAGTCATTCTCAATAAATTTGCAAAGATTGCATTTTTTCTTTCAAAGTTTTGTCTCATTGGCTCACAAACAATTATTTTACAATTTCTTTTTGTGAACTTATTTAAATTTTTAAAAAGTTTTGGAATATTTGCAAAATGATGGAGTGATCTATAAAAAATCAAAAAATCAAACTTTTCTTCGAGCATTACTTCATTTGCATCACAAGCATGATAGTTCAATCTTTTTTTAATTTTTTTATTTATTTGTTTTGACGCATACTTCTTTGCCTCTAATATAGAGTATTTTGATACATCTATACCAGTCACTTGATGCCCAAATCTGGCAATTTCTAAAGATAAAAAACCTGTGCCACACCCTATCTCTAAAACTTTGCTTTGCTTTTTTTTATTAACTATACCTAAAATTTTTTGAATTATTCCCATCCATTGAATCTTAAAAAATTCTGGATCTCTCCATGGGTTATTATAAAAATAATAATTTTTTTTTAATCGTCTTAAATCTGGAATTAAGCCCTTTTTATGTCTAAAATGTACTTGTTTATCAAAAGCTAATCCTTCTTGTTGTATTTTTTTTTTATAAGATGAAAATTTTACCATTGATATATCTTTGAATAGTCTTATACCTCATATTTTTAAATATGTTCAATTTATTTATCCGCGACGCCTCAATAATGTATAAAAAAAATGAGGTAAACTATACAGATAGTCTTCAAAGATTAGACTTAGCATTTAACAAAAGTATTGCTAATAATTTATCTATACAAATCACTTTAAACAAAACACATTATTTGAATAACTTTAGAAAGCTAAATAAACAGATAAACATAAAATCAAAATTTGTTAAGAAAATAACAATACATTTAACAGCTTTTTATCACGATTTATTTGCAAATGATAAAAGAACAGAATTGTTTGTTGAAAAAGTAAACGAGATTTTGAAAAAAAACAAAAATATTGTAGGTATATGCGTACATCCCGATCATCTAGTCTCATGGAAACATTTAAAAAAATTAAAAAATAAAAACACTTATTTAGCAATTGAAGTGACAGATAAAAAAGCCTTTTATGGAAACAAAATCAGCCATTTAGAGGGAATTTTTTCGAAAAATAGTTATCTTAAATTAGTAATCGATACATCTCACATTAAAGAATTAGAAAAAGAAAAGATTTTAACTTTTAACAAATTTTTTAAAAAATTTTCTAAAAGAATCGTAGAAGCGCAAGTGTCTGATTTTGGAAATTTTTATAAAGATAAAATGATCAATACAACCCATTCACTTTTATCAATCAAAAAAGATAGTATTATAAAAAGACAAATAAAAAAACTTCACGCTAAAAACAAAAATATCAATATTGTTATTGAAGGATTATTGCCATTCGGCAAGATAGGTGATGAAATGCTTAAGAATGAAATTAGTTATTTGAGAAATATTATATATTAGTCTAAAGTGATAGCATCATTAGATGGTAAACTCATAGGATCAAATCCTAATCCCTCACCAATTTTAGATCTACTTCTTAAAGTATTGAATTCTTTGTCAGTTGAAACGATCAAGTCCTTTACAAAATAATACACCATTAAACCTTTATTATCTTTTCCAAACATGTCTAAATTAAAGGTTAACTCGTCTTTTTGATGTTTTATAAGAAATTCAGCAATGTTATTCTCTAGCTCGATAACATTTCCATATTTGATACTACAAAGATAAAAGCCATTTTCTCTTCTAAATCTTGCAATTGAGCTTACTTTGAAATTCTTATTATCAAAATCTGCTAAAATAGACTTATCATAATGCAAGGAAAGAGGTTTAAAATCTCTCAGTTTTTGACCTTTTATCTCTCCATCAACTATAGGTCCGACCATTAGTGGGTCTCTGCCATTAATTTTACCAGTATAGGCTTTAGCATCTACTCTGCATCCACTTTCACATATATTTCTATAATCACAAGGTGCACATTCAGGGTTATGATAACTTCCATCATGCCATTTAATTTGTTCTTGATAAATTTCATTTAAATCTTTTTTAAAAACATTTCCATACGTTTCTGAAGGTAAATGACAACAAGCCATAGCTTCACCTGATGGTAACAAACTTATTCTGTGACCTCTTTGAGTTGGACATCCTCTACCAACAAATTCAGCATATTTTTGTAAATCCCCTAACAAACATAATGGGTAGCTAACTACAGTTCCGACATTTATTCCGAAATCCTCTTTTGCTTTTATAAGTTGATCAAGCACATTAAGTGCTGCTTTTTTTGTCAAAACATTTTCGATTTTACTATCATTTTCATCAATATTATCATAATCAATTCCCATATCGTAATCTGGGCCAACTACTCGAGTACCAAAAATTTTCTGACATCCCAAATCAGCGGCTAATTTGGCAGTCAAGTAAACATCATTCTGGTTTTTATTTTGTACTACCATATTTGCACTTACTCTAATTCCGGTGCTTGTGGCTTCTTTAATCCCACTTATAATTCTGTCATAAGCACCTTTAGCGTTAACCAGATAATCTGTTACATCTTGTTTATATGAGGGTAAACTTACAAGAATGTGGTCGACACCTACTGACTTTAATTTTTCTAACCTGTCTTTTCTCAATGCTTTTACGGATAGATTGCTATTCATGGAAGTTGAGAAACCGTTTTTTTTTAACTTCTCCATAAAATATAATAATAGATCAAATTTTGTCATTGTTTCTCCGCCAGACAAAACAACATGAAAAATTTTTGATTTTTTAAATTTTTCAATTAACTCGTCAACTTGCTTAAAAGTCATAGATTTACTTCCCATTGAAAAGTCTCTATCAAAATTAAAACAAAACCTACATTTTTCATTACATAGGTCAGTAATTTCAACGTCTATCATCGTTGGTGAAGCATATACTCTGTGAAATCTCATAAGTTTCCTATAGTCTAATTTATTAGTTGTGTAAACTGATTTCTAGCTTTGACTTTAAATATTTTTACTTTTCTTTTAATTTTCACTTCAGTTTTTTTTCTTTTGAACCACAAATTATAAATTTTATTTGTTATTTTCTGCTCTTTTTCACTAAAATTTATAAGATTTTCTTTTATGTTAAGATCTCTTGTAAGTGGATCTAAATGACCCTTTAAAGAAGTATTTATAACTGCAATTGATTTACCTTGCATTGCCGCAAAAACTGCTGAGTGTCTTCTGTTAGTATAATGAAAGTTTAGACAAGAAAACAATTTATAGGCCTCAAATATATTAAGCTCTTTGTTAATCGACTCAAATTTAACATCTTTATCAAGATGTTTAATTATTTCTTTATGAACCATTCTATCATCCATCCAATTCAAATGATAAAAACCGTTAGGAATAAATAATAATGTAGAATTTGTTCTTTTTGCTAATTTTGAGAGAACTTTGGCATGCTTTTTAAATACATCTTTTTTTACTTTATTCCAATACTCTGCCCTAACATTTACACCAAAAACATTGGTTTTGTTTAATAAAATTTCTTTATTTTTTATATATTTTTTTAAAGTTTTTAAATCATTTTCAATCTCAATTCCATAGGCTGTCTCACCACATTTTTTTAATTTATTTCCAAATTTAAAATCTTCCAAATATTTAAACGAATGGCTTTCTCTAACTGCAATTTTTGAAACATTTTTAGAAAAAAAGCTTAAATATTCTCTAGTTAATCCACGTTTTGGTTTAACCAATACATTGAGACTTGTTACGTAAAAATCTAGATTAAAAAATTTAGCTAAAACACCCATCTGGGCAGTAAAAGATGATAGGCCTCTTAAAAATGAGTTTGGTGAGATATCTATAAATACATTCCCTGCAAGTATTAACATATCAGAGTCTTCAAAATTTTTCTTTATATCTTCTAGATTTTTTGAAAAACTTATAGAATTAAAACCATAAAAAAATTTTCCAACTGAGTCAGATTTATTATCGAATTCTAAATTTTTGATTGTTTTTATCCCATAGAGTTTATCAATTTTTTTTGAGGGATGTCTGCAGATCAATATAATTTTGATTTTTTTATCATATCTTTTAATACATTGAACTAAATTCAATAACATGGCTTCATCACCTAAATTTTTAACAGTGAAAGTGCTTGCTCCTGCAATGATAATTTTACGAATTTTTTTCACAAGATTTATCTTACCCAAGCCCCGCCATTAATGGAAATAGTTTGACCAGTCATATAGTCAGAGTCTTTAGATGCTAAAAAAACAGCAGCACCTTTGAGATCTTCGATTTTTCCAAACCTTGGTAATAATAATAATTGAGATGCAGTTCTTCTTACTTTTTTTGACATTGTTTTTTTAGTAAATTCATTTTGAATGACACCGGGTGATAAACAATTTACTGAAATTTTTTTTTTTCCTAGGAATCTTGCTAAACAATGTGTTAATGACATTACACCAGCTTTAGCTGCTGCATACGATGGGGTTCTGGGCCCTCCATACTCACCCGATAAGGATCCTATATTAATAATTTTTCCATGACTTGGAATATATTTTATTGCCTCCTGACAACATAAAAATACACCTTTTAAGTTTACATCCATTACAAAATCCCAATCAGCCTCTTTTAATTTATCAAAATCTGCAGTTTTGTTTACTCCAGCGTTATTGACTAAAACATCAATTTTACCAAATTTATTTTTTATTTTTTTAAAAATACTAATAATATTACTTTTTTTTCTTACATCTAATTTGTAAATACCTACCGCTTTAATTTTTTTGTAAATTTGTAAAGCTAATTTTTTTTGTTTATTATAAGTGATAATAACTTTTGCACCTTCTTTTGCAAATTCCTCAGCGATACCTGCTCCTATGCCTTTACTTGATCCAGTAATTAGACATATTTTATTTTTTAATCTCATATTTTTTCCTAACATCATTAGGAAGCTGTTCCCAACTTTCCATGAAGCTCTTCTCGCCATCTAATGTATATTTATTTTTATAAATCTTATCCCACGTAGTTGGAGGAACTGTAATTACATCAGCTCCATTGGTTGCAGCAGATAATAATTGAGAAGAATTTCTAATGCTAGCAGCTAAAAATTTTATTTTGGGATTCAATTTTTTAATCATTAACTTTAGTAGAGGAATATTACTTATATTACTATCACCAAAATCTTCTACTCTTCCAATTATAAAGCTAAAATATGAAATATTTATATTTTTAAAAGTTGAAATTTGAGCAGGATCAAATCCTAAAGTAATATTAATCTTATAATTTTTATCACTTAAAAATCTTGCTGCTTGAATGCCATCTAAAGTACATGGCAATTTGATAACAATTTTTTTCTTATCGATTGATCGTAAAAACTTGGCTTGTTCAATCATTCCTTTTGAATTTCTCTCAGTAACTTGAGCTGATACATCCCCATTAACAATCTTGCAAATTTCTTTTATCACTTTTACTGGGTCACTACTTTCTTTAGAAAGTAACGTTGGGTTCGTTGTAACACCATGAACTAAATCAAATTTTTTCCATTTCGATATTTGCTCAATTGAGGCTGTGTCTAAAAAGAATTTCATTTAGATGATTATCTATATTCTAACAAATTTTATTTTACAACTTATATTTTAATTCAGCTTTATCTCTTTCAATTTAAATAAATATTCTGCGAAGCGCCAATCTTCTAAATCATCTATATCTACTGTTTCCCAAATAGGTAGGGGAATACCAATACCTTTATTTTTTTTTGAATTTTTAATCCAATAATTTTTATGTGAAAAATAAAATTGACCTAAATCATGAAATTGTTGTTGAAAAACTTGTGTCATTTTAATTTGGTTTTTTCTATTTGTTGGTTTTAAAAAATTTTTTTTAATAACTAAAGACCGCTCAGGAGGATGTCTATATTTAGCTATAGGATGGACCACTAAATTTTTTTTTTTATTAATAATATTTAAAGCGGTTTTTAAATTCTTTACTTTTAAAAATGGACTGCAGGGAAAAACACAACACACATAATCAAATTTCATTTCTTTATCAAGAGTATATATAGCATGTTGCACAACTTCTCTAATTCCAACATTGTCTGTAGAAAGTTTTTTTGGTCTTTCGATAAAGTATTTTACTCCAAATTTTTTACAAACATTTTTGATTTTTTTGCTATCAGTAGAAACTACTATTTTTGAGAATAGTTTTGATTTTTTTAAAATTTCATAAGTCCATTGTATAATTGGTTTGCCAAAAAACAATTTGATATTCTTATTTTTAATTCTTTTACTTCCGCTTCTAGCAGGTATTATGGCGATATTTTTCATTTAATTTAATTCTAAATTAAATATTAAAACATATATATTAAATAAACTTGTCTAAAGTTTTAGACGATTTAGATCAATAGCTATAATATTAAAATTTTTTTCAGTGCATAAATCAAGCCGATTGAGCTATTAGTACTGGTCAGCTGCACGCATTGCTGCGCTTCCACATCCAGCCTATCAACGTGGTGGTCTACCACGGCTCTATAGGAAGAACTAGTTTTGAGGTGAGTTTCCCGCTTAGATGCTTTCAGCAGTTATCTCGTCCATACTTAGCTACCCGGCACTGCAGCTGGCGCTACAACCGGTCCACCAGTGGTATGTTCAACCCGGTCCTCTCGTACTAGGGTCAACTCCTCTCAATTCTTCTACACGCATAGCAGATAGGGACCGAACTGTCTCACGACGTTCTGAACCCAGCTCACGTACCACTTTAATTGGCGAACAGCCAAACCCTTGGGACCTGCTCCAGCCCCAGGATGTGATGAGCCGACATCGAGGTGCCAAACACTGCCGTCGATATGAGCTCTTGGGCAGTATCAGCCTGTTATCCCCGGCGTACCTTTTATCCGTTGAGCGATGGCCCTTCCACTCAGAACCACCGGATCACTATGACCGACTTTCGTCTCTGCTCGACTTGTCAGTCTCACAGTCAGGCAAGCTTATGCCATTGCACTCTACGAACGATTTCTGACCGTTCTGAGCTTACCTTCGCACGCCTCCGTTACTATTTGGGAGGCGACCGCCCCAGTCAAACTACCCACCATACAATGTCTTGATGCCGGATAACGGCTATCAGTTAGATATCAAGAAAAACAAAAGAGGTATTTCACTGGTGACTCCACAAAAGCTGACGCCTTCGCTTCAATGTCTCCCTCCTATGCTAAATATGTTTTTCCTAACACCAATGTAAAGTTGCAGTAAAGGTGCACGGGGTCTTTCCGTCTAACTACGCGAACTCCGCATCTTCACGGAGAATTCAATTTCACTGAGTTGATGTTGGAGACAGCGGAGAAATCGTTACGCCATTCATGCAGGTCGGAACTTACCCGACAAGGAATTTCGCTACCTTAGGACCGTTATAGTTACGGCCGCCGTTTACTGGGGCTTCAGAAATGAGCTTGCACCCATCGCATTAACCTTCCAGCACCGGGCAGGCGTCAGACCCTATACATCCACTTACGTGTTAGCAGAGCCCTGTGTTTTTGATAAACAGTCGCTTCTCCCTGGCTTGTGCCACCTCATTATAGTTGCCTAAAATAAGGTCTTCCTTATTCCGAAGTTACGGAAGCATTTTGCCGAGTTCCTTCAACATCATTCTCTCAAGCGCCTAAATATACTCTATTAATCCACC
Source organism: uncultured Pelagibacteraceae bacterium (assembly GCA_902589765.1). Lineage (GTDB taxonomy): Bacteria > Pseudomonadota > Alphaproteobacteria > Pelagibacterales > Pelagibacteraceae > Pelagibacter. The sequence goes on from CACIUF010000002.1 coordinate 14,573, forward strand.
TGTGTCGGTTTAGGGTACGGTCTTATGATGGAGCTATTTCTTGGAACCTTTTCGCGGCAAGTTCAATCCATTAAGAACTCACAACTTTCAAGATTCGTCACTTCCATCTGGTTAAGGAATATTAACCTTATTTCCATCGACTACGGCTTTCGCCCTCGCCTTAGGTGCCGACTAACTCTGCGCGGATTAACCTTGCGCAGAAACCCTTGGATTTTCGGCGAAGAAGTTTTTCACTTCTTTTATCGTTACTTATGTCAGCATTCGCACTTCTGATACCTCCAGGGTCCTTCACAGGTACCCCTTCGCAGGCTTACAGAACGTTCCGCTACCAGTTATAATTTTCGAAAAAATTATAAATCCACAGATTCGGTATATGATTTTAGCCCCGTTACATCTTCGGCGCAGAAACTCTATTAGACCGGTGAGCTGTTACGCTATCTTTAAAGGATGGCTGCTTCTAAGCCAACCTCCCGGCTGTTAAGGAATTTCCACATCCTTTCACACTTAATCATAATTTTGGGACCTTATCTGGTGGTCTGGGCTCTTTCCCTCTCGACCATGGACCTTAGCACCCACAGTCTGTCTGCTGAGGAACAATGTTTAGCATTCGGAGTTTTATTAGGTTTGGTAAGAATCTCTTCCCCCTAGCCCATTTAGTGCTCTACCTCTAAACATTTATTTACTCAACGCACTACCTAAATAGTTTTCGCGGAAAACCAGCTATCTACGAATTTGGTTGGCCTTTCACCCCTTACCACAAGTCATCCAAAGACTTTTCAACGTCAACTGGTTCGGTCCTCCGGCAAGTGTTACCTTGCTTTCAACCTGCTCATGGTAAGCTCATTCGTTTTCGGGTCTAATTCATTTAACTATTCGCCCTATTAAGACTCGCTTTCGCTACGCCTACACCTAGATGGCTTAAGCTTGCTAAATAAATTAAGTCACTGACCCATTATACAAAAGGTACGCCGTCACTCTAAAAAGAGCTTCGACTGATTGTAGGCATGCAGTTTCAGGTTCTATTTCACTCCCCTAATAGGGGTTCTTTTCACCTTTCCCTCACGGTACTAGTTCACTATCGGTCACTGAAGAGTATTTAGGCTTAGAGGGTGGTCCCCCTATATTCGAGCAGGATTTCACGTGTCCCGCTTTACTCATGAGTTTTAACAAACATTACTTTTACGGGACTATCACCCTCTATGGTTAGCTTTTCCAAACTATTCAAATTTTTTTATTAAAACTACTGGCCTATTCCGGTTTCGCTCGCCACTACTAACGGAATCTCAATTGATTTCTGTTCCTCTGGTTACTTAGATGTTTCAGTTCTCCAGGTTGTCTCTTTAAACTTATGTATTCGGTTTAAAGTACCACAAAAAGTGGTGGGTTTCCCCATTCGGAAATTTTCGGATCAAAACTTACATACAGCTCCCCGAAACTTATCGCAGTATATCACGTCCTTCTTCGGCTTTCAGTGCCAAGGCATCCGCCACACGCCCTTAAACGCTTGATTTATGCACAGAAAAAAATTCTGTGTTGAATCAAATTTTTATTTTGAACATTAACTAATAACATTATTAATGTTCGGATATAGATATTGATATTAATTATTTTTATTTACGATTTTTAATAGCTAAGTGTTTGGTGGAGGATAGCGGGATCGAACCGCTGACCTCCTGAATGCAAATCAGGCGCTCTCCCAGCTGAGCTAATCCCCCTTAATCTTAATTTGGTGGGCCGAGAAAGACTCGAACTTTCGACCCCACCCTTATCAAGGGTGTGCTCTAACCAACTGAGCTACCGGCCCCCATGCAAGAGAAACACTAATTAAGAAGAGAAATGAGGACGGTCAACATTAACCTATGTATATTTTTTAGAATGAAATTTTACTTTCATTCATCCTTAGAAAGGAGGTAATCCAGCCGCAGGTTCCCCTACGGCTACCTTGTTACGACTTCACCCCAGTCGCTGACTATACCGTGGTCAAGGGTTTTATGCCTTGCCTTAAGGTAGAACCAACTCCCATGGTGTGACGGGCGGTGTGTACAAGACCCGGGAACGCATTCACCGTGGCACGCTGATCCACGATTACTAGTAATTCCAGCTTCATGCACTCGAGTTGCAGAGTGCAATCCGAACTGAGGTATCTTTTAAGGATTTGCTTAACATCGCTGTTTCGCTTCCTGTTGTAGATACCATTGTAGCACGTGTGTAGCCCAACACGTAAGGGCCATGAGGACTTGACGTCATCCCCACCTTCCTCCAGCTTATCACTGGCAGTTCTTTCAGAGTGCCCAACTAAATGATGGCAACTAAAAGTGAGGGTTGCGCTCGTTGCGGGACTTAACCCAACATCTCACGACACGAGCTGACGACAGCCATGCAGCACCTGTGTTTCGTCCGGCCGAACCGAAAACTTTAATCTCTTAAAGTCGCGACGAACATGTCAAGTGTTGGTAAGGTTCTGCGCGTATCTTCGAATTAAACCACATGCTCCACTACTTGTGCGGGTCCCCGTCAATTCATTTGAGTTTTAACCTTGCGGTCGTACTCCCCAGGCGGTGTGTTTATCGCTTTCGCTGCGACACTGAAAATAAATTTCCAACGTCTAACACACATCGTTTACGGCATGGACTACGAGGGTATCTAATCCTCTTCGCTACCCATGCTTTCGTTCCTCAGCGTCAGTAATGATCCAGAAAGCTGCCTTCGCAATTGGTATTCTTTCTAATATCTACGAATTTCACCTCTACACTAGAAATTCTGCTTTCCTCTATCAAACTCTAGCTGAAAAGTTTTGATGGCAGTTCCAGAGTTAAGCTCTGGGATTTCACCACCAACTTTTTCAACCACCTACGAACTCTTTAAGCCCAGTAATTCCGAACTACGCTAGGTCCCTTCGTATTACCGCGGCTGCTGGCACGAAGTTAGCCGGACCTTCTTATTCGGGTACAGTCATTTTCTTCCCCGACGAAAGAGCTTTACAACCCAAAGGCCTTCTTCACTCACGCGGCATCGCTGCATCAGAGTTTCCTCCATTGTGCAAGATTCCCCACTGCTGCCTCCCGTAGGAGTTTGGGCCGTGTCTCAGTCCCAATGTGGCTGATCATCCTCTCAAATCAGCTATTGATCAAAGTCTTGGTAGGCCATTACCCCACCAACAAACTAATCAAGTGCGGGCTCATCCAATGGTGCATAAAGCTTTCTCCGTAAAGACTTATCCGGTATTAGCACAAGTTTCCTCGTGTTATTCCAGGCCAAAGGGCAGATACCCACATGTTCCTCACCCGTCTGCCACTAAGTATTGCTACTTCGTTCGACTTGCATGTGTTAGGCGTGCCGCCAGCGTACGTTCTGAGCCATGATCAAACTCTCAAGTTTAAAAACGGCGCACACTAGCTTCTATATAAATTCTAAGAATAAAATTTATATAAAGTTGAAGTGTGTACGACAAATTTTGGTAACCTTAACCGTCCACACTTCTCTTCTTAAATTTTTACATTTTAAATAGCTAATTGAGCCAAAAAAGCTCAATAATCCTCATGTTTTTTATTGTTAACAATAATTTTTTATTGAGAAGTTCGATGCTTATAGGCTAAAATAATAGGAAATCAAGCTTTTAAGGTCAAAAAAATTGCTAAAAACCCTTATTTTTAAAGGGTTTTTTTTGATATTTATCAATTACTAAACTATTAATAACTTCTTCAATAAATTTAAGATGTTAAAAAAAATTAAATTAGAATTAAAGAAGAATCTAGAAATAATTGCACTTGGCTTACTTATTGTAATTACAATTACTTTCACATCTTATTACAATTACAACAAAAAGAAAATTTTTAATAACTACTCAAATTTATTAGAAAACGTATACTTTAAAAAATCATTTAATCAAATATTAGACAACTTAGAACCACGATTTAAAAAAATTGAACATGAAATTAATGTAGGTGAAACATTTGATAAAATATTAGAAGAATACTTAGTAGAAAAATCAGAAATAGAACAGATAAAAAAAGAGTTAGGTAAAAAGATAAATTTAAATAAATTAAATATTAATCAAAAGATTAGTTTTACAATAGATCAAACAAGCTCAGTTATTAAAGAATTTGTATTTCAAGTTTCTAATACAGAAAAAATTTATCTTACGAGAGAGAAAGAAACAGATAAATTTGATCAAAAAATTTTAGTTACCAAACTTAATAAAAATATAGTTTATGATGAAAGTATTATATTAGAAAGTCTTTATAAATCAGCTTCAGATCAAAAAATTCCAGCAGGAGTTATAGTTGAGTTTGCAAGAATCTATGGCTTTCAAGTCGATTTTCAAAGAGATGTCAGAAAACGAGATAGTTTCCAAATTATGTATGAAGTTTTTTTAGATGATAAAAAAAATATAATTGAAACAGGTAATATACTTTATGCAAATCTAAAATTAAGTGGTGAGGATAACTCTTTATATTATTTTGACTCAAAAAACAGTGAAGGTCATTATGATAAAAGTGGAAAGAGTGTTCAAAAAGCATTAATGAAAACACCAATTAATGGTGCAAGACTTTCTTCCTCTTTTGGAATGAGAAAACATCCAATTGATGGTTTTAATAAAATGCATAGGGGAACAGACTTTGCTGCACCAATGGGAACTCCTATCATGGCATCTGGTAATGGCGTGATAAAAAAAGCAGGATGGTGTGGAGGGGGTGGTAATTGTGTAGTAATAAAACATAATTCTACTTATCAAACTGTTTATGCACATATGTCCAAATTTGCAAAAGGGATTAGAAAAGGAACAAGGGTTAAACAAGGGCAAACTATAGGTTATGTTGGGTCTACTGGGAAATCAACTGGACCTCACTTACATTACGAAGTGATCGTTAATGGAAAAAGAATTAATTCCCAAACCCTGAAGCTACCATCAGGAAAAGTTTTAAAAGGAAATGAAAGAAAGATTTTTGAAACAAAAAGAATCAAATTGGATGTATTAAAGTCCGAAAAAATAATTGGTCTTAATTAATTAATTTCTGAATGTTTATCTTCAGCACCATCTTTGTCATTTGACATAGAGTTTTCTTTATTTTCTCTATTTTCATTCGTGTCAGTGGTTTCGTCTAAATCCTTGTTTTTAAAACTCATTTTTCTTTGAATCTCTCTCTCGTTTAATATTCTCGTAAAATGATCTGCATGTTGAAAGTAATTTTCTGATAAAATTTTGTCCCCAGTCGATAAGGCTTCTCTAGCTAAATTATTATATTTCTCAATTAATTTAGGCGCATTGTGATTATTTCTCCCTGGAGATTTTCTTTGAAAATTTTCAGAAGTTGAAAAATTATTATTAAATTTATTTCTGTCACCATTAGACTTAAAATTTCTGTCATTTCTTCGAAAATTGTTTCTTCGACCATTATTATTTCTAAATGTAACCATCTTATTAAGTTTTAATACTTACTATGCAGCGATCATGACTTGATAGATCTTTAATAGTTTTTTTAATATAAAACCCCTTATCACGTAATATTTTCTTTACTTTATTTTTTTGATCAAAACCTATTTCTATTATGAAATGACCACTTCTTTTTATCAGTTCAGACGATTTATTTATAACTTTCCTGATTTCTGATAAACCATCTAATCCGCCGTCTAATGCTTGTTTAGGCTCAAAACCAATATCTTTTTCCAAACATTTTAAATTAATTTTTTTAATGTAAGGAGGATTAGATATAATTAAATCATATTTGCCTGTATTAAAATTGTCAATATTTGATTTAAATAATCTCAATCTGTTATTTAGTCTCAATTTTTGACCATTAACCTTACTTATTTGCAATGATTTATTGCTTATATCAATGCCAGTTCCAATGAAATTTATCTTTTCTTTTAAAATTGACATTAAAATGCAACCAGATCCAATTCCAATATCTAATATTTGCAGCCTATTTTTATTTTTTACTAATTTAAGAGCTTGTTCAATCAAAATTTCTGTATCTGGTCTTGGTATTAATACATTTTTGTTTACGATAAATTCATATTTCCAAAAATCTTTTTTTTTTATGATTTGCGCTATCGGCTTACTCTTGGCTCTTTCTTGAATTAAATTGTCAAAGTAGTCAAGATCCCTTTTTTTTATTTGTTTATGTAAATTTAAAATTATGAATTTTTTATCTTTTCTAATTGCTTGAGACATTAAAATTTCACTATCTAGTTTTGCTGATACGATATTATTATCTATTAAAATTGATTGTCCTTTTTTTAATGCGCTGTGTATATCCATAATTTAAAGTTTGCTCAAACTTTCCTCTTGTGCTTTTAAGGATAAAGACTCAATTATTTCATCAAATGCTTCTCCCTCCAAAAATTCTTCTAACTTATGTAAAGTTAGATTGATTCTATGATCTGTGACTCTTCCTTGTGGATAATTATAAGTTCTAATTCTTTCAGATCTATCTCCGGTGCCAATCTTACTTTTTCTATCCGCTGATCTTTCTTGATCTATTCTGGTTCTCTCTAACTCATATAATCTTGCTCTCAATATTTTCATTCCCTTTGCCTTATTTTTATGTTGAGATTTTTCATCTTGCTGTGAAACACTTAAGCCAGATGGTATATGAGTTATTCTTACTGCACTATCAGTTGTATTAACAGATTGACCACCAGGACCACCAGCCCTGAAAACATCAATTCTTAAATCCGTCTCATTTATTTTTAAATCAACCTCCTCTGCCTCAGGTAATACAGCAACAGTCGCAGCTGAAGTGTGAACTCTACCTTGAGTTTCTGTATCTGGGACTCTTTGAACTCTATGAACACCACTTTCATATTTTAAAGTAGAATAGATATTGTTACCCTTAATAGACGCTATAACTTCTTTTAATCCGCCCGCATCACTTCTCGAAATAGATATTAATTCTAGAGACCATTTTTTTTTACTACAAACTTTTTCATACATTTTAAATAAATCACCTGCAAATAAACTTGCTTCAAGACCACCAGTTCCAGCCCTTATCTCTATAATGGCATTTTTTTTGTCAGCCTCGTCTTTTGGTAGTAAAAATAATTTTAATTTTTTTTCATTTTTCTCAAATTGTGAATTTAACTCACTTAATTCAGTATGAGCCATTTTCATTAACTCCTCATCAGAATTTTTATCATTTAGAATTTTTTCTAGTTCAATTTTATCGTTTTTATATGAAGCATATTTCTTTGCGCTATAAACAATTTCATTTAAATCAGAATATTCTTTTGATTTCTCTGCAAACAATTTCTTGTCTACTTTTCCTGATGCTAAATCTTTTTCTAGAGAAGAATGTCGAGTAATTAATTCCTCGATAGTTTTTTCTGGTATCATTTTGAATTGTTCTCTAATTCGGAAGCTTTCTTTTCAACTTCATGAATCACTCTCGTTATCATTTCATCTGTCATAACTTTTTCACTTTGAACACCAGAGAGGTAAAGCATATTGCTTCCTTTTTGCCCACCTGTAATTCCTACATCTGTCATCGCAGCCTCCCCAGGACCATTAACAACACATCCGATAATTGAGAGAGTGATTGGTGTCTTAATATGTGATAATTTTTCCTCTAAGATCTTTACAGTATCAATTACTTGAAAACCTTGTCTAGCACAGGATGGACAGGAAATAATCTTTACTCCTCTATTTCTAAGATTCAATGATTTAAGTATCTCATTTCCAATCGCTACCTCCTTTACTGGATCATCAGAAAGAGACACCCTTATTGTATCTCCAATTCCCTCTTTAAGGAGAATTCCTAGGCCAATTGAGGATTTAATACTCCCTGATATAAAACTACCAGCTTCAGTGATTCCTAAGTGAAGTGGATAATCTATTTTCTTTGAAAGTTGACGATAAGCCTCTACAGATAAAAAGATGTCAGAGGATTTTACGCTTACTTTTAAATTTGAAAAATCCATATCCTCTAAAATTTCAATATTTCTTATTGCACTTTCTACCAATGCCTCCGGACAAGGTTCTTTAAATTTTTCTAGTATATCTTTCTCTAATGAACCAGCATTGACTCCTACTCTGATTGAACAATTATTATCTTTAGCAGATTTAATTACTTCAACAATTTTTTTTTTATCTCCAATATTTCCTGGATTTATTCTTAAACAACTCGCTCCATTTTCTGCAGCTTCAATTGCTCTCTTGTAATGGAAATGTATATCTGCAACTATTGGAATATCAACGTGTTTTGTAATTTCTTTAAGTGCTTTAGATGATGACTCATCAGGACAAGAAACTCTAACTATGTCAGCTCCTTCTGATTGTATTTCTTGAATTTGTTTAATTGTACTCTTGACATCTGATGTTAAGGTATTGGTCATTGATTGTACAGTTATAGGATTTTCACCTCCAACTTTAACATCACCAACGTTGATAGTTTTGGTCTTTCGTCTTTTAATATCCCTAAAAGGTCTGAGGCTCATTTTTTTATTCTTGTAGTTTAAATTCTTTATGCAATGTAGCTAAGGCTTTTTTAGCATCTTTTTTATTAACCAAAACAGAAATTTTAATTTCAGATGTTGATATAACTTGGATGTTAATTTTTTTATTTGCTAGAGCTTGAAACATTCTAAAAGTAACACCAGGAGTTGTTATCATCCCAACGCCAATTATTGATATTTTAGAAACTCCTTTTTGAAATAACACTTTTTTAAATTTTATACTTTTGTTATCTTGGATTATCTTTTTTGTTTTGTTGAGATCTTCGGCTTTAATCGTGAAAGTTAAATCAGTTTCTTTCCCATTCGGTGAAATATTTTGTACTACCATATCAACGTTTATAGAATTGATTGATAGTGGTTTAAAAATTGATGCTGCCACACCTGGTCTATCTTTTACACCAACTAAAGTAACTTTTGCATCATTATGTGTTGAAGAAATTCCTGTAATAATTCTATTATTATTTAAATTTGATCTTTTTGTAATTAATGTTCCAGGTTTTTTTATAAATGAAGATTTTACTTCAATATTAATTCTATTTAATCTTGCATCTTGAATTGAAACAGGCTGCATAACTTTAGCTCCCAAAGATGCCATTTCTAACATTTCCTCATAAGAAATTACTTTAATTTTTTTTGCTTTTTTTAATTTATTTGGATCTGTGGTGTATACACCTTCTACATCTGTATAAATAATACATCTTTGTGCTTTAAAAGATTTTGCTATCATAATTGCACTTGCATCTGAACCTCCTCTACCTATCGTAGTTACTCTCTCGTTCATATTTACCCCTTGAAAGCCGGTAATAATAGGAATCCCTCCTTCTTTAAGAAATCTTAATAGTTTATTTTTATTCACTTGTTGAATTCTTGAGTTTGTGTAAGGACCATTAGTGAAAATAGGTATTTGCCAACCTAGCCAAGATCTTGATTTGAAACCTTTGTGGTTTAATCTTCCGGCTATTAAGGAGCATGCGACCTGCTCACCTGATGATACTAAAACATCATATTCGGAATCTATGAAATTGTTACTAATCTGTTTTGATTTTTTGATCAAATCATTTGTCACACCGCTCATAGCTGAAGAAACAACTATTACTTTGTTTTTTTTCTTTTTATGTTCAATGATAATATCAGTAACTTTTTTAATTTTTTCAATTGTACCAACTGATGTTCCACCAAATTTTAATACTACAATTTTCATGATAAATATTTTTAATTAAAATTTATTGATTAAATACATCTTCAATATATTGTTAATCTTGTAATGAAAACTAGCACAATAAATAAAAAAGAAATAGAGAAATTTTCTAGAATTGCAGAAGAATGGTGGGATCCTGCAGGTAAATTTAAACCATTACATAAATTTAATCCTATTAGAATTTCATATATAAAGGAAAAAATAATTAGTAGTTTTAAACTTGAAGATTCAGATAAGCCATTTCAAAAAATTAGATTATTAGATATTGGGTGTGGTGGTGGTTTACTATCAGAACCTATGAGCAGATTAGGAGCAGAAGTAACTGGCATAGATGCATCAGAAAAAAATATACAGGTTGCAAAACTTCATGCAAAAAAGAATAATTTAAAAATTAATTATCTAACTGCCTCACCAGAAAATTTAAAAACAGACAGAAAATTTGATGTAATTTTGAATATGGAAATTATTGAACATGTTGAAGACGTTGATATTTTTTTAAAATCATGTTCATCACTATTAAAAAAAGAGGGTATAATGTTTGTTGCAACAATAAACAAAACTTTAAAATCTTATCTATTTGCAATAATAGGTGCAGAGTATATTTTAAGATGGCTACCGATTGGGACACACGAATGGGATAAATTTATAGATCCAAATGATTTAATTAAAATTTCTAAAAAATATAATCTTCAATTACAAAATCTAGACGGAATGAAGTTTAATATTATTACCGACAAATGGTCCATAAGCTCAGATAAATCAATTAATTATATTGGAAAATTTAATAAAGTTTAATTACTCTTATCCTCAATCCATGGTATCATTTCAGCTTCAACTCCTTCTTCTTTAAGTTCTTGAATTTCATTTTTTGTAGCTGAACCATAAATACCTTTTTTCTTATTTTTTTTATTATAGTGTAAAGATCTTGCTTCATAAGCAAAATTTTCACCCACATAATCAAAATTACTTTTGATAAATTTTTGATACTCTTTAATCTTGTTTTTTATCTCATTTAATTTCGTATTCTTTTTTTCAAGATTATCTATGCTATTTCTATTAATTAATTGAGGAGCCATTAAAGTTTTTTCAACTTTTTGAGAATTACATTTATGGCAATTCAAAAAATTTTTACTTTTTAGTTTTTCATACTCTTTAGATGAAGCAAACCAGCTATCAAATGAAAAATCACAATTTTTGCAAATCAACTTATATTTGATCATAATAATTATTTAGTAATAGTTCGATAAATTTCAATAGACAAATCTAACTTCGATAATCTCCATTAATCTCAATGTATTTTTTTGTCAAATCCATCGTGTAAACTTTGAAACTTTTGGAACCACAGGAGATATCAACATTAATATCAATGCTATCACTTTTCATATATTCGGATACTTCATCCTCATTATAATTAGAATTAAGCTTTCCATTAGAAACAACACTCACCTCACCAAATTTAATAGACAATTTTTCATGTTTAATTTGTACACCTGCTTTTCCTATTGCCATTACCACTCTTCCCCAATTGGCATCTTCGCCTGAGATAGCTGTTTTTACTAAAGGTGAATTCGCAATTGAGAAAGCTATTTTTTTTGCATCATCTTCATTTTTGCACCCTTGAATATTAACAGTTATAAATTTTGAAGCACCTTCACCATCAGCTACAACTCTTTTAGCTAAATTTAATAAAACCTTATTTAAAGCAAAATCAAAGTTTTTAATTTTTTCATCATTAGCATTTTTAATTTTAGGATGTTTTGACTTACCTGTTGAAAAAATTGAAACCATATCATTAGTACTGGTATCACTATCACAGCTGATAGCGTTAAAAGTATTAGAAATATTTTTCTTTAAAAGTTTTTTAAGTACATCATTTGGCAAATCTGCATCAGTAAAAATATATGCTAAGGTTGTAGCCATATCAGGTTGTATCATGCCTGAGCCTTTAGCAACCCCAAATATCTTTATATCACTTCCACCAATTGAACATTCTTCCATTGCCATTTTAGGCTGAGTGTCGGTAGTCATTATCCCTAATGCAGACTTCATCCAGATATACTTATTTTGCGTATATTTTATTTTCTCAATTAGTTCAGGAATTTTATTGATTATTTTTTCCTCAGGAAAAATCTCACCAATAGTTCCGGTGCATCCAAAAATTATTTCCTTTGAATTAATTTTTTTTGGTTGATCTTCATCCTCTTTCTGTTTTTGTGTTAATTTTTGAGAGATAATTTCTGCAATTTTTTCGAGACTTTTATAACCTTGTTTTCCAGTGAAACAATTAGCATTTCTTGTGTTCACTATTAATGAAAAAATTTTTTTAGATTTTTGATTTAAATTCCATTTTATATTTTCAGAAATTATTTTGGATTGGGTATAAACAGACGCATAGTTAACTCCATCTCTAAAATAAAACATGACTAAATCATCTCGAGAACTATTATATAAGTCAGCACTAATCGTAGAAATCGCTACACCATCAATATGATCAAGATCTTGAAATTCGTTTAATCTCTTGCTTTTTGATTTAGATGATAGAAAATTTGTTAAATTAATACCCATTCTGTTTAAAATAATTATTTAATGATTATATAAATGGTTATAAGTAAATAATAAATCAAAAACTGATGCTAAATCCACTTAACTTTTTCTCAAAACTTATTAAATCCAATAATCAAAGAGAACTTGATAGAATTGCTAAAATTGTAAACAAAATTAATTCATTAGAGGAAGAAATCAAAAATTTAAAAGACGAAGACTTTCCAAAAAAAACTATCGAATTTAAAGAAAAAATTAAAAAAGGAGAAAAAATTGAGCAGATATTGCCTGAGGCTTTTGCATTAGTCAGGGAAGCCTCAAGAAGAAAAAGAGGGGAAAGACATTTCGATGTACAATTAGTAGGCGGAATAGTTCTACAAGAGTCTAAAATTGCTGAAATGAAAACTGGTGAAGGAAAAACACTTACTATTACTCTCGCTGCATATCTTAATGCTCTTCATGAAAAAGGGGTTCACATCGTAACTGTAAATGATTACCTCGCTAAAAGAGATTCTCAAGAAATGGGTGAGATTTATAACTTTTTAGGATTAACATCTGGTTACATAAACAATGATCAAGAAGACTCTCAAAGGAAGCAAAATTATAATTGTGACATTACTTATTCAACTAATAGTGAATTAGGTTTCGATTATTTACGAGATAATATGAAATTTTCAAAAGATGAAATGGTACAAAGGGAACACTTTTTTGCTATAGTTGATGAAATAGACTCCTGTCTAATTGATGAGGCCAGAACACCACTAATTATTTCTGGAGCAGCAGAGGATAGAACAACCCAATATTTGGCTATAGATAAATTAATCAGATTTTTAAAAGAAAAAGACTATGAGGTTGACGAAAAGGACAAAAATGTACTTTTGACCAATGATGGAATAAACAATATTGAAAAAATTTTTTCAAATGCAGGAATTTTAAAAAATAATAACTTTTATGATCCTGAAAACTTGAGTTTGGTTCACCATGTAAATCAAGCTTTACGAGCAAATCATTTATTTCAAAAAGGTAAAGATTACATCATTCAAGATGATGAGTTGAAAATTATAGATGAATTAACCGGTAGAATTCTTGAAGGAAGAAGATTTGGTGATGGGCTTCATCAAGCCTTGGAAGCAAAAGAAAGAATTCCCATAAAAGTTGAAAATCAAACTTTAGCTTCAATTACTTATCAAAATTATTTTAAATTATATAATAAGATTTCTGGTTGTACTGGAACAGCAGTAACAGAATCTCAAGAATTTTACGAAATATATAATCTTCCAGTAGTTGTCATTCCAACTAATAAAAAAATGATAAGAAATGATTTTAATGACCAAATATTTAGAACAGAGACTGAAAAAAATGATGCTATCATTATAAAGATAAAAGAGTGCCATCAAAAAGGTCAACCTCTATTGGTGTTTACCTCTAGTATTAATAAATCTGAAATATATTCAAATCTATTAAACAAAGAGAATATTAAACATGAAGTGCTTAATGCTAAAAATCATGAAAATGAAGCTGAAATAATCGCAAACGCTGGCAAAGAAAATTCTGTAATAATAACTACCAGTATTTCTGGTAGAGGAGTAGACATTCAACTTGGTGGAAAGAAAGGCTCAATTCCAGATGAAGAATTAAAGTTGAATAAAGAAAAAATTAAATCACTCGGTGGATTATTTGTAATTGGAACTGAAAGAATGGAGTCTCGAAGAGTTGACAATCAAGCAAGAGGTAGATCGGGACGTCAAGGTGATGAAGGAAATTCAATCTTTTATGTAAGTCTTGAAGATGATTTAATGAGAATTTTTGGATCAGACTCAATGAATAACATATTACAAAAACTTGGTCTTAAAGATGGAGAAAGTATTGATCATCCTTGGATAAATAAAGCTTTAGAGAGAGCCCAGCAAAAAGTAGAGGCTCGAAATTTTGACATAAGAAAAACATTAATAAAATTCGACAACGTTTTAAATGACCAAAGAAATGTAATCTTTAGTCAAAGAGAGGATGCCATGAATAGTGACACTATTTTTGATTATTCTAATAGTTTTTTAAAAGAAATAATTGATGATCTTATTCGACTTAAAATAAAGAAAAAGTCCAATCCTAAAAGCGCTGATTTTGAAAATAAACTTAAATCAATTTTAGGAAAGAATTTTATATATTCATACCTAGAGGAACTTACAAATTGTAGTGATAAAGATTTGAGGGAGTCATTAAATAAGAAATTTCAAGACTCTAGGGAGGAAAGAATAAAATTGTTAGGTAAAGATCAATCACAAGATATAGAAAAAAGAATTTTTTTACAAACTATTGATATAAATTGGAAATCCCACATTCAGTATTTAGAACAACTTAGACAAGTTATCGGGTTAAGATCTTACGGTCAAAGAGATCCTTTAGTGGAATATAAAAAAGAAGCATTTCACTTATTTGAAAGTTTGTTAAATAGATTGAAACTAGATTTTATAACAATATTAATGAATCTAACTTTAGTTCAATCGCAAACTAAAAACGTGGATAATGATGAAAAAAAAGAGAATTATAAAAAAACAATTGATAAAAAAATAAGTAGAAACGAACCTTGTCCATGTGGTTCTGGTAAGAAATATAAGCGATGCTGTGGAGCTTTATAAAAAGTAAAAAATCAATCCTATAACAAAAATTGTAAGTCCAGCACCTGCAATAAATATTTTTTTGGATTTTAAAAAGTGATTAAAATTATTTTTTTCTAAATTTAGCGAACTTAATTCATTTAAATTACTCATAAATCCTTTACTTCTACCTATTTTTAAAAATTTATTTTTTCTACCATCAAATATTTCCTCTGGAGACATTTGTTTAAAATTTTCTAAATTTTTATTTAGAGCATTTCTAACATTTTCTAATATCAAATCTTTGTCTCTATGCGCACCTCCAGATGGCTCTGGTATAATTTCATCTATTATCTCGAGTTCTAGTAAATCTTTAGCTGAAAGCTTCATCGCTTTAGCGGCATCAAGCATTTTTTTTGGATCTCGCCATAAAATTGTTGCACATCCCTCAGGAGAAATAACTGAATAAATTGCATTTTCTAACATTAAAACTTTATTGGATGATGCAAGAGCAATTGCACCTCCCGAGCCACCTTCCCCGATAACAATTGCAATCGTTGGAACTTTTAATTTCATACAACATTCTATTGATTTTGCGATGGCCTCTGCCTGACCTCTTTCCTCAGCACCAACACCAGGATAAGCGCCAGGAGTATCAATAAATGATATAATTGGTATGTTAAATTTATCAGCCAGCTGCATTAACCGAATAGTCTTTCTGTAACCTTCTGGCCTCATCATACCAAAATTTCTTTTGATTCTTGAATCTAAATCCTCTCCTTTTTCCTGTCCAATAACTAAAACTGATAAACCATTAAACTTTGCAAATCCAGATAGTACTGAAAGATCCTCGCCATAAAAACGATCCCCTGATAACGGGATGAAATCTTGAAACAAATTATCTATAAAAAATTTTGACTTTGGCCTATCCTCATGTCTAGCTACCATTGTAGTTTGCCAAGGGTCTAGATTTGCATATACCATTTTTAATTTTTCATCTAACTCGTTTTGTATCTGAGAAATTTTTTGTGTATCTACTTCAGAGAGTCCACTTTGATTATATGGATCTTTGAGTTTATCTAATTCATCTTCTAAATTCTTTATATCACTTTCAAAGTTAAGATAATTTTTCATATTCTATGATATTAACTATGGAAATTGACAACAAAATGTCAATGCTACTATTAATTATTTGACTTAGTTTTATGGGGGTTTTAGAAATTATTTATGTCTAAAAATTATCAAAATGTGAACAATCTAAAAATTTCAGAAGAATTGCTGTCATTTGTAAATAAAGAGTTACTAAAAGATTTAGATATATCTTCTGAAAAATTTTGGGAAGGTTTTGATAATGCTGTACATTATTTAGCACCTCAAAATAAAGAGCTAATCCAAATTAGACAGAATTTACAAAAAAAAATAGATGATTGGCATATAAATAACAAAGGAAATGAAATCGAAATTGAGCAATATAAAAAGTTTTTAAAAGAAATCGGTTATTTAAAGGAGGAAGGACCAGATTTCAAAATAGAGACAAGTAATGTAGATGATGAAATTGCTCAAATTGCCGGACCACAACTAGTCGTTCCAATAATGAATGCTAGATACACTCTCAATGCAGCTAATGCTAGATGGGTAAGTTTATATGATAGTTTGTATGGTACAAATATTATTGAGTCAGAGGAAGGGGGGAGTGAAAGATACGACCCAAATAGAGGACAAGAAGTAATAAAATATGTCAGAGAATTTTTTGATAAATATATTCCAATTGATGGGACTAGTTGGAAAAATATATCTGCACTTAAAATAAAAGATAAAAGTCTTATAATTTTAAAAGAAGATAAAGAGTATAAACTTAAAGATGAAAATAAGTTTGTAGGTCACAGAGGTGATGTAAATAAGCCAACGGCAATAATCATAAAAAATAATAACCTACATTTTGAAATTATTATTAATCCAAAAGCATTTAGCGCTGCTCATGATATAGCCGGAATAAGTGATGTGATAGCAGAGTCTGCGGTTTCTACAATTTGCGACAATGAAGATAGTGTTGCTGCAGTTGATGCTGAAGACAAAGTAGCATGTTACAGAAACTGGCTAGGTCTAATGAGGGGGGATCTAAAAGTACAATTCGAAAAAAATGGAAAAAAATTAGAGAGAAAGCTTAATCCTGATAGAAGCTACATTTCTAAAGAGGGAAAAGGTCTTAAATTGCATGGAAGAAGTTTGCTATTAATAAGAAATGTAGGCCACTTAATGACCAATTCATCGATAATTTTAAACGATGGTAGCGAAGTGCCAGAAGGAATAATGGATGCTTTTATAACAACCACTGCTGCATTACATGATTTTAAAAAAAAGAAAAATTCAAGAACTGGATCAATCTACATTGTAAAACCAAAAATGCATGGACCAGATGAAACAGCATTTACCGACTTAATTTTTTCCAAAGTCGAGGAATTACTTGGCTTAAAAAAGTATACTTGCAAAATTGGTATTATGGATGAGGAAAGAAGAACTTCTGCAAATTTAAAGGAGTGTATAAGAACTTTGAAAAATAGAGTTTTTTTTATAAATACTGGATTTTTAGACAGAACAGGTGATGAGATGCATACCTCCATGGAAGCTGGTCCAATGATTAAAAAGGGGGATATGAAATCATCCAGATGGATTTCTGCTTATGAAAATAATAATGTTGATATTGGTCTTAAATGTGGTTTTTCAGGTAAAGCACAAATAGGTAAAGGTATGTGGGCAATGCCAGATAAAATGAAGGAAATGTTAGATGAAAAAATAGGTCATTTAAAAGCTGGTGCAAATTGTGCCTGGGTTCCTTCCCCGACTGCAGCATCATTGCATGCTCTTCACTATCATCAAATAAACATTTTTGATGAACAAAAAAAAATTATGAAGCGTGAACAATCTAAATTAGATGATCTATTGACAATCCCTGTGGCTGATAGACCTAATTGGTCAGTTGATGAAATCAATAAGGAAATTACTAACTCGGCACAAACACTGCTAGGTTATGTTGTAAGATGGATTGACCAAGGAGTGGGTTGTTCAAAAGTCCCTGATATAAATAATATTGGACTTATGGAAGATAGAGCTACATTGAGGATATCGTCGCAACACATTGCTAATTGGATACATCACGGGGTTACAACAAAAATTCAAGTAATGGAAATCATGAAAGCCATGGCAAAAGTTGTGGATAAGCAAAATGAGAACGATAGGAACTATATAAGAATGTCAGATAATTTTGAAAATTCTTTAGCATTTAAAACAGCTTGCGACTTGATATTTAAAGGAAAAGATCAGCCATCAGGTTATACAGAGCCTCTTCTGCATTTAAACAGAATATCAAAAAAATCTAGCTTGAATTGATTTCAGATCTGTTTTTAAAAGCAGAGAATAATGTTCCATCATCAAGAGTTTCTATTTCACCACCAACAGGTAAACCTTGTGCTAATCTTGTAATTTTAGCTTTTGTTTTTTTTAGACTCTCTTGAATATAAAATGCTGTTGTTTGGCCTTCAACAGTAGCACTAGTTGCTAAAATTACTTCTTCTATATCGTCTCTTTTTACTCTCTCAACCAACGAATTAATTAATAAATCCTCTTTTCTCTGTGTTGAAGACGAAATTGTTCCACCTAAAATATGAAAATATCCTTGAAATATATTTGAATTTTCTATTGACCACTGATCAGCAATATCCTCAACTACACAAATCTTTTTGAAATTCCCCTTTGGATTTACACAATTTACGCAATCTTGAAGATTAGATTTTAAAGATCCACATGAATTACATCTTGTTACATTTTTATAAATTTGAACTAATACGTTAGCCATAGGTTTTACGAGTTCATCTTTATTATTAATTAATTTTAAAACAATTCTTTTTGCAGATTTAGGTCCAAGACCAGGGAGTTTTGATATTATCTTTATTAGTTCATCTATCTCATTTACATTTTGCATATTTATAGTGGCCACTTAAAGCCAGGGATTCCAAATCCTCCAGCTGTTTTAGAAATTTCCTCATTAGTTTTTTCTCTCAATTTTGATTTTGCATTATTGTGAGCAGCAGTAATTAAATCCTCTAAAACAGATTTATTTTCTTTTAATGTTTCATCTGAGATTTCTATTTTTTGCATTATGCCCTCTCCATCCAAAATAACTTTTACTGAATTAGCTCCTGATAAACCTTCTACTCTAATCTTTTTTATATTTTCCTGACTTTCTTTCATCTTTGCTTCAAGTTCTTTAGCCTTATCTAATATTTTAGTAAAATCTGTCATCTAATCATTTTCTTCTTTTGGGTTGACGTCGATTAAATCTGCATCAGGAAATTTTTCTATTAAATCTTTATATAATTTAGATTGCTTAGCGGAATTGATATTTTTAATTTTTTTATTTCTTTGCTTGTCTTTTATTGATAACTCACCTTTTGACTTACTTAATGTGATAATCCATCTGTTTCCAGTCCATTCAAAGAGTTTTAAGGATAAATCTTTGATAAAATTTTTATCTAGATTATCATTAAAAGATATTTCAATACGATTGTTTTCAAAATGAACTAAATTTACATTTTTTTCTAGTTCATACTTAAGTTTCATCTCTTTTTTTTCATTACAAATTTTTAAAAGTTGGTCGAATGAATTTACAATTAGCCTTTCCTCAGCTTTAATTCCTTTATTATTTTCAATTTTTACTTCTTGCTCTTGTGAAATATTTTTAACCTGACTAATCGTTTCATTCTTTTTTTCGTTCAAGATGATTTGTTTATCATCTTGCTTTTTAAATTGATCAATTTTATTCTTACTCAAAGGTGAGTGCTCTTTATTTGCTGAGGACTTTAAATACATTAATCTAATAAGAAACATTTCAATTGATAGATTTTGATTGTTAACAATTTCTAACTCCCCAAGAGTTTTTAAAGTAAACTGCCAAAATAATATTAATGTTTCATCGCTAACTTGGTTAGTAATTTTTTTTATTTTTGAAAACTCCTCATCATTCAAGTTAAAATTCGTACTCTCCATATTTAATGAGTTAATATTTTTAAAGTAATAAACCAGCTCTAAAAAGTCATTTATAAATACTTTCGGCTCAACTCCTTGATCATAAATTTTTCTGTAAATTTCTATGGCTTTTTTTTCTTCTCCCTTTAAGATTAATTCAAATAAATCAATCAATTGTGATTTATCAAAATAACCAAAAATTTTTTGAGCGGAATTTAAATCTAGCTCTTTATCTTTATCCAAACTTAATAAAGCTCTATCGAGTAAAGATAATGCATCCCTAACAGACCCCTCGGAAATTTTTACAATTAGCCTTAGGGCATCATCTGATATTTTTCCCTTCTCTTTGTCTTTAATTTTTTTTATAAATTCAAACAATTCACCTGATTTAACTCTTGATAAGTCAAATCTCTGACATCTGGAAACCACAGTAATTGGAATTTTTTTAATTTCTGTAGTAGCAAAAATAAATTTTAAACCACCTCCATTCTCATATTGAGGAGGTTCTTCTAAAGTTTTTAATAAAGCGTTAAATGCCTGCTTACTAAGCATGTGCACCTCATCAATTATGAATATTTTATACTTTGATGTGCTTGGACCATATCTTGAGAATTCAATAAGGTCTCTTACATCATCAACACCTGTTTTGCTAGCTGCATCCATTTCAAGGACATCAATGTGACTGGAATTAGTAATTGCCTCACAGTTATCGCATAAATTATCTTTACATATTTTATCTATACCATTTGTACAATTAAGAGATTTAGCTACAATTCTAGCAATCGTTGTTTTACCAACACCACGAATACCAGTGAAAAGATATGCATTAGGCGCTTTGTTTGCTTTAATTGAATTTATGATAGTTTCAGCAATAACTTCTTGTCCTATCAATTCAAAAAAATTTTGCGGTCTGTACTTAAGAGCTAATACTTTAGAATTTTTATTCATAATTTAATGAGGAGACTAGACCCGTTCCACTTTTAGTTCGGCTGCTGAATTTCTTCCCTGACCGGTTTCATGAAGCAAACGCCCTAGCCTCCAAAACTATTATAGCAGGTATAATTTCTAGTCTACAAGAAAAGATTATTTTTTATTTTCCTCTTATTTTGTCTGCCTCAAAAACACCTAAGACGTGAAAATCTTGGCAATGTAATCCTAATTCCTCTAAGGATTTTTGAACTTTTATATCCTCAATATGACCATCAAGATCACATAAAAAAAAGAAAGAGTCGAATGTATTTTTTTCCGGATAACTTTGCAGTTTTGTTAAATTCACCCCATTAATAGCGAAACCACCTAAAGATTGGTATAAAGCTGCAGGTTTGCTTTTAAGCTTGAATAGAAAAGATGTAATATATCTTTTATTTCCAAATTCTGGTTGAGATATATTTTTTCCCATAATTAAGAATCTTGTTAGATTACCTTTTTCATTTTCAATATTTTTTTTAATTATTTCTAAATTATATGTTTTAGCACTCAAAGATGAAGCTATTGCAGCTTTTGTATTATCCTTTGTTTTTGAAACCATTTCAGCAGAGCCAGCTGTATCAGCCCTCACGTGTTCAATTAGGCTATTAGATTTTATAAATTTAGAACATTGAGAAAGTGCTTGTCCATGAGAATAAACATCCTTTATGTCTGAAATTTTCGTGCCCGGTAAACCTAATAAATTATGTTCTATTTTCTGAAAATATTCAGAATAGATATTAAGTCTATATTTAAAGATTAAATATTCAATTCCAATATTGCCTGTAATTCTATTTGACTCTGGAATAATAATTTTTGAATTATCGTCTTTTGAGGCTTTTAAAAAACACTCATCAAAAGTTTTACATGGAATAATTTCAGCATCTTTAAAAATTGATAATGCTGCAAGATGTGAATATGCTCCAAATGTACCTTGAAAATAAATTTTATTCATTAAGATTTGTTTTCCATGATTTTTTTAACAGCTTCTAAATCCTCTTTTGTGTCAACACCTATAGGGGCAAACTTCGCAAAAGCAACATTAATTTTCAGATTATTATCTAGTGCCCTAAGTTGCTCAAGTTTATTTTTGATCTCACCAGCAGATTGATTTAAGGAAACAAATTTCTCAAGAGTATCTTTATTATATGAGTAAATACCTAGATGATGATAAATGTTTTCTTTTTCTTCATTAATATCTCTCATAAAATTTAATGCCTCCGGAAAATTAGTTTGATTTAAATTCTCTTTAGTCAAAACCTTAACTACATTTGGATTCTCTAATAGAGCTTTATCCTGAATTATGGAAGCTAAAGTTCCTAATTTTGAAGAACTTTCAATCATCTTTTTATTCAAGTATCTAATGTCATCTATATTTATTAAAGGTTCATCACCCTGAAGATTCATTACTAAGTCAATATTTGTCGAATTGATTTTTTGAAACACCTCATAAATCCGATCTGTACCTGTTTTATGCTCATTTTTTGTTAAAATTGCCTGTCCACCATTATGTTTAACATCATCAACTATCTCTTGGTCTTCTGCTGCAACTATTACCTCTCCTATATTTGCTTCCTCTGCTTTTTTAAAAACATGCGAAATGATTGACAATCCTTTAATTTTCATCAAGGGTTTACCCGGCAATCTCTGGGCAGACAATCTAGAAGGAATTATTACCAAAGTTTTCATTATTTATTTTACTATAAGCACAATATAAACAGAGGCAAAATTGTACATCAAAATATATGAGCAATTTTAAATTTATAGTGTTATATGTTCAAAATATTTTAATTAAATGGATTCATTTGAACTAAACAAGATAATTGCTGCTGTTTTATTAGTTGCTCTAATTATTATTGGTATTGGAAAACTTTCCGATGCTATTTTTTATGTAGAAAAACCAAAAACCCCAGGTTATGTCGTGGAGGTGGAACAAGCAGTAGCAGCCAGCACAGAAACTAAATCAGATTCATCAATAGAAAAAGTTGATATTGCAGCTTTAATGGCGATGGCAGATCTTGCTCATGGAGAAAAAGTTTTTAAAAAGTGTGCTGCATGTCACTCGATTGTCAAAGGGGGGAAAAATAATATTGGACCTGCACTTTACAATGTAGTTAATAGACAAGTTGGTGTTGTCTCCGATTATAAATATTCTAAAGCACTTACTGAATATAGAAAGAATTGGACCTTTGAAGAATTAAATGGTTACCTAATAAGACCAGCAAAATGGATTAAGGGAACTAAAATGGCTTTCGCTGGATTGAAAAAAGAGAAAGATAGAGCCTCAGTTATTTTATATTTGAATCAAAATTCCGACAAACCACTCCCTTTACCTTAATTTTCCAAGACAATAAAGTAGTATCGATTTTTGTACGTGAACTCTATTTAAAGCCTGTAGCCAAACTTTTGATTGTTTACTTTGAAAAACATTTTCATCAACTTCGCTTCCTCTTGGGAGACAATGCAGAAATATAGCTCTTGGACATTTTTTTAGAAGATTTTTATTAATTTTAAAATTTTTAAAATCCCTTAATTTTTTTTTTTTATTAACTTTATCATTCATTGATATTACTTTATCTGAAAAAATTACATCTGCTCCTTCAACTGCTTTTTTGGCATCATTATAAATTGTAATTTTATTTTTATTTTTTTTTATATAATTCATTATATTTTTACTAGGTTGATATTTCTTTGGACAACCAACTTTTAATTTAAAAGAAAATTTAATTGAAGCAGCAATCAAAGAATTTAGAACATTATTTGAGTCCCCAATCCAAGTAATATTTAATTTTGATATTGGTTTTTTTTTTATTTCCTCAACAGTGAATACATCTGACAAGATTTGTGTTGGGTGAGAGGACGGACTCAATCCATTAATAATTGGAATTGTTAAATGCTTTTTAAATTCCTCCAACTTTTCATCATTATCGGTTCTTAACATGAAAGCATCACCAAAACTTGATAATATTTTAGCGGTATCTTCAATACTTTCACCTCCTTTTGATAAATGCAGTTCATCTGGTCTAAGTGTTAAAGTTCGACCAGAGAGTTGGGAGATAGCTAAGAAAAAGGACAAGCGAGTTCTTAAACTTGATTTTTCAAACATTTGTATTAATAATTTTCCTTTTAAAGGCATGCCTTTATCGTGGTCAAGATTGTTAAGTTTCTTTCTTGCTTTTTTTCTTTTTTTTGCATCAATCAAAATTCTTCTGAGATCTTTCGCTGGAATATCTTTTAGATTAATAAAGTGTTTCATTTTAGTTTCGCACAAACTTTATCGATAATTTTGAGAGCTTGATCTAACTCATTTTTTTTGACATTTAACGGAGGTAAAATACGTATAACATTTTCTGCAGCTCTAATTGTTAATAACTTTTTATCCATAAGTTTTTGAATAAATTTTGTCTGATCCTTGTAAAGTTGAATTCCTATTAGGTAACCTCTCCCTCTTACATCTTTTATAACTTTAGGATACTTTTTCTTAAGAAGGTTTAAATTTGATAAAAAGTATTTAGATAATTTGTTAATGTTATTTAAAAATTTCTTACTTGAAACTATATCCATTACAGTATTTCCAACCGCCATTGCTAAAGGGTTTCCTCCAAAAGTAGAGCCATGAGTTCCTGGAGTCATTCCCGCAGCAACTTTTCTATTCATTAAAACAGCTCCGATTGGAAACCCACCCCCAATACCTTTTGCAATTGGTACTATATCTGGGATACATTTTGATTTTTCAAATGCAAAAAAACTACCTGATCTTGAAATACCACATTGTACTTCATCTAAAATAAGTAATATTTTCTTCTTATTACATAATTTTCTCAATTCTTTTAAACACCAATCTGGAACAACTTTAATACCACCCTCACCCATTATAGGTTCTATCATAATTGCAGCTGTATTTTTGGTAATCTTTTTTTTTAAAGATTTATGATCTCCAAAAATAAAATGGTCAAAACCACCCACTTGCCCAAATCCTTCAGTCATTTTTTTAGATCCACTTGCAAAAATTGTAGCTAAAGTTCTTCCATGAAACGAGTTTTTTACACACAAAATTCTTGTCTTATTGGGTTTACCTATTGAATAAAAATATCGTCTCGCAACTTTAATTGCAGCTTCAGTAGCTTCTGCACCACTATTTTGAAAAATTACGCAATCTGCAAAAGTTTTTTGACATAATTTTTTTGCTAATTTCTCTCCCTCAGGAATTTGAAAAGCATTGGATACATGCCAAAGCTTCTTTGATTGTTTATTTATAGTTGCAATTAATTTTGAATTAGCATGACCTAAACAATTAACCGCTATGCCTTGTACAAAATCTAAATATTTAGCTCCAGACGAAGTATAGAGATAAGATCCTTTACCTCTAACAAATGAAATTTTTTTTCTATTATAATTTTTTGCCAAATAGCTCATAAATTTTTTATTATTTTAAAACTTTGTATAAACAATAATATTATATACAAGTCAGGATTGAATATTTCTATTTTACTTGTTAAGTTATTTTTGTTGATAACTCAGATTAATTACTTGTTTTAATAAAATTTATATCAGTATATTGTATAAAAGTTTTTTTTAAACACTAAATGTAGACTTTTTATTTATGAGTTGGACAGACGAAAAAGTAGCAAAACTTAAAGAGTTATGGGGTAAAGGCAATACTGCAAGTCAAATTGCGGAGATTATAGGTGGTATTAGTCGAAATGCAGTTATAGGTAAAGCTCACCGACTAAATCTTTCAGCAAAAATAAAAACAAGATCTGCAACCTCTAATGAAAACTTTGAAAGTTCAATTGACAATAAAAATTTAAAATTAAAAAGGGGACGAAGAAGTAAATTTAAATCCCTAATAATTGAAAAAGATTTTGAGCCTGAAAATCCTAAAACGCTCGAGGAATTGGATGAAAACTCTTGTAAGTGGCCAATTGGTCATCCAAATGAAAAAGATTTTTATTTTTGCGGAAGGACATCATTAAAAGATTTTTCTTATTGTAAGCTTCATTTACTCTATGCTTATCAACCTAAGGGTAAAAAAGATGATGTTGCCGATAAAGATGAAGTGCCAGAATTTATAGAAAAAAAAATAAAATCAGCTTAAAGATCTTTATTAACGTTTACTAAGGGGTATCTTTTTTTGAGAATTGTCCACCCTGTCTCCACATATAACAATATTTTTCTACTTCTTTTTCAAATAAGCATTTAGCTGGAAAGCCAATGTCTGAGTTTGTTTTATACTTACCTGATAAAATATTGTCATATTTTAAAAGTTTGAGCTGATCTTCTGTAAGTAATGGCCTGGGAAATAATTCAAAAAATTTTGCTGATAGTTTTCCAAAAAACAAAGGGACGGGTAATAAAATTCTACGTTTATCTATTAAATTAAGTAATTTTTGGATGATTTCTTTTAATGTGAGTGTTTCGGATCCTACGCACTCAATTATCTGTGAATAGATATTGTTAGAAATGACATTGAAAATAATATCGACTAAATCAGAGGAATGAATGGGCATGAATTTTGTTTGTCCATTATAATAAAGTGGAAATACTGGAAGCCTATTTAATAAAGTCATAAAGTTAGTGGTAAAATTATCGTCAACAGAATAAACAACTGATGGCCTTAAAATTGTCGATAAAGGAAAATTTTTTAAAATTTCTTTTTCACCATCTAGCTTACTTCTAGCATATTCAGATTCTGTTGCTTCGCTAACACCTAATGCCGATAAATGAATAAGATGTTTCAATTTATTTTGCTTACTAAGTTTTGCTAATAGAGAAGGGAATAAAGTGTGAATATTTTTAAAAGAGCTTCTTTTTTTTTCATACAAAATACCAATTAAATTAATACAAATATCTGCTCTTTCAAATAGACTTTTGATCTTAGCTTCATCAAAAATATTTGCCTCTACAATATCAATATAACCTGCATTTCCTTGGGTTTTTATAATATGACCCTTCTGATGTATGTTTCTTGTAACAACAATGACCCTGTAGTCATTTTGCGTTAACTTTCTAATAAGATGACGACCAATTTGACCACTTCCACCAAAAATTAGACAATTTTTTCCTTTCATATATATAAGACTTAAAAATGAATATTGATATCAAACTTCACAAAAATGATTTACCAGATGATTTAGATTTAGGCAATGTAATAGCTGTCGATGGTGAGTTTATGGGTCTAAATGTCAGGCGTGATCCATTATGTTTAATTCAAATTTCATCAGGTAATTCTGATGCACATATTGTTCAACTAGATAGATCAAATTATCAAGCGCCTAATTTGATAAAGATATTAAGAGATCAAAAAATAACAAAAATTTTTCATTATGGTAGGGCTGACATGGCACATATTAAATATTATTTAAAAACTGAAACAAATAATATTCTTGATACTAAAATTGCTAGTCGTTTGGCTAGAAGTTATGCTGATAACCATTCTCTTAAAACTTTGATTAAAGAGTTTATTAATATTGACATCAGTAAACAATTTCAAAATTCAGACTTTGGTGGTGATCTAACACCTGCTCAAATGAAATATTGTGCAAATGATGTTATTTATCTTCATAAAATTCATAATGAATTAAATAAAATTTTAGAAAGAGAAAAAAGAATAGATTTATACAAAGATTGTCTTAAATTTTTGAAAACTAGAGTAGAACTTGATTTGGCATTATTTAAGGATGATATATGGTCTCACTAAATGAAAAAAAAAAAATTTATTAAAGTTGCTAGAGAAGTAATTGATTTTGAAATTAAAGCATTAATAAAGTTAAAAAGAAGCATCAATAATTCTTTTAATTTAGCAGTTCAACAAATACTAAAATGTCAGTCAAAAGTAATTTTATGTGGTGTTGGAAAAAGTGGATTAATTGCAAATAAAATTGCATCAACTTTTTCATCAGTTGGCACTCCATCATTTTATTTGTCTGCAAGCGACTCATCTCATGGAGACCTAGGAAGTATTTCAAAGAAAGATATTTTAATTTTAATTAGCAATTCTGGAGAAACAAATGAGTTAAAAAATATTATTCAATTCGCAAATAGAAATAAAATTTTACTCATTGGTATAGTTTCACAAAAAAGCTCCATCCTTTATAAGTCTGCTGATATCAAGCTTTTAATACCAAAAGCAATTGAAGCTGGAGGCATAATACCAACTTCAAGCACTACCTCTCAATTAGCTTTGGGTGACGCTTTGGCCATAGCAACTATGAAACAAAGAAAATTTAATAAAAAAGATTTTAAAAAAATTCATCCTGCTGGTAGTTTAGGTGCACAATTAAAAACAGTAGAGGATATCATGTTAAAAGATAAAGCGATTCCTTTTGTAAATGAAAATTTAAAGATGAAAAACGCATTGAAAATTTTAAGTTCTAAAAAATTAGGCTTTTTGCTGGTAAGAAATAAAAAAAAATATACCAGAGGCATAATTACTGATGGGGAACTTAGAAGATTTAGTCAAAAAAATCAAAACTTCCACAATATTTCTGTAAAAGAAATTATGACAAAAAACCCAATCGGAATTGATAAAAATGAATTAGCAGCAAAAGCATTATCTATTATGAATAATAAAAGAATTACTTCACTATGTGTTTATGAAAAAAAAAACAAATCAAAAACAATAGGAGTGCTTCATATTCATAATATATTACAATCAAATATTTCTTAATGAGAAAAAAAATTGTTTTGGGAGCTTCTGCGATTATACTTTTTTTTTCTCTTTTAATTTTTTTCTTCTTCAAAACAAGCTATGACCAAAAATTAATTGAGAAGAAAAAAGTAAATTTGATTGAAAAAGAAAATACAGAATTTATCGAGGAAAAAATTGAAAGTTCAAATATAATAGAAGATGTAAGTTACTCTGCAAAAGATGTTAAGGGAAATGAATATTTTTTAAAAGCTGGTGAAGGAATAATTGATCAAAAAACAAGTAATTATATTTTTCTTAAATCCGTTAAAGCAATTATTAACTTAGAAAATTATAGATTAATAGAAATTTCATCTGACTTTGGTAAGTATAATATTAATAATTATGATACTATTTTTTCAAAAAATGTAATAATTTCATACCTTGATAATAAAATTACAGGAGATTATTTAGATTTTTCATGGGATAAAAATTTAATGATTATTTCTAGAGATGTGATTTTAGAAAATAATACAAGTTTTCTCAAAGCTGATGTAATTGAGATGAATATTGAGACGAAAGATATTAAAATATTTATGTATGAAGAGAATAAAAGAATAAACATTAAATCAGTAAACTAAAAATGGCCCTTATTAAAAAATTTAGAATTAAATCTTATAAAAAAATTCACACCATTATTGAATTTGAAAACGTAACTCTTACTTATGGAAATAGAATAATTCTTGATAATATAAGCTTTAAAATAAATGAGGGTCAAATTTTTGGAATGCTTGGTCCAAACGGTGTTGGAAAGTCAACAATTTTTAATTTAATTACAGGTTTAATTACTCCAAAATATGGAAAAATTAAAATTAACGGTGAAGACGTTTCACAATACCCCATATACTTAAGAACAAAGAAATTCAAAGTCGGTTACGTTCCACAATATGGAGGGTTTTTTAATGATTTAACTCTTCATGATAATTTAAAAGCTATTAGCGAGATTGTAATTGATGATAAGAATGTAAGACAGGAACGAATTGATTATTTGCTCTCAAAGTTTGAGCTTGAGAATATCAAAAATATAAAAGCAAAATTTTTATCTGGGGGGCAAAAAAAAAAATTGGTTATTTCTTTATCATTGTTGAGTAATCCAAAAGTACTTTTGTTAGATGAATGTTTTGCTGCTTTAGACGTGTTAACAATAAAAATGTTGCAAGAGATAATAGTAAATTTGCAACAGGAAAACCAAATAACTATTTGCATTTGTGATCATCAGGCAAGGGATTTATTGGCTTGTGTTGATGTAGCGATGATCCTAAGTAACTGTAAAGTTATTGCGCAAGACACACCTTCAAATCTTGTAAAAGACATAAACGCAAAAAACGCTTATTTTGGTAATAGCTTTAAATTCAATTAATCCTTGATGCCAAATAAAATTATTCTTAATCAAAGAATTTCAAATTTTAATAAAAAAATTTCAATTCCTGGAGACAAAAGTATCAGTATAAGATGGGTGCTTCTTTCATCTCTTGCTAGTGGAGTTTCAAAAGCAAAAAATTTACTTATGTCAGAAGATGTTCTTGCATCTTTACAAGCTGTTAAAAAGTTGGGTGTAAAAGTAGTCGTTGAGGGAAGAGATTGTAAAATATATGGTGTAGGTGTAGGTGGATATAAATACAAAAAAAATCTTATAATTGATGCAAAAAATTCTGGTACATTAGGAAGATTAATCTCAGGAATCTTAATTGATACGCCATTTCCAATAAAGATTGTTGGGGATAAAAGTTTGTCAAAAAGAGATTTTAAAAGAATTACAGAACCTTTATCAAAATTTGGTGCATCCTTTCACTTAAGCAATAATTATAATTTACCTCTTACTATAAAAGGATCAAAAAAACTAAAACCCATAAGATTTTTTGAAAATATAGGATCTGCACAATGCAAAAGTAGTGTTATTTTTGGTGGAATTAAAGCAACTGGAAAAACAATTATTAAAGCAAAAAAATCAAGAGATCACACTGAGCTTTTACTGAAACATTTGAAATTACCAATTAAGATTAAAAAAAAAAAAAATTTTGACTTAATTGAGATTAGTAAAGTAAAAAAAGTTAAACCAATAAACTACAAAATTCCCTCAGATATCAGCTCAAGTGCTTTCTTTATGGCGCTTACAGCGCTATCTAGTAAATCTAAGTTAATCATAAAAAATGTAAATGTGAACCCAACTAGAATTGGTATAATTACCATTCTAAAAAAAATGGGAGTTAAAATCTTACTGCTAAACAAAAAAATTTATAAAGGAGAACAAATTTCAGATATATTTATAAAAAGCCCTAGAAATCTCAGAGCTATAAATTGTCCATCAAAGTTAAATAGTGAAGCTATAGATGAATTTTTAATTATTTTTTTAATAGCCGCTAAAGCAAAAGGTACATCTATTTTTAAACATTTAGATGAACTTAACAAAAAAGAAAGCCCAAGGTTAAAATTGGGCGCAAAAATCTTAAAAATGATGGGCGTAAAAATTACTACAACTAAAGGTTCAATTAAAATATTTGGTAATCCCAAACTAAAAATTAAAAAAAAAATTATTATCCAAAAATACCTAAAAGATCACAGAGTTTTTATGACCAGTGTAATAGCTGCTTTATCTTTTGGAGGTGAATGGCACATACATGATAAGGACTCGATAAAAACTTCATTTCCAAACTTTTTGAAAATTATAGAAATGTTTAAAAAATGATGACTAAAAAAAAATTTATCAAAGTTGCGATAGACTCTCCTGCTGCAGCTGGTGCAGGAACATTAGCTAAGAACATATCAAAACATTACAAACTTTTGTATTTAGATACAGGAAAAATCTATAGGATGATTGCTTTAATTAAAATCAACCAAAAAAAAAATTTTAATAAAAAGTTCTTAGAAAAAAAGATTAAAAATTTAAATTTAAAAAGTCTTCAAAATAAAAAGCTCTTGACTGATGAAGTTGGTGCTGAAGCCTCTTTGATTGCCAAAGACAGAAATATAAGGAAACTTGTTCATTCTTTTCAAATTAATTGTGCTTATAGAGCACCAAAAAGATTTAATGGTTCTTGCTTAGATGGAAGAGACATAACTTATAAAATTATTCCAGATGCAGATTTTAAGTTTTTTGTAACCGCAAGTTTAAAAGTCAGAGCTAAAAGAAGATTTAATGAATTAAAAAAACTTAAAAATAATATATCCTATTCAGAGGTGTTAAAAAGTATTAAAAAACGTGATAAAAGTGACTATAATAGACGAATATCACCTTTGAAGAAAACTGAAGATTCTATATTGATAAATACGTCAAATTTATCTAAAAGGTCGTGTTTTTTAAAAATAAAAAAAATAATAGACAAAAAAATTTATAACTAATGGAAATTTATAAAAATTTATCAGATCCGGCCTCTAAAGAATTCGAGAAATTATTAAATTCAAAACTTTCAAAAACACAAATAGAAGAGGGAAAAATTATTAATGGAAAAATTAACAAAATTACTGATAAATTTGTTTTTCTCTTTGTTGAAGGCCTAAAAAGTGAGCCAGTACTAGATATAAATGAACTCAAAAACATGGGTTTAAGTGAAAAAATAAAATTAGGTGAAACAATTCCAGTTCTCCTAGAAAAAATTGAGGATAGAAATGGTGAAGTTTTGGTTTCAGCTAACAAAGCCCAAAAAATCAAAGGTTGGGACAAGCTAGTTGAGGCTTACGAAAAAAATGAGCCAATTATGGGTAAGATTACCTCTAAATGTAAAGGTGGGTGCATTGTTGAACACATAGATACCGGCTCTCTTATGTTTTTACCTGGTTCCCAGATTAGTGACAAACCCTTAAAAGATATTTCACATCTAATGAATGAACCTCAAAAATTTGCATTAATAAAATTAGATAAAGTGCGTGGGAATGCATGTGTTTCAAGAAGAGAAATAATCTCATCTTTCAAAAAAGAAGATAAGGCAAAAATAATAGAAAAATACAAAGTCGGAGACATTATTAAAGGCGCTGAAGTTAAGGGCTATAGTTCTTTTGGTTGTTTTTTTAACGTTAACGGAGAATTAGACGTATTAGTGCATTTGCAAGAGATTTCTTATTCAAGAGTTAATCACCCTGATGAAGTTTTTAATATTGGAGAAAAACATGATCTAAAGGTTATTTCAGTAGATAAAGAGAAATTACAAGTTGGTTGCAGTGTCAAACAATTGTCTCCTGACCCATTCGGAAAAATTGATAACTTTGAATTAAATAAAACTTACAAATTTAAAGTAATAAAATTAATGGATTTTGGTGCATTTTGTGAATTATCTGAATTGCCAGGACTTACAACGTTATTACACTCAAGTGAATTATCATGGAGTAAAAAAAACGCATCTGCCAAAAAAATGTTTAAAGTTAACGATATAATTAATTGTGTTATAACTGAAATAGATAAAGAAAAAAGAAGAGTTGCTATATCACATAGATTAACTTTAGAAAATCCTTTCAAAATTTTTGAGAAAAAATTTCCAGTTGGAACTATAGTAGAAGGTGAGGTCGTTAACAAAAATGAATATTCATTATTTGTTAAAATAGATGATTTAGATATTGATATCTTTATTCATTGCAATGATTTAGTTTGGTCCAACAATGGTGAAGAAGAACTTAATAATTACAAAAAAGGTGATAAAGTAAAAATAAAGATTTTAGAAATAAAAATTTCAGAACAAAAAATCAGAGGTGGTATCAGGCAAACTAAAACAGATCCATTTGACTGGTTTAAAGATAAAAAAATTAAGCAAACAATAACTGTTAAGATTATTTCTACTGACTCTAAAGGTTTAATTGTTAGACCAGAAGGAGGGTGTGAAATGGATTTTCTTATAAAGAAATCTAATATTGCAATTAATACTGCGGATACCAGAACATCAAGATTTACTGGCGGAGAAAGAATTGATTGTGCAATTGCAGACTTAGATTTAGATAAAAGAAAAGTTACCTTAAGCATTAAACTTTTAGAAGAGATAGAAAAAAAAGAAGCTTTAGAGAAATATGGCGCTGAAGGATCAGGAAAAAATTTACCTTTTTCATCACTGTCAGAAGATTTGAAAAAGAAAGATAAAAAGACAAAATAAATTTATTAAACTAAATTGGCTATAGTAAAATCAGAGCTTATAAAAGAACTTAAAAAATCTTATCCGAATTTTTTAACTAAAGATCTTATTAAAGTAGTAGAAATAATCCTTAAAGAAATTCAAAATTCGCTAAGTAAAAATGAAGGTGTAGAGCTCAGAAACTTTGGAACTTTTCGAACAAATATTCAAAAAGCTTCTATTAGACGAAATCCAAAAACAGGAGAAAAAGTAAATGTTCCTCAAAAAAGGATAATAAAATGGAAAATGTCTAAAGAATTATTTAAAAAGTTAAATAATGAAAAAAAATAAGATTTTTGTTGCATGTGATGCTGCTAATATTTCAAAAATAAAAAAAATTATCAATAATACTCAAAATTCTAAAATAAAGATCGGTTATAAATTTGGGCTTGAATTTCTTAATTCAAAAAAAGGTAGATCTTTTTTATCAAAATTAAAGAATAAGGTAATATTTGCAGATCTAAAACTTCACGATATTCCAAATACTTGTGTATCTACAGTTAGAGCAATGAAAGATTTAAAAATTAATTATTTGACAATACATATCAGCTCTGGCTTACAGGCTTTAAAAGCTACAAAAAAAGTCTCAGGAAAAATTAAGTTAACAGGTGTAACTATACTTACCTCATTAGACAATAAATCGTTAAAAGAAATTGGTTTTAATAGAGACACAAAAAATTTAGTACTACACCAAGCTAAGTTAGCAAATAAAGCAAAATTAGATGCTATTGTATGTAGTGCACATGAAGTAGAAATAGTTAAAAAAGTATTTAAAAAAGAAATTATAACTCCTGGAATAAGATTTAATTCGAAATCAAATGATCAAAAAAGAGTTTTATCTCCAAGACAAGCATATGAAAATGGTAGTAATTGGCTTGTGATGGGGAGACCAATAACTAAAGGGAATATAAAAAAAAATATTCAAAATCTAATCGACCACTTAAGCCTATGATCAAAGGTTTGAAAATTTGTGGGGTCTCTGATTCTAAAACTTTAAAATATATTTTAAATCATAATTATAAACCAACAATGATAGGTTTCATCACAAACTATGAAAAAAGTAAAAGGTTTGTTAAATTTAAAGAATTAAAAGATTTGATAAATGTAGATAAAGAACCGGTTAATTTTGTTTCTGTACTTGTAAACCCTGATGACGTAATTTTGGAAAAAATAAAAAATTTAAATTTTGATTATTATCAACTTTACGATGTTAACCCTGCTAGAACAAAAGAAATAAAATCTAAATTCAAAAAAAAAATAATCACAGCTATTAATGTTTCAAATAGAGATGATGTAATTAAATATAAAAGTTATTCAGAAATTTCAGATATAATTTTATTTGACTCAAAAGGTTATCATGAATCTAAGAGTTTTAATCATAGTTTATTAGATGACGTACCTGGTGAATTAAGTAAAATGATTGCAGGAAATATCCAAATAGATGATATACCTAAATTTAGAAATAAAGACTTTATTGTTGATCTCAGTGGAGCGCTAGAAGACCAAAATGGAAAAAAAGATATAAATAAAATTGATAAATTGTTAAATTTATTTGGGAAGATATGAAACTTAAAAAAGGAGTTCCAGTTATCGATCAAGGAAATTCGCTTGGATTTTGGGGTGGTAAATTTGGAGGAAACTTTGTTCCTGAAACTCTAAAAAAACCAATAGAAGATTTGGAAATTTTATTCAATAAACTTAAAAAAGACAAAAAATTTATTACCGAAAGAGATAAATACTTTAAAAATTGGGTTGGAGCTCCAACGAGATTTATAAAGCTAGAAAATCTTACAAATCACATCGGCGGTGCTCAAATTTGGTCTAAAGTTGTGTCGGATGCTAATGGAGGAGCTCATAAAATTTACAACGCTACTGTTCATTGTTTGCTTGCAAAGCGATCTGGTAAAAAAATAATATGTGGAGATACAGGTGCTGGATATGCTGGAAAAATGTTAAGTATGGCTGCTAAAAAATTCGGTTTAAAATGTAAAATATTTATGGGTGCGAAAGATATTGCTAGACAACAGCCAAATGTAAAAGCAATGAAAAAAAATGGAGCAGAAGTAATACCTGTCTACTCAGGAAGTCAAACACTTGTAGACGCTGTCTCAGAATGTATGCGATTTTGGGTTGCCAATTGTGATACGACAGCAATGTGTGTTGGAAGTACAGTTGGACCCGCAGTTTTTGTTCGTATATGTGGATGGAGCACTAGCCAAATTTCAAGAGAGTTAAAAGTACAATTAATTTATGAGTTTGGATCAATTCCAAAAAAACTTAAATTATACAATTGTGTAGGAGGAGGAAGTTCAAGCTTTGGTTTTTGGAATGAATTTATGGATTATGATAAAAAACAAGTTGAGTTTATTGGGGTAGAGGCTGGCGGACCTAAAAAAAGTAAAAAACATGCAGCACCTTTAACCTATGGTTCTAAGATTGGAATACTTCATGGTGCAGCTCAGTACGTCAATCAAAACTCAGATGGACAAATAGAAGAAACAGAGTCAATCTCAGCTGGACTTGATTATCCTGGAATTTCTCCACTTCATTGCTTTTTAAAGGACACGAAGAGAGCTAGGTATACTGCAGCAAGCGATGAAGAAGCTTTAAATGCATATAAACTTGTGACGAAGTTTGAAGATTTAAGACCATCCTTGGAACCAAGCCATGCTTTTTTTGTTGCCCTTAAAGAAGCAAAAAAACTTAGTAAAGATACAGTGGTAGTAATTAATAGTTGTGGGGATGCTTACAAAGATCGTGGAATTTTAGAGCAAAGATTGGGTAAAAAATATGTCAAATCCAATTAGTGTTGCTTTTAAAAAAGCAAGAGCAGAAAATAGACCAGCTTTATTAACCTATACTGTTGCTGGAGATAGCTCAAAAAAACAATCGTTGAATATATTAAAAGCTATATCAAAAAATGCAGATATTTTAGAATTAGGTGTCCCTCATAATACTCCTGTTGCCGATGGAAGCCAAATTCAAACTAGCGCTTATAGAGCAATTAAAAAAGGTATTAAAATAAATGATATATTTAGGATTGTTAGAGATTTTAAAAAATTTGATAAAAACAAACCTATTATATTGATGGGTTACTATAATATGATTTTTCAATATGGAGCTAACAACTTTTTAAACAAATGTAAAACTTCAGGAGTAAATGGATTAATAGTTGTAGATTTACCTTGGCCAGAAAATAAAGATTTCGCAAAAAAATGTAAAAAAAAATCAATTTATTTTATTCAACTTTTATCACCTACAACAACAAGTAAAAGACTTAAAGAAATTATACAAAACTCTCATCCAATGAATTATTTTATATCAATGCTAAGTACTACAGGTGGCAAATTAAAAGTATCACCTCTAGAAATACTTAAAAATTATAATAGGATAAAAAAAATTAATCCTAAAAAAGAGATTGTGATTGGTTTTGGTATTACAGATAAGACAATTGGAAAGCTTAAATCTGCTGATGGGTTAGTAGTGGGAAGTGCTATTTGTAAAGAAATTACGAGAAGTTTAAATAGTAGACAAAATCCTGTCACAAATGTAGGTAAGTTAGTAAGAAAATTAAAAAATAGAATAAAATGAATTGGATAACTAAAATAATTAAAGCAGGTGAAAAAATCAAGTCTGCCATTCATAAAAGGGCGTCTAAAGAAGACATTGCTAATAGTGATTGGACATCCTGTTGCAAAGGTCCAATATTAAAAAAAGATTTAGAGGAAAATCTATGGGTTTGCCCTGATTGTAATAAACACCACAGAATTAAACCTAAACAAAGATTTGATATTTTATTTGGAAAAGATAATTACGAAATATTTCAAACCCCCATCCCAAAAGATGATCCTTTAAACTGGACAGACTCAAAATCCTATAAAGATAGATTAAAATCTGCCAGAAAAAAAACAGGTATGGATTGTGGGATGATGGTCGTAAGTGGTGTAATCAATGATATTAAAATTACTGCAGTTGCATCTGATTTTGATTTTTTAGGTGCATCAATGGCAGCTGCAGAAGGAGAAGCTTTCTTATACGGTATTCAACATGCAATTGAGAATAAAACTCCTTTTTTATGTGTAAGTGCGGGGGGTGGAATGAGAATGATGGAAAGTTTAATTTCTCTATCTCAAATGACAAGAACCACACTAGCAATAAATGAATTAAAAAATAATAATCTTCCATATCTTGTTTGTATAACAGATCCAACTGCTGGGGGTATTACTGCTTCCTATGCAATGTTAGGTGATATTCATATAGCTGAACCGGGAGCACTAATCGCTTTCGCTGGGGCAAGGGTAATTCAAGGAACTGTTAAAGAAGAATTGCCAGAAGGTTTTCAAAAGAGTGAATACGTTGAAAAGACTGGCTTTGTTGATTTAATTGTTGAAAGAAAGGATCTGGCTGAAAAAATTGGAACTTTATTGTCAATATTGTTAAAGAAAAATTCTGTTATAAGCACTGAACAAAATGAAACTACAGAAAATACTCAGTCGCTTTCTAAAATTGCATAAAAAAGAAATTGATCTAAGCTTAGATCGAATTATTCACCTTTGTGAAAAACTTGGTAATCCTCAGGATAAAATCAAAGCCATCAGTATTGTTGGGACAAATGGTAAAAACTCAACAATTCAAGCTTGTTATTCAATTTTTAGAGAGGCAGGAATAAAGTGTAATGTTTACACCAGCCCTCATATTCAAAAAATAAATGAAAGATTTGTTTTTAACAACCAACAACTAGGGGATAATGAACTGGCCTCTTTATTTGAGGAGGTTGAGAGAGTAAATGCGAATAATCCAATAACGTTCTTTGAAATTTTAACTGCATGTTATTTTTATAAAGCAGCTCAATATCCTGATAATCTCAATCTAATTGAAGCAGGTTTATTTCATAGGTTTGATGCAACAAATATCTTAAAGAATAATCTTGCAAGTGTTGTAACTTCTATATCGAAGGACCATTTAGACTGGCTTCCAGAAAATGAGAGAACTATTGACAAGATTATTTTTGAAAAAACCTCAAAACTTTTAAATTCAAATATTATTGTTGCAAAACAATACCCTATTTCAACATTAGAAAAGATTAAAAAAACTATTCATCAAAATCAATCTAATAAGTATTTTTTTAATGATGATTTTTCATTTTCAAATAGAGAAAATGAATTCTTTTATTATGAAGATAAATTTGGTGGATTAAAACTACCAAAACCAAATGTATTAGGTCAATTTCAACAGGAAAATATTTCAACAGCTATCGCAACCTTACGAATATTAGATCTGGGCATTGAAGATCATCACATAAAAAAAGGTATTCAAAAAATCGACAATATTGCAAGACTTCAAACAATTGAGTCAGGTAAATTAAAAGATTTAGTTAAAGACAATCTTTTTTTAATATCTGGAGATCATAATGAAGATG
The DNA here is from genome assembly GCA_902589765.1 of uncultured Pelagibacteraceae bacterium. Lineage (GTDB taxonomy): Bacteria > Pseudomonadota > Alphaproteobacteria > Pelagibacterales > Pelagibacteraceae > Pelagibacter. The sequence goes on from CACIUF010000002.1 coordinate 53,547, forward strand.
GAGCAAGAGTGTTAAATGAATATTTAAAAAGCCTAGATTGTAAAAAACATGTCATTATTGGTATGATGGATAATAAAGAACATGAAAAATATATTAACCACTTTAAAGATATTGACTCAATAACAACTGTGGATATTAAAAACCAGCCAAATGCAATTAGTGGGCTTAAATTAAAAGAAAAATTCAAAAATATGCCAAATGTAAGTTATAAAGAAAGTATTGAAGATGCGATTAAAAGCGTAAATCTAAATCAAGGAGATCTACTATTAATTACTGGATCTTTATATCTTTGTTCTGAAGTTTTAAATTTAAATTAAATATTTTTTTCTAAAAATTCTTTCATGTGACTTTCGGGTACACCGCCAACTTTTCTATCTACTTCAACACCTTTTTTATAAATAATTACAGTTGGCACCCCTCTTATTCCAGCGGCACTACCAGTATTTATTCCACCTTCTTCAATGTCAGCGTAATAAAATCCTGCTTTATCTTTATACTCAACAGCTAGTTTATCCATAATTGGTTTTAAAGCTTTGCAAGGTCCACACCACGCAGCAGAAAATTGAATTACAGAAATATCCTCGTTTTTAATTTTGTTATCAAAATCTTCGTCTTTAAAATCTGTCAGCATTCAGTCTTTCTATAATTTACTAATACAAAGTCAACTACGCAATTTCATATTTTTTTTCAATTGACATTATAAATTCGTTTATTTCATCTAATTTTTTTAATTCTTCCGCATCATCTCTATTGGAAGCTTGGTCTCTTAAATAATCAATTTCAGTGTAAGCCATATTAATAGTTTGCCACTTTTCTTTATTTTTACTCAAAATTCTTCTAGCAATTTCACTTTTGATATTTTTATAAAGATCAGGTGGTAAAATTTGCGGTGCTTCTTGATAAATAATTTTTTGGCCAAACCAGCTACATCTTTTATCTTGAAACTTATCTAATAATCTCAATTTGTCTTCCCAAGATGAGCTATGCCAAGTTTTAAATAATGCAGTATCTTTATTTGGAATAAATTTCTCATAAAGAGTTTCCTCTGGTAATAAATCTTCTTGGGTTTTTGTTTGTTCCTTTTCCTCTGCAGCTTCTCTATTTATGATTTGAATATTTTTACAAAAATTTTCATTTTCCCTAACAAGTTTAGCCCTTTTTTGAATTGATACTAAATCTAGTTCTGAATAAGGTTTTTGTTTAAGAGCAAATTGTTTATCTAAAATTACTGGTGCTTTATTAGTTTTTAAAACTCTTAAAGCCTTAGGGCTATATTTTTTTAATACATCTCGTAATTGATTTACTGGTAGGTTTAACAATGGTTCTGGATCCCTTCTTAGGTCCCAAACATATCCCCAAGATGCATATGACGGGTGAAAGCAATGATTAGGATGTAGCGTACCAGTAAGATACATCATATTCCGACCTTTCACATTTTCAAAAATAGAATATATGCCTTCATTTTTTAAAAATGTTTCAACGCTAGTCTTTGTTGAGGTCTTTAAAAAGGTATCCCAATTTTCTTTATGTTTGTCTTTTATAATTCTTAAAACCTTCAATGAATTCTGTGCATCAACATAGGCTGTATGGCTAGCTGAAGTGTCAAAACCCTGCATTCTAGATAGAGATTCCAGTGCAAGACTTGGATTACCTGCTTCGGTTAGCTCTGTTTTTAGGGTCTCTGAGTTTAATGTTTGGGCTGCTCTAGCTATATGCAAACCATCATGTTCACTATTGGGCGATGAGTGGGTGGCATAAGGATACCTATTACCCTTAAAAAAATTAAAGTGGAACATTCTTCGATCAAAATTTAAATTTGACCAACCCATAAATACTGCTGGAGCACACTTTGTGAAAAAATTTTCAACAGCACCTAAAAAATCATAATGTGAATAATTGCCTTTGGTAAGTAAATCAATGCTAGTTGAATTAACAAGCAAGGCCTTTGCACTGGGCACCTCTCCTTCTGGCATTCTGCCTCTGATATTTAATTTTCCAATCTCTTTAAGATTTTTATCAACAACGACAGCACCTACTTCAATTATTGATCCCCAAATAGTGCTATTGGTTGTTTCGGTATCATAGATTACTATTTTATCCATTATTTACATTACTCCAAATTTGTGAGTTCATTAAACTTTTTAAGTCTTCCAAGAAATAAATTTTGATAAGTTACTAATTCAGGTCCTTGAATTTTAAACTCTTGAAACAAATTATCTACTGTGCAAACAAGAATAACGCAAGCATTGATATTTGATTTGTAAACGACATTATGAGCTAATGAATAAGCAGCTGTTTGTAAAAACCAAGAGTCTATATATTCAGTCTTTTTTGGTTTATTGGATTGTTTAAAATCAATAATAGTTTCTTTTCCCTCATAAACACCAACGCAATCTGCTGTACCTGCATATCTCTCAGGATAATGCATCGTACATTCCACACCATATATTTCCTCCAACCTATTTGTTAAACCTTTATCAATTATTTCTTTTGCCATTTTTTTATATTGTTCATTATCCTCAAAGAAACTTAAATTTTCTCTTCCTAATAGAAAAGACTCTAAATAGCTGTGCATCTGAGAACCTCTACTACTGGCTGCTTTTGTAATTGCTTCAGCTTCTTTATGGCCAGTTCTTTCTCGCCAATTTGCTAAGGCTGCTTTATCTTCCTCTGACTTTGTTGCATCAAGTATTGAAGTTACACTTGGTAATTTTGCTTCTCCTAAAACATATCTTCTTATTCCATCTTCGGTAGCTCTTGAACTTGATGGATAGTTGTATTTTTTGTTCCAACGCATTTGATTTCTTATAGTCGGTAATATGTGAAAAAAGAAATTATTTTTTAAGCTGTTTATTTCTCTCAACAAATTTTTCAACGTTCTCTGTCAGTACAGCTTTTTCAACTTGCTCGGGATCTTTAATATTTTCTAAAGTTCTAGTGATTGATCTTGCATCAGTTCCAAACTTATCAACTACATTCATAGCCTCTTCTAGTTTTTTTCTTAAAACTATGACGTTGTCAAAATGCTTTGCAAACCTTGTGCTGATTGTTTTTAAGTGATTATAAATCTCTGTTGCACCCTTTTGAACCCTAAGAGATTGAAATCCCATGTGTAAAGACTGTAAATAGGCTGAAAGAGTATTAGGGCCGCAAATTACAATTTTATATTTTTTCATTAATTCTTGGGTTAATAATTCTTTTGTGCTTGGATCTTGGTATTCAGTTAATTCTTTATAAAGACTTTCAGTTGGTGCATACACTATTGCAAAATCAGTTGTTTTTGGTGGAACAATGTATTTTTCCATGACACTTTTTGCTTTGGCCTTAAATGCACTTGCTAATTTTGTTCTAGCATCTGCAACTGCTTTTTTATCATCTGCATCATATGCATCAGTGATGGTTTTGAATTTTTCTACTGGAAAATGAGAATCTACTGGAACCAAGACATCTCCTTGAAGCTTGATTGCAAATTCTACATTTTCACTAGTGTCCTCTTTCATTTTGACATTTGTCATAAATTGAGATGAAGGTAACAAATCTTTGATTAAAGCATCCAAAGAATATTCAGCCAAAGTTCCATACTTTTTAACCCCTGCTAAAATTTTAGTAATCCCCTCTTGGCTTTGATTTAATAATTTAACTTGCTCATTAAAGTTACCAACCTTCTCATCTACTTTGGTTAAGGCCTCAGTCATATCCTTTGTAACTCCGGTTGATAAAGAATTAAATGAAGTAGACATTGAACTAAGCGATGTATTGATTGTAGAATTAAGGCTATCTTTTAACCTCACTATTTCAGCATTTAAATTAGCTAATTCCTCAGCTTCTTTATTCTCATTCTCATCTTTAGGTTTTGACCTTAAATTTAAGTATAAAATACCTAAAGTTGCACCAAGTAGTATAACTAGAATTATTAATAGAATCGTATCCATACTTTTAAAGATATACGTGTTTTAATGGAAATCAACTTATTACTAGATTACTATGAGATACTAAGATTGGTTATTATTTTTAAAAAATAATTAATAAATATGGATTTTTTTTTGGTTTTAAAAATATTGTTTGTTATTGGAGTGATGATCGCTCTATATGCGATAATTAGAAATTTAGATATAATAAAGATTATTTTAATTTACTTTAAAGATAAATTACTTGGAAAGTAATTTAATTAAATTGTTTAATCGCTTTTTCTTTACATTTTTTTTTGAAATTAAAAGACAAGCTTCAGATTTTAAAATTTCACCATCCTTTAAGATACGTAGATTATTTGCTTTTAAGGTCTCACCTGTGGATGTAATGTCAGTAATCAACTCGGCAGATCCAGTAAAAGGATAGGCCTCAGTAGCTCCTAAACTTTTAACCAATCTAAATTGTGTAACACCTTTTGAGAACAAAAAATCTTGTGTTAAATTTGGATATTTAGTTGCAACCCTAATTCTTTTTTTCTTAATATCTCTGAATTCAAAAGCAATTTCCTCAAGATCAGCGATAGTCTGAACATCAATCCAAGGATCTGGAATTGCTACTACTAAATTTGCTCTTCCAAAACTAAGTTTTTTGACCACATTTATTTTATTTTGGACATTTACGCCACTTTCTTTCAATAAATCAAAACCAGAAAAACCAACATCTAAAGAGCTATCCCCTAACCTTTCAATAATTTCTCTAGCATGAAGATATAAAATCTTAACATATGGTTTATTTTTAATTGATCCAATTAAATCTCTTTCTCCTCTTTCAGATATAATTTTCAATTTTTTTTTCTTAAAGATTTTTAAAACATCTACTCTAAGTCGACCTTTGCTTGGAATACCTATATTGATTAAATTATCCATTAATTTACTAAATTTAAAGCAGCACCAACTGCTGGAGTTTGTTTTTTTGAACCAAGGTCGGAAATCAATTTATCATATCGGCCGCCATTACAACAATTAATAATTTTTGATTTGGACTTAATATCTATTTTAAAAACCATACCCGTGTAATATTCAAGCTGTCTGCCAAAAGCAGCTGAAAAAGTCACATTTAATTTATTAATTTTATTTTTTGAGATTGGAAAATATCTCTGATCTACCAATAAATTAATTTTATATTTCTTGAAAAACTTATTTAATACCTTGGCTGCATTATTAATTGGACATTTAATTCTCAAAAATTCCTTAATAATTTTTGAAATATTTCTTCCTTTACTAGGTCTCCTTGGATCTTTAATCTTTTTATCAAATCTGCTTAAAATTTCGTTAATTGTTCTATTTGCTATAATGGTTGATTGATCATCTTTTAACATTCTAAAATATCTTTTTTTATCGATCTCAACTATTGTTGGATCAACATCTGAATTAGTCTCTAATCTTTTAAGAAGATCATTAAAGTAATCTTCTCTCCAAAAATGTCTTGAAAGTCTTAATTTCCATCGTTTAGGGATATCCAATTTAGATATAAGAAGATTGAATATTTCTACATTCCCAATTGTGATCTCGCCTGATGAATAATTAAAATTTTTTAAAGATTTTAATGATGTATTTATTATTTCCTTATCATCATTTTTCTCATTTCCTGACCCTATGATTTCAAAACCAACTTGATTTCTTACAATCGAGTCCTTTTTGTTTTCAGATTTACGATATGCTTGACCATTATAAAATATCTTCTCCTTGCCCTTTAGATTATTTTCTAAGTATCTGAGACAAGATACAATTGTCAGATCTGGCCTTAAACATAGTTCATTTCCTCCTTGGTCAGTAAATGAGAAAATAAATTTTCGAAAACTTTCACCAGATCTTTGTACGATATGGTTAGCCTCAATTACTGAGGGTAATTCAATATATTTAAAACCATTTGATTTAACAGTTTTAAGTATGCTGTCAGATAAATTTTTTGATTTCATTTACTAAATTTTCTTTTGAAAAAGTGATTTGATTATCTTCCCCCTTAATGCCTAGGAGGTTCTTAAGTGTAATTTTACTATCTTTAAATTCATTCTCTCCACAAATAACTGCAATCGGGCACCCTCTTTTATTTGCATATGTCAGTTGTTTACCGAGATTTTTCTTACTATCTAAAAAAATTTCTGAATTAATATTATTTTTTCTCAAGATGTCTAAAATTTCGTAATAATTTTTTAAATATTTTTCATCCATTACGCAAACAATGACTGGTTTTTGATCGTCCAATTGGACTTGATTTATTTGAGACATAGCAAACAAAAGTCTATCCACACCAATACTGACACCTGTTCCAGGTATATCGACACCTTTAAATCTTGAAATTAACTTATTGTATTGTCCACCAGAGCATACACTACCAATATCAATTTCTTTACCTTTATTATTTGTTGTTTTAAAATTTAGATTGGTCTCAACACAAAAGCCATCATAATACGCCAATCCTCTAACTATTGTGAAATTTGTTTTGACTAACTCAGAATAATTTCCAAAATCTAGCATCTCAAATAAATCCTCAAGCTCTTTAATCCCTTCTTGGGTAATAGGATTTTTAAAATCTTGTTTTAGTTTTTTTAAATCTTTAATTTTTAAAAAGTTTAAAATTTTTGAAACTTGATCATCATTTAGATCAGCTCCTTTAGTTATCGCACCACTTTTATCTTTTCTCTCTTTTTTTAGTAGATCTTCAACTCCTTTTATTCCAAAATCTGGTTTGTCTAATTTATCAATTGCTCTCATCACCTTGATCTCTTTATATGCAGGAATTTTCAGATCTTGAATTAAACCTTGAATAATCTTTCTATTACTTACATTGATTGTAAATTGATCTTTTTTTAAACCACATTCAATTAGAGTGCTTGCAACCAGATTACATAATTCAGCATTTGCTTGTGCTGGATTTACATTGCCTACAATATCGCAATCAGCTTGAGTAAATTCTCTAAAACGTGCATTGCCTGACTTTTCATTTCTAAATACATTTTGAATAGCGTATCTTTTATAAATTGATGGAAGTTCTTGATTGTTTTGAGCAACAAATCTTGCTAAAGGACTGGAAAGATCGTATCGAAGAGTAATATTCTTTTCACCATCATTAAAAGAAAAAACATCAGACATAAGATTATTATCATCCTCTGCAAGAAAGGATCCTATATTTTCTGCAATTTCGAATGATGGAGTTTCTAAAGGATCGAAACCATATCTAATAAAATTATTCTCAATGACTTTTAATAGTCTTTTTTTGAGAATTAATGTTTTATTCCATCTATCTTCAAAACCTGAAGGTAATCCAGGAATTAATTTATTTTTTTCACTCATTTTTTGGTACCTTGAGTAGGTTACGCTCCTACGACTTCGGATCCACAAACCGACGTGATACTATTTCACCATCAAGGCATATCCTATTTTGTTTTATCTTATTTTGTTGTTATTTAAAATTATAATATAAATGATTATTCGCTAGCTTTAGCCAGCATGGAAGTGAGTGTGCACAACTCTACTAGTTCCTTTAAGAGCTTTTCTTAAAGTACTTTTAGATGCTAATTTGTTTATCTCAAATTTTTTCATTGGAATCTTTTTAGACAAAAAAAACGATAATGCAACCCCTAAAAGAAAAAGGACGTATATCCACTCAAAGATATATCGCCCTTTTTATAATTTTAGAAAATTAGTCTAATTTTTTTAAATTTACTGCTGAAGGACCTTTGGGACCATCTTCAAGGGTAAATTCTATTTTATCACCCTCATTAAGATATCTCATGCCCGCTGCTTTAACTGCGCTTGCATGTACAAACGCATCTTTTTCTTTATCATCTCTTTCTATAAAGCCGTAACCTTTTTTGCCGTTAAACCACTTTACTTTTCCTTGTATTGTACTCATCTTATTCACTCGTCCTTTAGTTATTTATTTTGATATGAGGTTAGGTTCTTTTAAATTAATTTCAAGATATTTTGATGGTGCCTCGGGAAGGATTCGCACCTCCGACACAAGCCTTTTCAGGGCTCTGCTCTACTCCTGAGCTACCGAGGCAAAAGGTCAACCCCTAAAGATTATTCTGCCTTTTGTGAGGTCATATGGTGTCATTTCGACTGTCACATTATCACCTTGTAATACTCTAATTCTGTTTTTTCTTAATTTGCCCGCTGTATGAGCTGTTACAACATGACCATTTTCAAGCTGAACTCTAAACATAGCATTTGGAAGTAAATCAGTTACCTTGCCTTTGAATTCAAGTAAGTCTTGTTTTGACAAATTTATTTTCTCCTTATTCTTTTTTTTACAGATTGAGCATGTCCTGCTAACCCCTCGTAATTTGCAAGAGTTATAACTGATGGCCCAAGACTTTCAATACCCTTTTTTGATAAGTTTATGTAAGAAATTCTTTTATAAAATTCATTGACGCTGATACCACTAGAATATTTTGCTGACCCATTAGTTGGCAATATATGATTTGATCCAATGTTATAATCTGTCATTGCCATAACTGCATATTTTCCTAAGCATATTGAACCAGAATTCTTAATTTTGGGTATCAAAGATTTGTAGTTTTTTACGTTCAATTCCAAGTGTTCAGGTGCAATTTTATTTACGATATTAATTATTTTACTATCGTTTGCTACATACATTAAAATTCCATTTCTCTTTAAACTTTTTTTTGCCACAGATTCTCTTGGAATACTTTTTAATTGTTTTAGAATTTCCATCTGGACTTTACTAATTAGTTTTTTGTCTTTTGAAATTAATATACATTGTGCTTGAGGATCATGTTCTGCTTGACCGATTAAATCACTTGCAGCCCATTCAGGATTTGAGAATTTATCACAGACAATAGTTATTTCAGAGGGACCTGCAGTCATACCTTCGATTCCAACATCTCCAAAAACTTCTTTTTTTGCCGCTGCTACATATGAATTCCCGGGTCCAACTATTTTATCTACTCTTTTAATTTTTTTAGTTCCATAGGAGACAGCTGCTATAGCAGATGGACCACCAATAGAGTAAATTTCTTTAATTTTACATTTTCTTGCTGCGTATAAAACAGCCGGATTTTGGTTTCCCTTGAAACCTGGGTTTATCATTACAATTCTTTTAACTCCCGCAACAATTGCTGGTATAGCATTCATAAGTACACTTGATGGATAAGATACAAGTGAACCTGGAACATAAATTGCAACAGAATCTAATGGTAAATATTTATATTCAAGTTTGTTTTTAAATTTATCTGTATACGAAATATTCTTAAATTTTTGTAAAGAATGAAATTTGTAAATTCGATTATAGGCTGTGTCGATTGCTTTCTTAACTTTAGGGTTTAAAGATTTTATTAACTTAGTAATTTTTTTGGCACTAGGAATGATTGTGGTATTTCGATTAAATTTCTTTTCATATTTAATCAATGCTTTATCACCATTCTTTTTTACGTCGTTAATAATATTAGTTACAGAGACTTTGTCAGATTTGATGCTTTTTCTCCTTTTAAAAAGTAAATAATCCAAATTTTTATCGAAATTTTTAGTTTTACTATTTAATATTTTCATAATTATTTAATTTCGTTTTGATCCTCAAGCCGCGCTTCGATAGTTTCTGTTGTCAAAGCTATGTGGGCATTATTATTAAAAATAAGATTTATTTCATAATCATCATTATTTTTCAAATAATCAATTCCAATTAACTCTAAAACTAAATCTTTATTTGATTGATTGATATTTTTTGATCTTACTTTATCAACAAAATCAAATCGACAGATACTATTGATTTTCTTACCCTCTTGATCAGTTTCAATTTTGGTTCTTTCAATTGATAACAAAAAAACCTTATTAGATGCCAGATACTTTATATCTGTCACTTTAACTTTTGCACCAGAACTACAAGCAGAAATCATTTGTAGCCCCTCTTGATCATTTGCAATTATTCTTGCTAAATATTTATTCATTATTTCAATCTTTTAATTTTAACACCAATTTTTTGTAATTTATTTTCAATATTTTCATATCCTCTCTCCAAGTGATAGACTCTTCCAACAATACTTTTACCATTCGCCACTATTGCGGCTAATACTAAAGCAACACTGGCTCTTAAGTCACTAGACATTAATTCAGCACCAATAAATTTGGTATTGCCCTCAATCAATGCTTTATTGTTTTGAATATTTATTTTCGCGCCTAGTCTTTGCAACTCAGCAACATGCATAAATCTATTCTCAAAAATACTTTCAGTTATAGAACTTTTCCCAACGCTCTTGCACATTAATACCATTAATTGAGCTTGAAGATCTGTTGGAATACCTGGAAACTCTTTAGTTTTTATGTTTTGAATAGGTTTGATTTTGTCAGGTCCTTTTATAAAAATTTTGTTATCCAAAGTTTTAATCTTTGCCCCAACTTTTTTTAATAGTTCTATTTCAGTATTAATCATTTTTGGGTCTAAATTTTTAATTTGTAGATTACCTTTAGCAAGCGTTGCCGCTACACAAAAAGTTCCTGCCTCTATTCTATCAGCCATAACTGTATGACTTGTTTGATTGAGAGAATTTACTCCTATGATGGTGCAGGTTCTTCCAGACCATTTTATATTTGCACCTGCTTGACTTAAGAATTTTGTTAAATCTTTAATTTCGGGTTCTACGGCACAATTTTTTAAAATTGTTTTGCCTCTTGCTAAACATGCAGCTATTATAGAATTTTCTGTAGCGCCTACACTAATTTTGGGGAAATTTATTTTTTTGCCTTTAAGTCTTCCATTTGATTTCGCTAAAATATAACCATCTCGTATTTTATATTCCATTCCCAACTTCTTTAATGCACTAAGATGATAATTTACAGGTCTCGCACCTATAAGACATCCACCAGGCAAAGATGTTTTAGATTTATGAAATTTAGAAATTAATGGACCTAACACCAATATTGAACCTCTCATTGTTTTTACAAGTGAATAACTTGCAAAAGTTTTCATATTCTTTTTATTAATAATTTTTGCAGTTTTTCTGTCTTTAGATAAAATTATTTTTGATCCAAGAGATTTTAATAAATTAAGCATTGTATCTATATCTCTTACTCTAGGTAAATTTTTGATAGTTACTGGTTTGTCAAATAATAAAGTTGCTGCAAGAATTGGTAGAGATGCATTTTTAGAACCTGAAATCGAGACTTTACCCTTGATTTTACAAGGACCATTGATCAGAAATTTATCCATAAATTACTTTTTTATTTTAGCAACCTGTATGGTGGTTTGTCCCTGATATTTACCGTTTTTAGATTTATATGTCGTTTCTGGCTGGGTATCTGATTTAAAAAATAAAAATTGAGCAATACCCTCGTTTGAATAAATCTTTGCTGGATTAGGAGTTGTGTTGCTTAATTCGATAACAATATTACCTTCAAATTCATTTTCAATTGGTGTTACATTACAAATAATACCTGTTCTCGCGTAAGTACTTTTTCCAACACAAATACAAAGAACATCTTTTGGAATTCTAAAATATTCAATGGTCTTTGCCAGAACAAATGAATTTGGTGGAATTATACAATATGGTCCCTTTCGCTCAATAAAGTTTTCATCAGAAAAGTTTTTTGGATCCACTAGCGAACTATTAACATTTGTAAATATTCTATACTCATCAGAAATTCTGACATCGTAACCCATGCTACTTAGTCCATATGATATTTTCCCTTCAGAGACTTGATGATCCAAAAATGGTTCGATCATCTTATGCTCTTTACACATTTTTTTTATCCAAGAGTCTGGCTGAATGGACATTATTTTGTTTTCTTTTTATTTTTTTTTTGAAAAATTTTTCTCTTTTTTAAATTTTTCCTAAGCGCAATGCTTAGGCGCTCATTTTTATTTTTAGTAATCATTCTTTATTTGGATTGGTAAGGAAATCTAAAGTTATTGGTTTAGATGCATCTAAGGCTTTATCCTTATTATCATCTTTTTTAGGGCCTTCTTTTGCTAATCTTTTTGCTTTTTTTTCAGCAAGTTTTTTCTCTCTTTTCGCTTGCTTTTCCATAAGCTTGGCACTTTTGGTTGATTTATAATCGTAATGAATACCCATAAAATTTCCTTGGTAAGATATAAATCATATTAATCAAAAAATTAAGGCAATAATTTGGAAAAAATGCTTTATTATCAATAAAAATAGAATTGATCGAAATGCTCCTATAGTTAAATGGCATAACGTGTCCATGGTAAGGATAAATTCCAAGTTCGATTCTTGGTGGGAGCACCACTAATTTTTATAAAAAGACTTTCTAAGAAAAATTGTAATCAAGACTAAACTAAAAAAGGCTAAAATTGGGATATATATTTCAGGTGAAAAAATTATATCTGTAATTTTAGGAACTTGTGAATTTTGTTCTATTACTTTTTCCAAACCACTACCTAAAGAAACAGCTAAAAAAATTTGAGGTATAATTCCTATTAATGATGCGAAAAAAAAATTTTTTACCCTAACATCAAAAATTGTAGGCAATATGCAACTAAGTTGCCAAGGTATTCCTCCAATAAATCTATATATTAAAAGATAATAAAATTCAGACTTTTTAAATTTTCTCTCTAGATTTTGATATCTATTTAAAAATTTATCTCTAATTAAATCTTTTAAAAAATAGTTTCCAAAAATGTAAAGAAATGTTGCACCAATACTCATACCTATGACCACAATTATAGTACCCAACCATTTGCCAAAAATAAATCCTCCTAATAGTGCAATTGGAGAACCAAAACCTAAAAATGGAAAAACCCATAATATTGTAAAAATTAAAAAAATTATGGATATTAAAAACAAATTAGAATTTTTTAATTTTAAAAAATACAATCTGTTTTCTTTAATGAAGTCATAAGAGGTTATTTCTTGGATACTAAATTTTGAAAAAAACAATAACACAAATATAGTAAGTAAAACTAAGTATGATAAACCTATTATTATTTTAGTTTTCTTAGCTTTTTCCATCATGGTTCATGGTATTTATAAATCTTCTATTTGCTATTTATATATTTAATTATTATAAAGGGCGAAATTTTATATAAATTTAACCACTTTTATGAAAAGAACATATCAACCATCTAGGAAAAAAAGAAGCCGAACTCATGGTTTTAGATCGAAAATGAAAACCAAGGGAGGTAGAAAACTTTTAAAACGAAGAAGAGCTAGGGGAAGAAAAAATTTAACAGTATCATCTACTGTAAAAAGAAGAAGAAAATAAAGCCAGCTCGATGAAAAGCAAAATTGTTGCTCTTTCAAAGAATGAAGACTTTAAAACTTTGCTCAAAAAGAAAAAAGTATCAAACAGATATGTAACAATTTTTTTTGGTAATATAGATAAAAAAAGTAATCAAAAACTTAATATTTCTTTTGTAACTAAGAGGAAGATAGGAAATGCTGTAAAGAGAAACAAAATAAAGAGGAGACTAAGGAATATTATGAATGATGCTGTTAAAGAAATATCTCTAAAATATCACTATTCATATCTTGTTATTGCTAAGTCAACTATGCTAAATAATGAATTTAAAATTATAAAAGAAACCTTATTTCAGGATTTTAAAAAAATTAAATAATGAACATTTTTACAATTATATTTATAAAATTAATTCAGGGTTACAAATACCTAATAAGTCCATTACTTGGTAGCTCTTGTAGGTACTTTCCATCTTGTTCCGATTATAGCATTGAAGCATTAAAAACTTATGGTTTTTTTAAGGGTGGATATTTAAGTTTAAAAAGAATTCTTTCATGCCACCCTTTTAAAGAAGGTGGAATTGATCCCGTAAAAAAAGAAATAAAAGTTAAAAAATAATGGACTCTAAAAATACAATAGCGGCTATAGCTTTATCATCTGCTGTAATTGTTTTGTGGGCATTATTCTTTGTTCCAGAAAAATCAACAGTGGATCAAAACATTGTTGAAAAAGAAAAAATTGAACAAAGCGGTGATACACCAAGTTTAGAGCAAAAGGAAACACAAATTACAATTTCACGAGATGATGCATTAAAAGAAAGTGAAAGAATTCAATTTGAAAATGATAATATTATAGGTTCAATATCATTAAAAGGTGCATCAATTGATGATTTAACTTTCAAAAATTATAAAGTAACCCTCGACAATGAACAAAGAGTAACTTTATTAGGACCTCGAAATATTAAGGAGGGATATCTAATAGATAGTGGTTTTGTTACTTCTGATAAAAATATTAATGTTCCTAACTCAGATACAATTTGGTCAATAGAAGGTAATAACAAACTCACAGACGGGTCTCCAATAAAACTATCATGGTCCAACGAACAGGGTCTAAAATTTGAAAAAATAATATCGCTAGATGATAAATATCTTTTTACTGTTAAACAAAAGATAATTAATGAGAGTAATAATAAATATGATTTTTACTCATATGGACAAATAATAAGAAATGAAATCCCAGAAATAATTGATTTTTTAATTCTTCATGAAGGACTCATTGCAACTTTGGATGATGAATTAATAGAGGAGGATTATGATGATATTCAGGAAAAGAAGTTTACTAAAATAGCTAATAAAGGGTGGTTGGGGATAAGTGATAAATATTGGATTACTTCCTTAATACCACCAAAAGATAAAGAGTTTAAAACAACATTCGACTATAAAAATAAATTTAGAGCAAATTTTATTTCTACAGATCCTTTGGCATTAAATGAAAAAAGTTCAATTGAAGAAGAATTACAAATTATCGTTGCGGCAAAAAGAGTGGATGTGATAGACGGATATGCTGAAAAACTCAACATTGATAAATTTGATTTAGTTATTGATTGGGGATTTTTATACTTCATAACCAAGCCTCTATTTTATGGAATTGATTATTTCTTTAAACTACTTGGAAACTATGGTTTGGCAATTATAGCTATCACTATTTGTATTCGTTTAGTTTTTTTCCCATTAGCTAACTTTTCATTTAAAAGCATGGCAAAAATGAAAGTTCTTCAACCAGAAATGGTTCGCCTAAAAGAGTTGCATAAAAATGATAAAATGAAACTTCAACAAGAAATGATGGCTCTTTACAAAAAAGAAAAAGTAAACCCAATGTCAGGTTGTTTGCCAATTCTTGTTCAAATACCTGTATTTTTTGCATTATATAAAGTTTTGTTTGTCACTATTGAAATGAGACAAATGCCATTCTATGGATGGATTCATGATTTAAGTGAGAGAGATCCTACAAGTATATTTAATATTTTTGGTTTGTTGCCTTACGACGTTCCAAGTTTCTTGGTTATTGGGGCTTGGCCAGTAGCAATGGGAGTTTCAATGTGGGTGCAACAAAAATTAAATCCCGCACCTACTGATCCAATGCAAGCTAAAATTTTTGCTTTCTTCCCACTTTTCTTAACTGTAATACTTGCACCATTCCCAAGTGGGTTAGTTATTTACTGGACTGTTAATAATATTTTAACAATGGCTCAGCAAGTATTTATTATGAGAAGAACAACAGTCAAAACGACAACCTAAATTTTAATTTAAATAAATTAATGGACTTAAAAAAAATTCTTCCTGAAAACGGACCTCCAATAAACGAGGTTAATAAATATATAGAAAAATATAAAAATGACTTGATAGTCATTAAATATGGAGGAAATGTTTTAATTGATAGAAATATCTTTGATAATTTTATTACTGATTTAAGTATTTTAAATAAATTAGGTCTTTCAGTTATTGTAGTTCATGGTGGAGGTCCAAGAATCAAGAGAGAGTTAGATAAATCTAATATTCAATCGAAATTTATAAGAGGGCTAAGAGTCACTGATGAAAAAATTATAAACATTGTTGAGTCAGTCTTAATAGATTTTAACAATGATATTGTTAGCTCTTTGGATAAAAAAAATACAGAAGCAGTTTCCATTCACACAAAAAAAGATAATATTATTGAAGTCGTACCAGAGGCAAAAGAACTGGGTTTCGTTGGCCTACCAAATAAGATCAATAACGATATTTTATTGAATATAATTCAACAAAATAAAATACCGATTATTTCACCATTAGGCTTAGATAAAAATAATCAAACACATAATATTAATGGTGATACTGCGGCAATGGCTGTAGCCAAATCTGTCAAATCAAGGAGATTACTATTGATGACAAATGTTGATGGTGTTTTAAATAAAGAAAAAAAACTTATAGATGAAATATCCTCATCAGAAATATTAGAGATGGTAAAAGACGAGACAATTACTGAAGGAATGATACCTAAAATAAATGCTTGTCTAGATGCTGTAAATAATGGAGTTACAGCAGCAGGTATAATTAATGGTACAAAACAGCATTCTTGTTTATGGGAAATTTTCTCAGACAAGGGATCAGGTACATTAATAAGAAAATGAACTTAAAAGAAAAAAAATATCTGCTACTTGATCTTGATGGTGTTTGTTATGGAAAGCACAATAACTATTCTTTAGAGCGTGTATTTGGTCAAGTTTCAAAGAGGATGACTCAATTTATATCTGAAAAACTTAAAATTGATAAAGATAAAGCTAAAGAATTACAAACAAATTATTTCTATAAATATAATACATCATTAAGAGGATTAATGGTCCATAATGGAATATCACCAGATGAATTTTTATCTTACGTCCATGAAATTGATTTATCATTTATGAAAGAAGATAAAATTATGAGAAATGAGCTTAAACAATTAGATATGGAAAAATTTATCTTCACCAATGGTAGTGCTGAACATGCTGCAAATATTTTAACTCACTTGGGTGTGTATGATTTGTTTGGAAGAGATAAGGTTTTTGATATTAAAGACGCTGGTTATGTACCTAAACCAGAAGCAGAAACCTTCGACTTAATGGTAAAAAAATTTGGTATAAATCCAAAAGAGACTATTTACATTGAAGATATAGCTAAAAATTTAAGTATAGGTCACGAACGAGGTTGTACAACTGTTTGGTTAATTAATGATGAGCATTTTGGAAAAATGGATGCAGACAAAGATTTTATTTCACACAAAATTGAAAATCTGTCTTTATTTCTAAAAGAAATAAGGCTATTAAAAAGTAATTAATTATGTCTTTAGAAAAAATAATCAATGATGCTTGGGAAAATAAAGATCAGGTTAACCAAAATTCTGATCAAGATTTAAAAGATGCTATTAACCAAGTTATTGCTGATTTAGATAGTGGTAAATCAAGAGTTGCTGAGAAAATAAATGGAGAATGGGTAACTCATCAGCACCTTAAGAAAGCTATAATGTTAAGTTTTAGAATTTACCCAATGGAAAATTTAAATGGTCCTTATAGTAGTTGGTACGATAAATCACATTTGTTGAAAGGTAAAACTGCAGGATGGACCAAAGCTGATCATGAAAAAGCAGGTTTTAGAATGGTTCCGAACTCACCAGTAAGAAAAGGTTCATTTGTCGGAAAAAACGCTGTTCTTATGCCATGTTATGTAAACATTGGAGCATATATTGACGAAGGAACGATGATAGATACTTTTGCAAGAGCTGGTAGTTGTTGTCAGATAGGTAAGAATTGCCATATTTCTGCAGGTTCGGGTGTTGGTGGAGTTCTAGAGCCCGCGCAAGCTTTACCAACAATCATAGAGGATAATGTATTTCTTGGAGCGATGTCAGAGGTAGTTGAAGGCGTAATTGTTGGAGAAGGTTCAGTTTTAAGTATGGGTATGTATATCGGTCAATCAACAAAAATAGTTGAAAGGAAAACTGGGAAAATTACTTATGGTAAAATACCACCTTATTCAGTTGTAGTTCCAGGCTCATTGCCTGATAAAAATAATTCTTCTGCACCCTCCTTGTATTGTGCAGTAATAATTAAACAAGTTGATGAAAAAACAAGATCTAAAACTTCTATTAACGACCTCTTAAGAGACTAAAAATGAAAACTTTAAATGAGTTAAAATTAGCTAAAGAGCTAATCAGGTTTCCTTCAATCACCCCAGTTGATGCTGGAGTAATGAAATTTTTAGAAAAAAAATTAAAAAAATTAGGTTTCAAAACAAAAATATTGGAATTTAAAGAAAGAGGATTTCAGCCTGTGAAAAACTTGTATGCAAGATTAGGATCTAAGAAACCGAATTTTATGTTTGCAGGACATGTTGATATTGTCCCTCCAGGAAACATTAAGGATTGGACGGTAAATCCATTTAAGCCATCTATCAAAAAAGGCCATTTAATTGGGAGAGGTGCAAATGATATGAAAAGCTCTGTTGCAGCTTTTGTGTCTGCTGTAAGCACTTTTTTATCAAAAAATAGAAAATTCAACGGGTCGATAAGTTTACTTATTACAGGAGATGAAGAAGGTGATGCAGTAAATGGCACAAAAAAAGTTGTAGATTATTTAAAAAAAAGGAAAGAGAAAATTAACTTTTGTCTTGTTGGTGAACCAACAAATCCAAATAAATTAGGTGAAATGATAAAGATTGGACGTAGGGGTAGTTTAACTGGTAAATTAAATATTTTTGGTCAACAAGGCCATGTTGCATATCCTCATAGAGCTAATAATCCCTCAACTATAATTGTAAAAATTTTAAAAGAATTAAAAGATATTAAATTTGATAGAGGATCAAAAAACTTCCAACCAACAAACTTAGAGGTTACAAAAATAAATATAAATAATAACGCTGATAATGTTATCCCAGCTATGGCTGAGGCAACATTTAATATAAGGTTTAATAATAAACATTCGTCAAATTCTATTAAAAATAGACTTAATAAAATTTTTAAAAAAATAACCAAGAAAAATAAATCAAAATTTAAAATTGATTATAGAGTTTCAGGTGAGGCATTTCTAACAAAGCCAAATGAAACAACGCACATGATACAAAATATTATAAAAAAAGTGACCAAAATTAAACCAAAGCTATCTACTACAGGTGGAACGTCTGATTTGAGATTCATAAGAAAAATATCACCTGGATTAGAGTTTGGGCTTGTTGGAAAAACAATGCATAAAGTTGATGAAGCCGTATCTTTAAAAGATTTGAAAAATCTTAAGAAAATTTATGAAAACATTTTAATAAATTATTTTAAATGAAAACAGCGATCATAAATTCTGACTCCTATGAGAAACATAACACTGGCGATGGTCATCCTGAGCAGCCTAAAAGAGTAATTGCTATAAAAGAAAAGTTAAAAAAAAGAAAAGACCTAATCTGGGATAAGCCAGATAATGTTCCTGATGATATATTGTCTATGACACATTCAAAAGACTATATAAATAATTTAAAAGATTCTTTTCCTCAAAAAGGCCTTAAGTATCTAGATGGCGATACTGTTGTATCGCCTGAAAGTAAAAAAGCAGTTTTTGATGCTGCAGGCTCAACAATAAGAGCAATAGATGGAATAGAAAGTAATCAATTTAAAAATGCATTCTGTTTGGCTAGACCACCTGGGCACCATGCTGAAAAAAATAAAGCTATGGGATTTTGTTGTATATCAAACGCGGGAGTGGCAACAAACTATTTAGTGTCAAAATATAAATACAAAAGAATTGCCTGTGTAGATTTTGACGTGCACTGGGGTAATGGAAATTATGATGTCATGCGTAATAATAAAAATTCATTATATATTTCCACGCATCAATATCCCTTTTATCCTGGGGGTGGAACAGATAAAGATAAAGGAGACTTTAATAATTCATTGAATATCCCTTTGCCCGCTGGGACGAACTCAGAAGAATACTTTAATGCATTTGATAGGGTGTTAGAAAGATTAGTTCAATATAAACCAGATTTTCTCATATTTTCAGCAGGTTTTGATGCACATAAAGATGATCCATTAGCTCAATTTCAACTTAGTTCAAAAGATTTTTATGAAATTACTAAAAGAACATTAGCGGCTACTAATAAGTTTACCGCAGGTAAAGTTGTTTCTATACTTGAAGGTGGATATGATTTAAATGCTTTAGCAGAAAGCGCTAACGAACATATCAATGCATTGGTAGAATTCAATTGATAAATATCTAGCCCATCATAAATCAACTTCATGAAACTATACAAAATAAGAAAATCAAAAATTGATAATAAAGGTCGTGGACTTTATGCTACTAAAAATATCAAAGAAGGTACAAAAATTATTAATTACTTAGGAAAAATAATTACAAATAAAGAAGTTGAAGAGTCAAATAAATATGACAATAAAAAACCTATTTATCTATTTACTCTAAATAAAAAATATACCTTAGATGGTGATTTCTCATTTAATATTGCTGGATTGGTAAATCATAGTTGTGATGCGAACGCACGTTATGATGGTAAGGGTTTAAAAATTTGGATAACAGCTGATAGAGATATTAAAAAGGGCGAAGAGATAACTTGTGATTATGGTTTTAGTTTTGATAAGGAAGATTACAAGCAATTTCCTTGTAAATGTAAATCAAAAAATTGTTGTGGTTTTATAATTCGTGAGGAAAGTAGATGGCGAATACACCGAAAGTTTGCGATGAGTAATAAAAAAAAATTAATAAATAACTTTCGTTAAATAGAGACCTTGAGGTGGTGCAGGTGGAGCACATAATTCTCTTTTTTTAGACTGCATTACATTTACAAATCTTTTTAATGTCCATTTTTCTTCCCCAACATATTTTAAACAACCAACCATAGACCGAACTTGTTGTTGTAAGAAAGATTGAGATCTGAATTCTATTTCAATCTTATTTTTTGTAGATCTAATTTTTACAGATTTCATAGTCTTTATTGGACTTTTAGCCCTACAACTCGATTTTCTAAAAGTACTGAAATCTTTAGTACCAATCAATTTTCTTGCAGCACCTTTCATCAATTTTAAATCAAGATCTTTTATAATATGCCAACCTCTATTTTTATCTAAAACTGGTCCACTAATCCGATTAATAATCACATAATTATAAACTCTCATTTTAGCTGAAAATCTAGCGTGAAAATTATTACCTCTTTTTGTAATTTTAAGTATTGCTATTCCATCTTTATTTAAAAAATGATTGATTGATTTTAAAAACCTATCAATTTTGATAATCTTATTTTTACAATCAAAATGTGCTGACTGTTCTTTGGCATGTACACCAACATCTAATCTTCCAGCCCCATATATTATGATTTTCTCTTTTAAAAGTTTTGAAATTTTCTCTTGTAATAACCCCTGGACAGTTTTTCCTTTTTTTTGAATTTGCCACCCCCTAAAATTAGTACCCTCATATTCAATTAATATTTGATACCTAAACATTTGATAACTTTAAGCCCTTTTTAATTTGAGAGCCCAACATGAATTCGCTAATTTTTTGTGGTCTTTTTCCTTGTCTTTGAATTTCGAGAATCTTAATAGATTGGTTTTTATTGCATGCTACTTCCAGCTGATTTGAAATTATTTCTCCAACTTGACCTATGCCATTACCAATTTCGGCTTTCAAAATTTTATATCTTTCGCCATTAAAACTAAAAGAGGCACCTGGGGAGGGAAATAATCCATTTATTTTTCCAATTATTTTAGAGGCATCCTCGTCCCAATCAATCCGTGACTCCTCCTTATCAATTTTTTTTGCATAAGTAGCTTTTGAATGATCCTGATCAATAAACTTCGCCTTATCTTCAAGTATATCATCCACATTATCTAAAATTTTTTCAGCAGCTAAAGCGGATAGTTTTTCTGAAATTTCTTGAGCATTTTGGTTTTGATCTATTTTGATTTTATAAATATTACTAACTGGTCCGCTATCCAATTCTTTTTTGATCTTCATAATACTTATGCCCGTTTCAGGATCTAAATTCATAATTGATCTCTGGATTGGCGCTGCGCCTCGCCAACTAGGAAGAATTGAGGCGTGAATATTCACAAAACCTTTTTTAGTTAAGTTTAAAAAATTTTCAGGAATTATTTGTCCATATGCACACACTATTGCAAGATCAGCATTTAATTCTTTTAAAAATTCATACTCCTCATGATTATCTTTAAGTGTCTTGGGTGTTCTATAATCTATATTTAAAGTTTCAGAGATGCCCTGAATTGGACTTTTGTTAATTTTTTGTCCTCTATGAGATTTTTGCGGTGGTTGAGTAAAAACCACAGAAATATTATAACCATTCTGATATAGAGATTTTAAGATAGGAACACAAAATATTGGTGTACCCATAAAGATAATCTTATTTGCCATCTTTAAACTACTATTCTGTCTGGATTTTTTTTAATTTTTGAAATTTTTTTTATGATAAAATCTTTCTTTAATTTTGATAAATGGTCAATAATTAATTTTCCATCTAAATGATTTATTTCATGTTGAATACAAGTAGATAAAAGCCCATCACATTTAAGATTTTTCTTCTCCCCCTTTTCGTCAATATATTCCACCTCACAAATTTTTGGTCTCTCAATTTCAATAAAAGTTTCAGGTATTGATAGACAACCCTCCTCGTACACCGATGTCTCTTCGCTTAAGTTTTTTATTACAGGATTGATTAATGCAATTGGTTGATTTTCTTCATTCTTATTTGAAACGTCAACAACTAAAACTCTTTTCAGTATACCTACTTGAACTGCAGCAAGACCAATTCCCTTGGAATGGTACATTGTTTCAAATAAGTCTTCAATTAATTTTTTTTCATTAATTCCAACTTTTTCAATTGGATCAGATATTTTTTTTAATATTTCATCTGGAACGGTAACAATTTCTTTAAGCATAATAAATAATTAAACTAATTTTTAAACTTTTAAAGGAAGAACTTTAAGCAATATCTTATTTCTCATCCAATCAATATTAAGCTTATTCAGAGCTGTTATTATAAAATAAATTGTATCTTCATCTATTCTGTCAATTTCATCTTGTCCGATCACTTCAGCGATTCTCAAAAGTGCTAAACCAGTTTCACTATTATTAATCATAATTTGTATGTCTGTAGGAATTTCATTTTCATCAATTTGATACAAATCATCGTATTTTTCTGAAATTTCAATTCCATCATATCTTAACGACTCTAAAAATATAACATCTTTTTTAGATAGAAAATATTTTTTGTTTTTTTTTATCTTTTTTAAAAAATTATTTGTGTCTTTAGAAATTTTGGAACTAGCATAATCACCGTTAAAGTAATTAATTAGTTTTGATTGATGCATTATATCATTGTTAAACTTAATTTTTTTATCTTCATCCTTTTCAATTTGAATATTTGTATAATAAAAACTGGTTAAATTATCTGGTATATCTACTGGATTAATTTTCTCAAGAAAGATTTTCAATTCTAAATCAAACGCTTTATCTAAATCATCATCTTTAAAGGAATTTTTTAATACTTTTAATAACTTTAATTTTTCTACCATTTCTGACTCGAGTAAAATTTTCTGATAAATTAGAGCCCTCCCTTCAATTTTAGAGAGTTTTCTATATTCATTTTGAGCATTGAGAAGTTGATTAAAATTAAATTGGAATCTTTTATATAAATTAAATAATTCTTTTTCTGGATAATTTTTATCATGAACAGCTTTTTCTATGGTTCCTATTTTCTCAATTTCCGAAACATCAATTCGTTTAAATGAACCTAGTAAATTTGCAGATGAAAGATATTTCCAAATTATTTTTTTAGTTTTATTGTTAGGTTCGAAATTAAAATTAGGATTTGTTTGATGAGCTAAGAAAAAATCAAATATTGATTTTTCAGATACTGAATCATCTATTTTTTTTGTGTATTTTAGTAAATAATTTATTTTTTTTTCGAAATATTCATCTTTAAAGCCTGTTTCTTTTTTTAAATCTAAAATTAATTGTGCTTCCTCTCTTTTATTATTTTTAATCAAACAATAGATGTTAAATTTAGATAAATACTCATCTGTAATCAATTCATTATTTTTTGAAAAAACACTGCAAGCTTTGTCAATTTTTGAATTAGAGAGATGTTCATCCACAAGATGTTTTGTGAGTTCTGGATGTAAATTAATTATTTGATTTTGAATTAAATATTCTTCGATTAAATCTAGGTTTGAGTTTTTTATTAACCAATCTGACTTTAATTTTAGAAATTCGTTTTCTGATATATTTTTTTTGGGACTACGAGCATTAATTAAGAGTGAAGTATTAATGATTTCAATTGCATCATTAGAAAGATCCATCTTATTTAGTTTTGTAAGCAAATTTTCTAATTGGTCTCCATCTGAATTAGCCCACATATCTACATTGAGACCATAGTCTTCAGGGTCATATAATCCGAATATTTTAATTTCTTTTGTATCAAACTTTTCATCAAGATTAATAATTGATTTTTGATTTTGATTTTGCATTCCAAACACACTTGGCTGGATACTCTCTTGTAATATATTTTCCCCATTTGAAATTTCTGAATTGTTGGTTGTATTTTTTTCTTCAATTTCTTTTTTATCTATATTCCAAATATCAACTGGTTTTTCTTCTGCATTAGCAATAGAAGTGAAAAATAAAAAAAATAAAATTAAAAAATTTTTTTTATTTAACAATTTTAAAATTTTCATTAGGAATAGTTTTATCTATATCTTTTTTAGGAGCTGGAAAATCAATCTTGTTCAGTAAAAAAATAATTAAAAAAAAGACAAGCAAAAGTAAAACTAATTTAGTTACAATACCCACAATACTTCGGCTTGAACTTGTTTTTTTTATAAATTGCATATACTTTTAACTAATTTCAAATTAAGACATATTTGTGGTTTTTCAATAAAGAAAATTATGAAATCTGATAGAAATATTGTTTTTTTAGGTATGATGGGATCCGGTAAAACATCTATCGGATTTTTAGTTTCAAAAAAACTAAAATTAGATTTTTATGATGTTGACCATTACATAGAAAATAAGCTTAAAATGAAAATTTCAAATATATTCAAAAACAAAGGTGAAAAATTTTTCAGAGAATACGAGGAAAAAATTACTTTAGAACTCATGAAAATTAAAGGAATAGTAGTTTCTCTGGGTGGTGGCGCTTTTTTAAATAAAAACATAAGAAACGAAGTTTTAAAGAACCACATATCTTTTTGGCTTAAAACCAAGGATGATATTTTAATCCAAAGAATAAAAAAAAGTGCTAAAAGACCATTAGCTTATAATGTTTCTAATAGTGACCTACAAAATATGATAAAAAATCGTAATAAATATTATGCAAAAGCGCAAAATAAAATTGATTGTCACAATAAAACTAAAAAAGAAATTGTAGATAGAATTTTAGATATTATATGAAACCAATTAAATTGATAATTAAGACTAATTCTGAAAAATATCCAATATTTATTGGAAAAAATCTTATTACAAAAATATCAAGTTTGATGGTCAATAATTCCATTAAATCAAAAAAATGTTTATTGGTAGTTGACAGAAAAGTTCCTAAAAAATTTATTTCTGAAATTAAAAAAAAACTACGGAGTCAAAAAATATTTTTATTCAATTTTAATGCCAACGAAAAAAATAAGAACCAAACTACTATAAATTCAATTTTAGAAATTTTATTGAATAAAAATTTTTCTAGAGAGGATAGTTTGTTAGCAATAGGGGGAGGTATAACTGGAGACGTTGGTGGTTTTGCTGCAAGTTTATTTAAAAGAGGATTACATTTTATAAATATTCCCACAACTCTTTTGGCTCAAGTAGACTCATCGATTGGTGGCAAAACAGGAGTAAATTCTAAGTATGGAAAAAATCTCATTGGTAGCTTCTATCAACCAAAATTAGTCATAAGTGACATAGATACTTTAAAAACACTTAATAGAAGAGAAATTGTTTGTGGGTATGGTGAAATTCTAAAACACTCTATAATCTCTAAAAAAAAATTCTTTAAATATTTAGATCATAATTTTGATGACGTTATTAAACTTAAATCTCCTTATATAGAAAAGGCGATATTTGAGAGTTGTAAAATTAAAAAAGATGTAGTTGAAAAAGATGAAAAAGAAAGCAACTTAAGAAAAAAATTAAATTTTGGTCACACTTTTGGTCACTCATTTGAAGCTTCATTAGGATATTCTAAAAGATTAAATCATGGTGAAGCTGTTATTTTAGGAATGATGATGGCTTTAAAATTTAGCAATAAGAATAAATTTCTAAATATTAATGATTATAAATTAATTTCTGAACATTACGAAAACTCAAAATTACCCTCGGATATTAAAAAATATTTTAAAAATAAAGATCTTGATAAAATTATTAAATTTATGAAAACTGATAAAAAAAATAATTCTGATAAAATAAAGTTGGTATTATTAAAAAAAATGGGCCAAACAATTTTAAATCAAGAATACTCGGTAAAAAATTTAATTGGATTCTTAAAAAATGAATTAATTGATTAAAATTTGAATAGAGTGAATATATTTTTTTAATTCTTCATTTAAAATTTTGTAAATCTTTTTATCACTATCGATTCTTTTCATTTGTTTAAGTTCTTTTGATACTAAAGAAATTTTAAGATGAAATTTACCTGACTGATTTCCAGCGTGATTTTTATGGAGAAAAGATTTATCTTCAATTAGAATACTCTCCAAAGCAATTTGATTTTGTAATTTTTTTTTTACGATTGCAATTAAATCATTTATATTCATAAGTATAATTATATTATCATGAAAAATATTTGCGACTGGAATAATTGTAAAGAAATTGGTGAATATAAAGCGCCTGTTGAAAAGGATAATAGTAAAAAATATAGGATGTTATGTTTAGAACATGTTAAAGAATTTAATAAAAATTGGAACTATTTTTCCGGTATGAATGATGATCAAGTAATTAATTTTTTAAAATCAGATATGATTTGGCATAAACCTACTCAAAGTTTTAGTTCGTCTGATAATTTTTTTAAAGTTTTATGGAATAACACTTTAAAAGATGAAATGGATAATGATAAATTTAAAAGTGAATTCAATCATATGCGTCAATTTAAATTTGACCATAAAGATATTAAAGCCTTTAGTATATTGGGTGTTTCCGTAGGTTTAAAATGGCAAAAAGTTCAAGAAAAATTCAAAACACTTGTCAAAAAATTTCACCCTGATATGAATGCCGGAAATAAAAAATATGAAGAAAAACTAAAGTTAATCACTTTAGCTTACACGCAACTAAAGAATACATATAGGAAAAAAATTGACACCCAATCTTAACATTCAGCCAGATATTAAAATTTCATTAAAACAATCATTTGGGATTGATTCTGAGATGGAAGTAGACGCTTTCTCTAAAAAAAGCGAATATGTTCCAGAAATAGATAAAAATTATAAATTTGATAGAGATACTACACTTGCAATTGTCTCTGGATTTGCACACAATAAAAGAGTTCTAGTGCAAGGTTATCATGGTACAGGAAAATCCACACATATAGAACAAATTGCTGCTAGATTAAATTGGCCCTGTATAAGAGTAAACTTAGATAGCCACATCAGCAGAATAGATCTAATTGGAAAAGATGCTATCGTTCTTAAAGAGGGAAAACAAGTTACACAATTTAATGAGGGTATTTTACCATGGTCAATTCAAAATCCAGTAGCTTTAGTTTTTGATGAGTATGACGCTGGAAGACCTGATGTAATGTTTGTCATTCAAAGAGTTCTTGAAGCTGAAGGTAACTTTACACTCCTAGACAAAAATAAGGTCATAAAGCAAAATAAATTTTTTAGATTATTTGCTACATCAAATACAGTCGGTTTAGGAGATACCACTGGACTTTATCATGGAACACAGCAAATCAATCAAGGTCAAATGGATAGATGGAATATTGTAACAACACTTAATTACCTTAGTCTAGATAAAGAAATGGATATCATATTAGCGAAAAATAAATCTTTAAATAATCCCAAAGGAAAAGAAAAAGTTTCAAATATGATAAAAGTTGCATCCTTAACTCGAAAAGGATTTATAGCTGGCGACATAAGTACTGTGATGAGTCCAAGAACTGTATTGCATTGGGCTGAAAATACAGAAATTTTTAAAGATGTAGGTTACGCATTTAGAGTCACTTTTCTAAATAAATGTGATGAAATTGAAAAAAATACAATTGCTGAATATTATCAAAGATGTTTCGGAGAAGAACTACCTGAGTCACTCGCAAATATTCAAATTTAAATGAAAAATAATAAGGCTGAAAACTTAAGAGAAAAACTTAAGCAAGCTTTAACTTCAACAGCTAGAGTGATTTCTGATGATATTCATCTAAAAACTAATGATGAAAAAAAC
Source organism: uncultured Pelagibacteraceae bacterium (assembly GCA_902589765.1). GTDB lineage: Bacteria > Pseudomonadota > Alphaproteobacteria > Pelagibacterales > Pelagibacteraceae > Pelagibacter. The sequence goes on from CACIUF010000002.1 coordinate 81,609, forward strand.
AAAAAAGATATGAATTTTGTTGATATTGAAAATCTTAATTCGAAAGGAGATTTCATTAAAGCCAGAGCAGAGTCCGACTCATCTGCTTTAAAAAAAAAATTTTCAAATGATGAGATTTATAAAAAGAATTTACCTTTAAATTCCTCATATAAATCTCTTTATTCTATCGCAGAAAAAGTAAGATATGAATGCCTAGGCTCAAAAATGTTAAAAGGTATAGCAAAAAATCTTAAAGAAAATTATGATCAAATAATCCAATTAAAAAGAAAAGACCAATTAAATTCAAAAGAAGATGTTCCGGTTGTGGAAGCTTTTGAATTGTACATGTTAAAAAAATTTTTAAACGTTAAATTAAATACATTAACCGGTAATATGTTAGATTTTTGGGAAAAAGACTTCGATAAAGTAATGAACAAGCACATCGAATTTTTAAAAGAAAACTTAGAATATCAAAATGAATATTCCTCAAAGTTTTCAGAAATATTACAAGAAATGAATATTTTTAAAAATGAGGACAATGAAGAAACCAGGGAAGAAAACCAAGATGATGGTCAAAATAATCCTTCTAATGATGACCAAGACAACAATTCAGATGACTCTAGAGATGAAAATGACAATGAAGAGACTGAAGCGAGCTTAGACTCTGAATATGACATAGATGAATACAAACTTGATGAGCAATTAATTGATAGTGAATCTGATCAAAAAAATAACGAACAAGTTATTCAAAAAAAATCAATTAATGATTTAAATACAGACTATAAGATCTTTACAACTCAGTTTGATGAAATAACAAAAGCAGAAAATTTAGAAAACTCTGATGAAGCTTCAAAATTAAGAAAAACTTTAGATCAACAATTAATAGGTTTTCAAGATGTCATCACCAAACTTGCGAACAAACTTCAAAGACAATTGTTGGCAAAACAAAATAGGGCTTGGGAATTTGATTTAGAGGAAGGGTTATTGGATAGTTCAAAATTACCAAGAATAATAATGGATCCTTATAATTCATTATCATTTAAAAAAGAAAAAGATTTAGATTTTAAAGACACTGTCGTTACCCTTTTAATAGATAATTCAGGATCTATGAGAGGACGTCCAATTACAATTGCTGCGATTTGCGCTGATATTTTATCAAGGACCCTGGAGAGATGTTCTGTTAAAGTTGAAATATTAGGTTTCACAACTAAAAATTGGAAAGGTGGAAAAAGTAGAGAATTTTGGAATAAAGAGGGTAAACCAAAAACGCCAGGTAGATTAAATGATTTAAGACACATAATTTATAAAGGGGCTGATACACATTGGCGACAATGTAAAAATAATCTTGGTTTAATGTTAAAAGAAGGATTATTAAAAGAAAATATTGATGGAGAAGCAATTTCTTGGGCATTTAATAGATTAAAAAAAAGAAAAGAAGAAAGAAAAATATTAATGGTAATTTCTGATGGTGCGCCAGTTGATGATTCAACTCTGTCAGTCAATTCAGGAGATTTTCTTGAAAAACATTTAAAGAAAATTGTGAAATTTATCGAAGAAAAAACTGAAACTGAAATTTTAGCGATTGGAATAGGCCATGATGTATCAAGATACTATAATCGAGCAATAAAGATTACAGATGTCAATGAATTGGGAGATGTCATGATTTCTCAATTGAGTGAACTTTTTAAAAGTAAAAAAAACTTACATTAAAGATTAAACAAATCTTTATTTTTCCACTTTATTGTCACTTCAGCCCCACTTCTTGTTTGAGAATTCCAACAATTAACAGTGGCAAGATTTTTTTCTAATAAAGTCTTTCCTATAAATAATCCTAAACCTAATCCACTATTTTTATCAGATGATTTTAGATAAGGTTCTCCAATTTTTGATAAAATATCGCTTGGATATCCATCACCATCATCTTCAATTGTAATTTCTGTAAAATCATTATCACTTTTCAAATTTATAAAAACTTTGCTTTTACTAAACTTATTCGCATTGCCAATAAAATTTCTTAATCCATAAACTATTTCAATCGATCTATAAATTTTCTTTGAATTTAAATCATGTTCTAAATTAAGACTAAATTCTTTTTTACTTGTTTCCTTAAATGATGAAATAATTTGTCTTAAATATTCTCTCATTGATAAGTCCTCATCAATAAATTCGTCCTCCTGATCAGGATTTAAAGATAATTTTTTTAATATGTCATTACACCTTTCAACTTGACTTAATAACAATTTAATATCTTGTGAAACATCTTTTTGATCTTTTAGTTGTTTTGATAATTCCTGAGTAATTACCTTTATTGTTGATAAGGGTGTCCCTAATGAATGCGCAGCTGCAGCAGCTTGTCCACCTAAAGATAACATCTCATGCTCTTTAGCCATAATTTCTTCCATTTTATTTAGAGCATCTTTCCTTAACTTGCTTTCAGCACCAAATATAATTGCAAAATAATTTAAAAAAAAAAGAGCAATTATTAAAGATAAAGGAATTGCATAGATATAATAATTACTTACATGAAAGTGATCACTTAAGGGTCCGGGCAAGTCTTTTGAAACAAAGGTTAAGCCTACAATAGATAAAGTGGTTAATAATACCAATAGCGAATTAGTTTTAAAACTCAAATTTGATGAAGCAAAGACACTTGGTATTATTAAAAAAATGATAAATGGATTTTTCACACCCCCTGTAAGATAAATCAATCCAGATAATTGAATTATATCAATGAGCAAATGAATAAATGCTGATCTATCTGTTAATTGCGTTTTTTTGTAGATAAAAATTAAGTAAAGATTACTAATTATTCCAATAGAAATAAATAAATTTGCAAAGATAAAGTTGAAATCAAAATTTAAATAAAAATATACTAGATATACCGATATTAATTGACCTATAATACCAATCCACCTTAAATTTATATAAATTGATTTTTTTAAAGAATATTGTTTAGAAGTTTCAAAAAACTTCATTTTTAAACATCTAAATTTTGAACATTTATTGCGTTAGATACGATAAAATCTTTCCTCAAAGAAACATCATTTCCCATTAGTGTATGAATCAAGACCTGATCTTTTTTTAAATCTTTTGAATACTGAACTTGCAATAAATTTCTTGTATCTGGATTTAAAGTTGTACTCCATAATTCCTCTGGATTCATTTCTCCCAAACCTTTAAACCTTTGAATATTTAATTTTGATTTTTCTGACTCCATAAATATTTCAAAATCTTTTGATCCTTTTTTAATTTTTTTAAACTCCTTATTGTTATTAATAATATATTGCTCAAGCTCTTTTTCATCTTTGATATAAATTCCTTTTGATCCTTTATTAATTTTAAATAATGGTGGTTGTGCCAAATAAACGTGCCCATTTTCAATAAGCTTGTTAAATGGTTTGTTATTAAAAAAGGTTAATAATAAAGCTCTAATATGTGATCCATCAACATCTGCATCCGTCATAATTATAACTTTACCATACCTCAGATCTTTTAAATCTATTTCTTGAGATTTTGGATCTAATCCTAAAGCATTTATCAATGTCAAAATTTCATTTGATGAAATCATCTTTGATAAAGCTTTTGTCCTGTGATCTGAACCATTATTACTATTGCCATTTTTCTTACCATCGTTTGCGTCTACGTATGTATTAAGAATTTTTCCTCTCAAGGGCAATACGGCTTGATTAGCTCTGTTTCTGCCTTGTTTCGCTGATCCACCAGCTGAGTCTCCCTCTACAATAAATAGTTCTGTTCCTTCTTGTTTACCAATTTGGCAATCGGCTAACTTTCCAGGAAGCCCACTTAATTCAAGAGCACCTTTCCTTCTAACACTTTCTCTTGCTTTTCGAGCAACATCTCTAGCTAACGCAGCTTGAATAATCTTCGCTAAAATAATTTTAGCAATGGATGGATTTTGATCAAACCATATAGAAAGCTTTTCGTTAACGATATTTTCAACTATCATTCGCACCTCTGAAGATACAAGCTTATCTTTAGTTTGAGATGAAAATTTAGGATCAGGGATTTTGGCTGACAATACACAAGTTAAACCCTCTTTGATATCATCACCAGATATTGTAAATTTGTTTTTTTTCAAGAGGTTATGCTCGTTCGCATATTTATTAACAACTCTTGTCAAGGCACTTCTAAAACCAAGTAAGTGTGTTCCACCATCTTTTTGATGAATATTATTAGTATATGGGAATACATCTTCACTATAAGAAGCATTCCATTTGAGAGAGCACTCTATTTCTACATTTTGTTTTTTACCCTCTATATAAATGGGTTTTTTAAATAAATCATTACCATTTTTATTTTGTAATTTTTCTCTTTTTTCATCTAAAAAATTAACAAACTCTATTACACCACCATCAAATTTAAAAATGGTTTTCTTTTCCTTTTTATTTGTAAGGTCTGAGAAAGTAATTTTTATTCCTTTGTTTAAGAAAGCTAATTCTCTCATTCTTTTTATAAGTGTATTTGAACTAAATTTGATAGATGAAAAAATTTCCTTTGAAGGTAAAAATGTTATCTGAGTACCAGTCTCTTTGGATTTCCCAATTTTTTTTAGTGGCGATTTGGCATCTCCCTCTTTAAACTCAATGAAATATTTTTGACCATCTCTATGGATTTCTAATTGTAATTTTGCTGAAAGAGCATTAACAACAGATACACCAACACCGTGCAGACCTCCTGATACTTTGTATGAGTCATGATCAAATTTACCTCCAGCATGAAGTTGAGTCATAATCACTTCTGCTGCAGATTTTTTTTCACCTTTGTGAATATCTATCGGAATACCTCTACCATCATCTTTTACAGTAATGGTGCCATCAGCATTCATCATAACGTCAATATTTTTACAATAACCTGCTAATGCTTCGTCTATTGAGTTGTCAACAACTTCATAAACCATGTGATGGAGACCTGTGCCATCATCTGTATCACCAATATACATTCCAGGTCTTTTCCTTACTGCCTCTAGACCTTTAAGAACTTTAATTGAGTCTGCTTGATATTTATTTAAAGTCGCCATTTTTTATTTTACGGAAAAATTAATTATATCATTTTTTACACTAAATTGCTCATTTAATAATTTTATCAATTAACAAAAAATGTCAAATTGACCGCATAAAATATAGATTATTTATGGCGGAGAGAATGGGATTCGAACCCATGAAAGAGTTACCCCTTTACACGCTTTCCAAGCGTGCGCCTTCAACCACTCGGCCACCTCTCCTACAAAATTTCATTATCAACAATTTTTGAAAATGAATGTATAAAATCCTTTTTTTTAGGTAAAATATTTAGTTTCATCTCTTTTTGAATTAAGTTGTAGTTTTGTTTAATTAAATTAAGAGTTTTCAAAAAATTTTCTGGATTCCTTTCCGAAACAAATATTCCTTTTTTGTTCCCGACAATATGTTCTATATCGTTAAAAATTATGACAGGTCTCAATCTAGATAATGCCTCCAATAATACCATTGGGTGCCCCTCTGTAAAAGATGGAAGAATAAATACATCACATTTGTCGTAAAAGTTAATTAATTTTTGTTGATCTGTTTCTATTGAATACATTTTAATTTTTTTATACTTCAGTTTTTTATGGTCCCGATTTGAGCCAACTATTGTAAGAAATATGTTACTATTTAAAGATACTAAAAGATTATCCAATGAGTATATCCCTTTTTCAACTTTTACTCTTCCAATATACAAAAGATTAATGTTATCAACATTTTTTTCAAAGGCATTTTTAATCCAATTATCATCAAGTTCTGAGGGTTGGACAACAAAACCCTTTTTTTCCATTAAAATATGTTTCCGACAACTTATTAAAATACTTTTTTTAGAAATATAATTAAACATAATATTGTAAATTATTGAACCCATTGAGCCAATTATCTTTTTATATTCTTCATGACCATTACTTCTTAGATATGTAAAAATTTTTTTATTAAAAAAAATTAATATACAAGCTGATAAAAAAGTAAATGGAGTAATTGACAAAATTAAATAAACCGAATTGTTTTTATTTCTTTCTTTAAAAATTCTTAAAATGTAAGAAAAAATATTAGAATAAATATTTATACTTTTTGTTTCAAGCTGATGAGCCTGTTCGATTTGACTTTTCCTACCAATAATTTCAACTTTAAAATTGTTACTTAATTCATCTGGTAGAGACTTTTCTGCAATATTATCACAACTAAATTTACCATCTGAATTAAAAAATTTCTCATTGGTGACAATTACTAATTTTTTTTTCATCAAAAATGTATTACTCCACATTTATTTCCTATAACTTTATAAGTATAAGAGTTTGATTTTACAAATTCATAAAAAGCCTGGTGAGCACCATCCCAAGAATTATTATTTTTTACATCGTCAACAATTATAATTCCGCCAGCTACCATATATTTTTTTAAATTATTTAGAGCAATCAACGTTGGTTTATATAAGTCAACATCTAAAATAACCAGCTTCACAGGTGAGATAGAATTAAAATCAAATTTTTTGATATCAGCTTTTATTGGTTGAACAAAATCAAAATTTATAAAATTTTTTTTCCATCTATCAAAATTATTGTAACTAAAACCAACTAATTCCTTTTTATTTTTTTTTCTATTTTGTATTTCAAAATCAATATCTTCCTTTTCAAAAGAAACAAAAGTATCAATACAATAAAACTTTTCTTTATAATTCTGATTTTTTAAATGTTCACAGATAAATCTTGAGGTCATTCCACGCGCTACACCAATTTCACATATTGAACCTTTTATATTTTTAATTTTTTCAATAGAGACTATAATTTCAGAAAGTTGAATTGGTTCTAAATTATAAGAGTAAGCTGGGGCTCCAAAAGGGGTGAAGTTAAAAATAAATTTTTTAATACTTTCAATAAAAAGTTTTTTCATCTGAAGATTTAATTAGTTTTCTTTCTAACAACTAAATTATTTTGAAAATACTCAATTTTCAAATAATCAGAATATAAAGACAAGAATTTTTCAATACCCTGATATGATTGGATATTTCGATTTTCATCATGTTGTAAAAAATCATCAAAAAAGATTAATCCGTCATCTTTAAGAATTTTAAATGCCTCGATAGCATCAGAAAGAATGTCTTCACCATTGTGGGAACCATCAATATAAATAAAGTCAAAGCACTTTTTTTGATTATATAACTTTTTCATTGAACTCACTGAATCACCTTTCATTTTAACAAAATTAAATTCAAATAGGTTTTTATCAAAATTACTCTCAATTAATTCAAAATTTATTTGGGATAATTCGCTATTTTTGGGTGTTGACCAGATATCTAGTAAAAATGCATTTACATTTTTATATTCAGACAAAATATAAAAAGAGGATAATCCTTCAAAACAGCCAACCTCTAGATAATTAAAATTTTTATTTTTGTTTTTTGGTAAAAAAAAATTAAATAATTCGAAGTTATTTAAAAACCATCTATTTGAAAATTTTTTGTTTGATAAATTATTTTCAAATTTGAGTTTTTTATCTTTGTATATTTTTTTACTTTTTTTTTTTAAAAGTTTAGATTTATAAAAATGAAAAAAATATTTGATTTTTAAAAAAAACATTTTGTAAAATTATAAAATCCAATCTTTTAGTTTTTTTAGATTATTTCTAATATAATCTGGATAATTATCATCAATTTCAATTTTTTCATAATATTGATCTCTTTTAAAAATATCTTCATGATTTTCAATTTTTTTTTGAATATTCTCTAGATTTGTAAATTCATCAATATTAAATTCTGCATGAGCATATGATTTTATTTTATTTTGAATTTCATCTGGCTTCATTAAAAAAGAAAAATGCCAACCACCTTTATCAATAATATTCCACTTTATTCTAAAAAATTTTAGTAATGAAAATTTTTTTATTTTTTGTTGTCTTAACCATTGGGGGCTCTTGAGATATTTTTTTTTACATATCCTTGTACCATACCAATCAGGAAATGTTTTATTTATCAAATTGAACTTATAACTTAAATTTTTCTGTTTAAAAACTGTATACTTATACTTAAGTATTTCTTTGTGATTTTCTAAATTAGGTATCTCATCGACATCTGAAATCATTACAAAATCATCATCTGACAAATCCTTTAATGCTCTTAAAATGTAGTTTCTTTGATACTTCTCTCTTTCCCAATTAGATATATTACTTGGAAATTGATCAATGAGTAAATGAACAATTTTTTTTTTATAATTTTGAAAGTTATCAATGTTAAAGCAATTTTTTTTTAAGTTTCCCTGGTGATCATACTTTGACTCAACTAAAATAAATTTTTCTACATACTTATCTAAATAATTTAATCTTAAATCTAATATAATTTTTTCATTATTATACATGAAACAATCATAAATTTTCATTTTGAACCTTTAATTTTTAAAACGCCAATAAATGCCTCTTGTGGAATTTCAACTCTTCCAAATTGCTTAGATCTTGCTTTACCTTTTTTTTGTTTTTCTAGGAGTTTTCTTTTTCTGTCAGTTGCACCACCACCATGTATTTTTGTTAAGACATCTTTTTTAAAACCCTTTATTGTCTCTCGAGCTATAATTTTACCACCTATTGCGGCTTGAACTGGGATCATAAAATTATGTCTAGGTATCAAATCTTTTAATTTTTCGCAAACTTCTCTTCCAGTTTTTTGAGCAAAATCTTTATGAATCATCATGGCAAGTGCATCAACTGGTTCACTATTTACTAAAATGCCAAGCTTTACTAAATCTCCCTCTCTATGCTCTAAAATTTCATAATCAAAACTTGCATAACCACTTGTCATAGATTTAATTCTGTCATTAAAATCAAAAACTACTTCGTTTAATGGTAATTCATAATTCAATACAGCTCTATTACCTGAATATGAAAGATTAGTTTGAATTCCTCTTTTATCCTGACATAATTTTATTATTGAACCCAGGAATTCATCTGGAGTTATTATGGTAGCTTTAATCCAAGGCTCCTCAATTGATTTAATAATTGTTGGATCAGGAAGAGTTGATGGATTTTGTAAGTCTATAATTTTACCATTATTTAAGTTAACTTTATAAACTACTCCAGGTGTAGTTGTTAATAAGTTAACATCAAACTCTCTTTCTAATCTTTCTGTGATGATTTCGAGATGTAAAAGACCTAAAAATCCGCATCTAAATCCTAATCCTAGAGCTGATGATGACTCTGCTTCATATGAAAAACTTGCATCATTTAATTGTAATTTGGCTAGCCCATCTTTTAATTTTTGATACTCAGAACTATCGACAGGAAACAACCCGCAAAAAACTACAGGTTTACTTGGTTTAAAACCAGGCAATGCATTAACAGGTGGTTTTGATGCATCACAGATAGTGTCTCCAACTTTTGTTTCTGAAAGAACTTTAATTCCTGTAGTTATAAAACCTATTTCTCCAGTATTTAATTCATTAATATCTTTTGCTTTTGGTGTAAAAACCCCAACTTTTTCAACTATATAATCTTGATTAGTAGAGAGCATTTTAATTTTCATATTTTTTGTAAGTTTACCATTAATTACTCTAACCAAAATCACGACACCTAAGTAAGTGTCATACCAACTATCAACTAATAAACATTTTAAATCTTTATCAGTATCACCTTTTGGGCTCGGTAATTGATTGATAATTTGCTCCAATATATTATTTATACCTTCCCCTGTTTTTCCTGAACAAGGAATTGCATTTTCAGTATCAATTCCAATAACATCTTCGATTTGTTTTTTTGTTCTATCTAGATCAGAAGCGGGTAAATCTATTTTGTTTAAAACTGGAATAATTTCATGATTAATATCTAGAGCTTGATAGACATTAGCCAGTGTTTGAGCTTCGACACCCTGGGTACTATCTACAATTAATATTGATCCTTCACAGGCATACAAAGATCTACTTACCTCATAACTAAAATCTACATGACCAGGGGTGTCTATAATATTTAAAATATAATTTTTTCCGTTTTTAGCTTTATAATTCAACTTTACAGTCTGTGCTTTTATTGTGATACCTCTTTCTCTTTCTATATCCATAGAGTCAAGAACTTGTGATTTCATTTCTCTCTCTGTTAAACCACCACATTGATGGATTATTCTATCAGCTATTGTAGATTTCCCATGATCAATATGAGCAATGATTGCAAAATTTCTTATATTATTGATTGTGCTCATTTTAATTTTAAGATCGAATTTTAGCGCCAGTTTTATTTTCTACTGCTTCTATGATTGAATTATTAATTTTCTCTAAATCCTTATCGTTTAAAGTTTTTTCTGATGACTGAATCGTTATGCTGATAGCTATAGACTTTTGATTATCTGGGATATTTTCACCTTCATAAACATCAAAAACTTTTATATTGCTAATGAGATTTGGATTCACATTAGAAATTACACCTATTAACTCTTGCGCTTCTACATCTTTATTAACTACAAATGCAAAATCTCGCTCTGATTTTTGAAAATCCGATACAGAAAACTTTAATTTTTGATCTTTTAATGTTTTTCTTGAAAGTTTTAAATTTTCTAAAAAGATTTCAAAACCTATTAAATTTTCAGTTTTAATATCAATTTTTTTTAGAATATTAGGATGAATTTCACCAAAATAAGCTGCAACTTTATCTTTACTATGATCTAAGAAAATTCTACCGGACTTTCCTGGATGATAATAATTTGGTGTTTTGCTATCAATAAAAAAATGATCAGAATTATAACCTACTTCACTCAAAGTTTGTACTACATCTCTTTTTGCATCAAATAAATCGATATTTCTCTCTTTATCGATCCAAGAAAGTCTTGATTTTTTACCGGCTGACAAACCACAAACTACTGTCTTTTGCTCACCTGGATTTGAACCAGTAAAGACAGGACCTATCTCAAATATAGATAAATCTTTAAAGCCTCTATCCAAATTTTTACACATATACATGATTAAATTTGAAAATATGGAATTTCTTAAAACTCCCAATTCAGAACTTATAGGGTTTACAATTTTTATTTCTTTACCAGCTTCTCTAAAGTGATCGTTATAACTTTGATCTGTAAATGACCATGTTATTGTCTCTAAATAACCCTTCGAAGCAATTGCTCTTTGTAAGAAATGAAATAATCTTTGAGTTTGAGTTAAAGTGGATTTAAATCTATCCTTAATTGGGTCAATTGTTTTTATTTTATCATAACCACTTATTCTCACCAACTCTTCAATAATGTCTATTTGCTGTGAAATATCTGGTCGCCAGGAAGGAACTATCAACTTTAAAGAATTTTTTTCTTTTTTAATGATAAAACCAAGATCAGTCAAAATTCTTTGGATTTCCTTTTCAGAAATTTTAAATCCAACTATATTTTCAAAAGAATTTACATCAAAGTTTATAATTTTGGTTTTATAAGATTCAGTTTTTTGAATGTCGATTTTACTAACTTCACCACCACAAATTTCTTGAATTAGCGATGCCGCTTTCTTTAAACCAGTTTCGATGGATAATGGATCAATTCCTCTTTCAAATCTAAATTTTGCATCTGTATCTAAGTTCAATTTTTTTGCCGTATTTCTAATTGATCTTGGATCAAAATAAGCAGACTCTAATAATATATTTTTTGTATCAAATTCTGTGCCTGATCTAGTGCCCCCAATAATTCCACCTAATCCTAAAACTCCTTTGTTGTCACTAATGACACACATACCTTTTTCTAACTTATAAATTTTATTGTCCAGTGCTGTAAATTCTTCTCCAGATTTTGAGTTTCTTACGATTATCCCTTTTTCAATTTTGTCAGCATCATAGGCGTGCAATGGTCGATTAATATCTAGCATTACATAATTTGTTATATCAACAATAGCTGAAATAGGTTTTTGACCAACTGAAATTAATTTATCTTTGAGCCATTGAGGACTCTCAGTATTTTTTACATTTTTAATTACACAACTTCCAAAAGCACTACACCCTTGTCCTTTCTCCTTATTAATCTTAACTTTTATAGTTTGTTTTGTTTTAAATTTAATTTTTTTTTCTTTAGATACTATTAACCTTCCAAAACCTGAAGCGGCAAGATCTCTAGCTATCCCCTTTACACCAAGGCAATCTGGTCGATTAGGTGTGATAGATAAATCAATAAGATTAGATTTTGATTTTGAAAAATAACTTTTACCAATATTTTTTTCATATTTTTTAGATAATTCGGTAATACCATCACTCTCATCAGATAAATTTAACTCAGACTCAGAGCAAAGCATTCCGAAAGAAGTTACGCCTCTAATTTTAGCTATTTCTAATTTTGTGTTAGTCTTTGGGATAATTGCACCTGGAGGTGCATATATAGTAATAAGTCCTTCGTTCGCATTGGTGGCACCACACACAACTTTTTTAAGCTCTTTCTCACCGATGTTTACATCACAAACTTTAAGTCGGTCTGCGTTTGGGTGTTTTTCTGTCTTGATAATTTTTGCAACTTTAAATAATTGATCATCAGATGAAAGGCTTTCCACACTTTCTACTTCTAGTCCAATATTGGTAAGTTGTTCTAAAAGATTTTTTTCTTTCAAATTAGTTTTTAAATGATCTTTTAACCAATCAAATGTGATTTTCATCTACTTAGGCCTCTATAGTTTGTGGGTACGTCTAAAGGATCAAATCCAAAATGATTTAACCATCTATAATCACAATCAAAAAACGCTCTAAGATCATTAATTCCATATTTTAACATCGCCAATCTATCAATTCCAATTCCAAACGCATAACCTTGAAACTTAGTTGGATCGACCTTTACATTTTTTAAAACATTTGGATGAACCATTCCACAACCTAGTATTTCTAGCCACTGATCACCTTCCCCTATAATAATTTTTCCATCTTTGATTTCGTATCCAATATCTACTTCAGCTGATGGTTCTGTGAAAGGAAAATGACTTGGCCTAAATCTCATCTTTATTTTTTTAACTTCAAAAAATTCTTTGATAAAATAATTCAAACAACCTTTTAAATGACCCATATTTATATTTTTGTCTATATGAAGACCTTCAACTTGGTGAAACATTGGTGAATGTGTTTGATCACTATCCGATCTGTATGTTCTGCCAGGTGCAATTATTTTAAAAGGTGGTTTGTCTTTTAACATTGTTCTAATTTGAACTGGGGACGTGTGAGTGCGCAGCAATCTTTCTTTTTTTTCATCAAGATAAAATGTATCATGCATATCTCTTGCTGGATGATTGTCTGGAGTATTTAAAGCAGTAAAATTGTTATATTCATTTTCAACATCTGGTCCTTCCTCTACACTAAAGCCTATTTCAGAAAATATAGAAGATATTTCATCAATTGTTTGTGATACAGGATGGATTTTACCCCTTACAAATGATCGCTCTGGTAAAGTAACATCAATTTTTTCTTTTTCCAATTTTTCATTAATATTTGCTTTTTCTATTTCTTTTATTTTTAAATTTATAAGATCATGAAATTCATCCTTAATTATGTTCAAATCAGATGCAAATTTTTTTCTTTTTGAGATATCAATAGTACCTATTTTTTTAAATTGAGAGGAGACCAACCCATTTTTACCAAATAGATCAGATTTAATTTGATTAAGTTCTGCTAGATCTAATTTACCTTTTAATTTTGATATAAATTCGTCTCTTATTTTTTTTAGATCAGACATTTTTACAGATTATTTCTTCAGCGAAATAAAACAATAGTGAAGATTAATTTAAACCAGATTGTGCTTTTTGGACAATAGTTTTAAAGGCTTCTGGGCTATCATAGGCTATCTCAGCTAAAATTTTTCTATCAATTTTAATTCCACATTTATTTAAACCATAAATAAACTTGGAATATGTCAAACCTTCAGCTCTTACCCCCGCATTGATTCTTTGTATCCACAATGATTTGAAATCTCTTTTCTTGTTTCTTCTATCTCTGTATGCATATTGCATAGCTTTTTCCATAGCTTGCTTTGCAACTCTAATAGTATTTTTTCTTCTTCCCCACTGACCTTTTACAGCTTTTAAAACTTTTTTGTGTTTAGCTCTACTTGTTACACCTCTTTTAACTCTTGCCATTTTAACCCCTTAAGCTGTAAGGCATATACGATTTAACAATTTTACCATCTTGTTTTGACATCGCAGTAGTACCCCTAAGTTTTCTTATTTGAGAATTAGTTCTTTTTATCATACCGTGCCTCTTTCCAGCTTGGGCCATCATAACTTTCCCTCTAGCTGAAATTTTAAATCTTTTTTTTGCTGAGCTTTTTGTTTTTAATTTTGGCATAATTGGACGAGGTTATACAAAGAATGTAGAAAATTTACAACCTATATTAAAGCCTATAAAGGTTGAATTACCATAATCATTTGCTTCCCATCAAACTTGGGGTGTAGTTCGACTTTACCAATATCTTTCATATCCTCTTTAATTTTGGCCATCAATTCGTTTCCTAAATGAGAGTGTTGAAGTTCACGTCCTTTAAACCTAATGGTGAACTTTACCTTATCACCCTTGGCAATAAATTTTTTAGCATTTTTTACTTTAAACTCATAATCATGCGTTTCAGTTACTGGTCTCATTTTAATTTCTTTTAAAGCAATTATTTTTTGTTTCTTTTTTGCAAGGTTTGCTTTTTTTTGCGCATCATATTTATATTTACCCATGTCCATAATTTTACAAACTGGGGGATTGGCATTTGGGGCAATTTCGATTAAATCCAAACCTTGATTTTTTGCCATTGAGATTGCCTCATTAGTATTTAAAACACCCAAGTTTTCTCCATCACTTGCAATAACTTGAACCTCGGGTGAGGAAATTCTGTTATTTGATCGAGGTCCACGATCCTTGGTTCTTCTTTGAAAATAGTTTTGCTTAAAATCCGCCACTTAGATATTTGAAGGTGCTTTGTTTAAAGCAGAAAATTTTTTTAGAAAAGAGTTTAGTTCCATATTTTCTTGTTTATTTGAATCCAATCTTCTAATAGTTACTGAGTTACTGTCAACTTCTTTTTTACCACAAATTATTAAAAGAGGTATTTTTGCTAATGAATGATCTCTTATTTTATAATTTAAATTATGATTTTTTAAATCAACCATTGATGTAATACCAACTTCTCTTATCTTATTTGAAACTTTTTTTGCGTATTCTTCGAAGTCTTCGGAAATAGGTATAACAACTGTTTGTAACGGAGATATCCAAAATGGAAATTTTCCAGCATAGTTTTCAATCAGAATACCTATAAATCTCTCAAGTGATCCGAATAATGCACGATGTAACATAACAGGAACTTTCTTAGTGCCATCTTTGTCTACATATGATGCATCTAATCTACCTGGTAAATTTAAATCAACTTGGACTGTTCCACATTGCCAATCTCTTCCTATTGCATCCCTTAAAACAAATTCTATTTTTGGACCGTAAAATGCTCCCTCACCTTTATTTATACTATACTCAAGCTTAGAGGCTTTGACTGCCTTTAACAAAGATGCTTCAGCCTTGTCCCAAATCTCATCCTCACCAACTCTTACCTCTGGCCTATCAGCATATTTTAGAATTACATTTTCGAAACCTAGATCTTTATAAATTTCTAATATCAAATTTGTAACATTTAAACATTCACTAGTGATTTGATCTTCGGAGCAAAAAATATGAGCATCATCTTGAGTGAATGCTCTTACTCTTAATAACCCATGTAAAGCACCAGATGGTTCATATCTATGAACTTTTCCAAACTCAGTAATTCTTAGGGGTAAATCTCGATAACTTTTAAGACCTTGATTAAAAACTTGTATGTGTCCAGGGCAATTCATTGGTTTAATTGCAAAAACTTTTTCATCAGGAGTTTCTGAGGTATACATGTTTTCCCCATATTTTTCCCAATGACCTGATTTTTCCCACAATAATCTGTCTAATACCTCTGGTGTGTTAACCTCTTTGTATCCGGCTAGGTCCTGTTTGGCTCTCATGTAATTAATTAATTTTTGAAATAACGTCCAACCTTTCTCGTGCCAAAAAACAGATCCTGGACTTTCTTCTCTAAAATGAAACAAATCCATTTCTTTGCCCAATTTACGATGATCTCTTTTTTCTGCCTCTTCAATTCTTTTTAAATAATCGTCTAAATCTTTCTTAGAGGCCCAACTTGTTCCGTAGATCCTTTGAAGCATTTCATTTTTTGAGTCACCTCGCCAATATGCACCTGAAACTTTTGTAAGTTTAAAAGCTTTGCCAATTTTACTAGACGATACTAAATGAGGTCCTCTACATAAATCATACCAAGTATCACCATGATGATAGACTGAAAGTTCTTCAGATTCCGGAATACTTTCAATAATTTCTGCCTTATATTTTTCTCCAATTTTTTTAAAATGCTTAATTGCTTTATCTCTTTCCCATACTTCTCGTCTTGTTTTTAAGTCTTTGTCAATTATCTTTGACATCCTTTCCTCAATTTTTTTAAGATCGTCTTCAGTAAAAGGCTCCTTTCTGGCAAAGTCATAATAAAATCCATTTTCTATAACTGGTCCAATAGTAACTTGGGTGCCTGGATATAATTCTTGAACTGCCATAGCCATAATATGTGCAGCGTCGTGCCTAATAACCTCTAAACCCTCTGGGTCTTTTGCTGTAAAAATTTTAACGGAACAATCTTTATCAATCGAAAAATATAAATCTTTTAATTCTCCATTCACACTCATTATCAAGGCTTGTTTTGCTAATGATTTGCTAATTTTTTCAGCAATCTCAAGGCCTGTCACTTTTTTTGGAAAATCTAAATTGTTTCCGTCTGGTAAAGTAATTATGGGCATTTAATTTAGTAATCTCTTATACTCTGAATAAGTAGAAAAACACATTTTTTCAACATTAAATTTTTTTATAATGTTTTTTCTTCCCTCCTTACCCATTAATTTTAAGGAAGTTTCATCCATTGTCATTGCTTGAATGATTTTTTTACTCAAGGAGCCTGCGTTACCAGATTCAAATAACAACCCAGTTTTTCCGTTTAAAATTGTCTCATTTGATCCTCCAATATTACTAGCAATGATTATTTTTTCCATAGATTGTGCCTCTACCGCAACTCTTCCAAAAGCTTCAGGTTCAATTGATGCTGAAACTATAATATCAGAAACGTTATAAGCTAAAGCCATATCCTTACAATGATCTATGAATTTTACTTGATTGGTCAGTTTATATTTTTCAGTCAATTTAATTAATTTTTCTTTGTATGAATCTCTTCCTTGGTCACTGCCTAATATTACAACATGAAATGCTTCGTATCCTAATTCAATTTTAACTAAATTTATTGCCTCAATAAATAATTCTTGACCTTTCCATGACGTAAGTCGACCTGGCATAAGAATTATTTTTTTTTCATCAGTAATATTCCACTCATTTAAAAGTTTTTTTTCATCAGTCTCAATTTTAGTTGTTGGATCAAAATAATCTACATTTACGCCCCTAAAAATTACTAAAAATTTTTTTTTAGAATTCAAGAATTCCTGATAGTTCTCTTGAATATGTGAAAAGATAAAGTTTGATCCTGCTATTACCAAATCTGACCTTACCATTACTGAATTATAAAATTTTTTTAATCTACCTCTGAAATTATAAGTCCCATGAAATGTAGTAACAAACTTTCTTCGAGTTAATTTTGTTGCAAATAAACACGACCAAGCTGGTGCTCGACTTCTTGCATGAACAATTGAAATGTTAAAAATCAAAATTATTATTATTAAAATAATTGAATTCATCAAAATCAATAATGGATTTTTGCTATGGACAGGAAGCCTTATTAATTTTACTTTTTTTTTATCAATAAACTTGGTTAACTCTCCACCACTTGTAACAATGTAAGATTTACAATTATTTTCAGGTAAAAAATGTGCAATATCATAGCAACCAGTTTCTGCGCCTCCGTAACCTAATTTTGGGATTACTTGCAAAACATTTAAATTAGATGACATTTAAAATAATTATATAATAATAGACAAAACTAATAAACTTTTATGACAAATTTTAATTACTTAAAAATTTCTAGTACCAGAAAAATAAGATATTTGAAACTACATCAAAAAAATGCTGCTTACATTGTTTTTTTGCATGGTTTTATGTCAGATTTGGAAGGCAAAAAACCCCAAGCCTTTTTTAAATTTGCAAAGAAAAATAAATTGGGTTTTCTTGCTTTAGAATATTCAGGTCATGGTAAATCATCAGGAAAATTTATTAATGGTAATATTTCAAAATGGACTAGGGACACTACTTTAGTAATTAAAAAGGTTGTCAAAAAAAATGATATTATATTTATCGGATCAAGTATGGGGGCTTGGATTTCTTTAAACCAGTTTAGTCTTATCAAAAATAAAATTAAAGGTTTTTTGGGAATAGGTTCAGCGCCAGAATTTCTTGATAAGCTAATGTGGAATAAATTTTCTAATAAAATGAAGATTGAAATCAAAAAAACCGGGTTCATAAATTTAAAACATGGTGATTATGATTACCCAATCACTTATCAATTGATTAAAGATGGAAGAAAAAATAGAATTTTAAATAAAAAAATAAATCAAAATGTAAATGTAACAATGGTTCACGGGAGTAAAGATAAATCTGTACCTGTAATTTACTCAAAAAAAGTTTTGAAAATATTTCAATCTAAGAACAAGAAATTAGTAGTTATAAAAAATGGTGATCATAGTTTGTCTTCACCAAAATGGCTCAAAATATTAAAAAAAGAGTTAAAATTAATAATTAACTAACTTTTTGTATTTTTGTTTTTGTAGAGATTGGATTTTTAAGCTTATCTAACATTTCTTTTGGACAAACCTGTACAAAATTCTTTAACTCGTTTTCAAAGTCATCAATTATTTTTTTTGATAAACTGGACCCTGTTTCATTACTATGTTCGAGTACTAATTCTTTTAAAAATTTTGACCAATACTCAGTTTCAACATTTTGCCATACAACTGAGTCCGGATTAACTTTTTTTTCAAATTCTTTTGATTTATCGTAAATAAAAGCCATTCCTCCTGTCATGCCGGCTGCAAAATTATCTCCAACATCTCCAAGAATTACTGCTGTACCACCGGTCATATATTCACAACCATTTGAATCACAGCCTTCGATAACAGTTGTGGCACCAGAATTTCTTACCGCAAATCTATCCCCAGCTTGACCAGCTGCAAAAAGTTTACCTGACGTTGCACCATAAAGAACTGTGTTGCCAATAATAGTATTCTCATTAGAAATTAAATTGCTTTCATCAGGTAGTTTTATTGAAATGGTTGCTCCTGACAAACCTTTCCCAACATAATCATTTGCATCGCCTTTTAAATTAAGTTTAAGTCCTTTTGCTGTAAATGCACCAAACGATTGTCCAGCTGAACCTTTAAAATCTAGAGTTAAAAAATTTTCTTCTAATTTTTCATAACCATATTTTTTATATAAGTGATGTGAAATTCTAGTGCCTACAGCTCTATTAGTATTTTTAATTAAAAACTCGTTATTTATTTTTTCTGAGTTATCTAAAGCCTTTTCTATTTGAGGCCAAATTTCTTGATCCAGTGTATCAGGAACTTGATTAATTTCTGATACCTCACAATACCTCTTATTATTGCCAGGGTCTGCTTGGACAAATAATGGATTAAGATCTAAGTCATCTAGGTTGGGCGAGGCTTTACTTACCTGCATTAATAAGTCAGTTCGACCGATAACCTCATTTAAAGATCTAAAACCAAGCGAAGCTAAAATTTCTCTCACCTCTGTAGCAATAAATGTAAATAAATTTACAACTTTATCAGGAGTTCCAGTAAATTTTTCTCTTAACTTTTCATCCTGTGTGCATACTCCTACAGGACAAGTATTAGAGTGACATTGCCTTACCATAATACAACCCATCGCTACTAAAGCGGTAGTTGCTACACCATACTCTTCTGCACCCATCATAGCTGCGATAACAACATCTCTTCCAGTTTTAATACCCCCATCAGTTCTTAAAGTAACTTTATGTCTTAGATTATTTAATGTTAAAACTTGATTGGCCTCCGTCAGTCCCATCTCCCAAGGTATACCTACGTATTTTACACTTGTTTGAGGTGTAGCCCCGGTTCCTCCATTATGTCCTGAAATTAAAATTATATCAGCTTTTGCTTTTGCAACACCAGCTGCAATAGTACCAACGCCAGAAGATGCAACTAATTTAACTCCAATTCTTGCCTTAGGATTGATTTGTTTTAAATCATAAATAAGCTGGGCTAAATCCTCAATTGAATAAATATCATGATGCGGAGGTGGGGAAATTAATGTTACACCTGGCGTTGAGTGTCTTAGCTTGGCAATCTCATCTGTTACTTTAAATCCTGGTAATTGGCCACCTTCGCCAGGTTTTGCACCTTGAGCAATTTTAATCTCAATTTCATTACAATTGTTTAAATAATTAACTGTTACACCAAATCTTGCTGAAGCAATTTGTTTTACTCTCGAATTTGCACTGTCACCAGAGTCCATAATCTTAAATCTATTCGCATCTTCACCACCTTCTCCACTACAGGATGCACCTTTAATTCTATTCATCCCAATAGCTAATGTTTCATGTGCCTCCTTAGACAATGCTCCGTGGGACATACTTCCACTACCAAATCTTTTTAATATTTTTTCTATTGGTTCAACCTCAGAAATTTGAATAGATGGTCCTAATTTTTTTTTTCTAAAATCTATCAAATCCCTTAAGTTAATTGGTGGCAAGCTATAGATTCCCTCAGCATATTTTTTATAAGCTGTATACGAGTTTGATCCTACAGCACTTTGTAACAAGTGGATTAATCTGCCCTGATATTGGTGTGTTTCTCCATTTTTTCTGTATCTATAAATCCCACCAATAGGTAAAACTGTATCGGTGCTTTCAAATGCCTCTTTATGTATTGCACGTATTTTTTTTTCGATTCCTGACAATCCAATACCAGAAATTTTTGAAGTCACTCCTGGAAAATAATCATCAACTATTGATCTGCTTAGACCAACAGTTTCAAAATTACATCCGCCTCGATACGAACTTAAAACAGATATACCCATTTTTGACATGATCTTTAATAATCCTGCATTCACTGATTTGATATATCTTTCAACACATTCATCAAAACTATACTGGCCAAATAACTTTTTTTCATGCCTTTGGTATAAACTATCAAAAGCTATATATGGATTCACTGTTGTTGCTCCAACACCTATTAATGTTGCAAAAGAATGGGTGTCCAAAGCTTCGCCAGATTGAACGTTAATTGAGACATACCCTCTTAATTTTTTATCAATTAAATAAGTATTAATCGCACCAACGCATAACAACATTGGCATAGGCATCCTTGTATCTGAAATAACTTTGTCGCTTAAAACTAATTGTGTTACACCTTGTCTAACGGCAACTTCCGACTCTTTTTGAATCCTTTTAATAGAATCAAATAAACTTTGATCATTTGAGAAAGTACAATCTATAGAGACTGAGTTTTTTCCAAAAAAATTAATAAATTTGTTAAATTGTGAATTCGATAAAATCGGACTATTTAAAACGTAAATATTTTCTTTAGTTAAAGTATCAAAATCTAAAATATTCCCAAGATTACCAAATCTAGTTTTCAAACTCATAACTTTATTTTCTCTTAAAGAGTCAATCGGTGGATTGGTCACTTGGCTAAAGTTTTGTCTAAAAAAATGATAAAGTGGTCTGTATTTGTCTGATAGAACTGCTAAAGGTGTATCATCACCCATGGAACCCGTTGCTTCTTTTGCATCTTCAGCCATTGGATGTAAAATTAGCTCTAAGTCCTCTAAACTAATTCCAAAAGTGTGTTGTCGTCTCCTTAGATCTTCACCATCAAAATTATGTTTTTCATTAGAAATAGATAATTTTTCATCTAAATCTATTATCTGAGAATTGAAATGCTTATATTCTTTTGCCAAATAGTCTTTAATTTGATTATTCGTAAACACTTTGCCTTTTTCAATTCTAACACCAATTATCTCCCCAGGGCCAAGTCTTCCTTTTGATAAAATTCTTTTTTCATTTAATTCAATCATTCCAGTTTCAGATCCGGCAAAGAGAAACTTATCTTTTGTTATTGCGTATCTTAAAGGTCTTAAACCATTACGATCATTTGCTGCAATGACCCATTCATTATCTGTTGCAGCAATAGCGGCAGGACCATCCCAAGGTTCCATAGTACTATTTAAAAAATTAAACAGTTGTTGATGGCTTTTTGGAAGAGTTTTATTTCTTTTTGACCAAGCATCAGGGATCATCATTAATTTTGCTAAAGGTGCAGGTTGGCCAGATTTATTTAATAACTCAAAAACATTATCTAGTGCCGCAGAATCAGAAACTCCTTTTTGTATAACTGGCTTTAAATTTTCAACATTTTCAAAAAGAGGGCTACTCATCTCTTGTTCATGAACTCTCATCCAGTTTTTATTTCCTTTGTAAGTATTAATTTCACCATTATGGGCAACTGCTCTAAATGGTTGTGCCAAACTCCAGCTTGGAGCAGTATTAGTTGAAAATCTCTGATGAAAAATTGCAAATCTTGAAATAAACCTTTCGTCTTTTAAATCCAAGAAAAAATCTGAGATAGCCTCAGCTAAAAACATGCCCTTATAGATAATTGATTTAGAACTTATTGAGCAAATATAAAAATTATTTAATGATAAATTGAATGCTTTATTCTCAATTTTTTTTCTTGTTTCATAAATTTTTCTTTCAAGTTCTTTATCAAGCAAATTTTTATCATTCGATTTAAAAAGCACTTGAATTATCTCTGGCATAGTTTGGAAAGCTTTTTCTCCTAAAACTTTTGGATTAACAGGCACCTGTCTCCATCCATAGATACTAAAATCGTTTTTGGTCAACTCGCTTTCTACAATCGTTTTACAGCTTTCTTGTGAGGAGTAATCATTTCTTGGTAAAAAAATCATTCCAACACAAATATCAGAGCCATCATGTGTGTGACCTGTAACCTCTATTTTTTCAACAAAGAAATCTTTGGGAATTTCTAAATGTATTCCTGCCCCATCACCTGTTTTTCCATCAGCATCAACAGCTCCTCGATGCCAAACAGCCTTTAAAGCTTCAATTCCATATTCTACAACCTCTCTTGATTTTTTTCCCTCTGTTGATGCAATTAACCCTACGCCACATGCATCATGTTCCATTTCCTTAGAATAAACATTGTTTTTAGTAAGTAATTCTAAATTTTTTTTATATATACTCATTATGCAACTTTAGATTTTTTTAATTCGATATTTTCAAGATAAGATTTGATTGATAAAGCAGCATCTCTACCATCTTTAATTGCCCAAACAACTAAAGATGCACCTCTTACAATATCCCCAGCAGCAAAGACACCTTTAATATTAGTTTCCATAGTGTCAAAGTCTGTTTTAATTGTTCCCCATTTTGTAACTTGTAATTCTTGTGCCTCAAATAATAATGGCAAGTTTTCTGGATCAAATCCTAAAGCTTTTATTACCATATCTGCTTTAATTTCAAATTCGGATCCTTGTTTAATTTCTGGTCTTCTTCTACCTGAGTCATCTGGATCTCCAAGTTGAATTTGATCTACAATTAATTTTTCAATTTTATTTTTTCCTCTAAATTCTTTTGGACTAGACAACCAAACAAATTCAACACCCTCTTCTTCTGCATTAGCTACTTCTCTTGCAGATCCAGGCATGTTATCTTTATCTCTTCTATATAAACATTTGACTGAATTAGCTTTTTGTCTTACAGATGTTCGAACACAATCCATTGCGGTATCTCCACCTCCAATAACAACTACATCTTTACCCTCAGCGTTTAATATACCTTTATCGAATAAATCAACTTTATCTCCCAACCCCTTTTTGTTTGATGCTGTTAAAAACTCCATAGCAGGAAAAATATTATTTAAATCATTACCTGGTAGATTAATTTCTCTTGGTTTATAAACTCCAGTAGCAATTAAAATTGCATCATGTCTTTTTCTCAATTGCTCTAAAGTTGCATCCTTACCAACCTCAAAATTTTGTTCAAATTTAATTCCACCATCTTTCAACAATTTTGTTCTCCTCTCGACGACATGTTTTTCTAGTTTAAAATTTGGAATTCCATAAATTAACAAACCACCCGCTCTGTCATATCTGTCATAAACAGTAATTTGATATCCATTTTTCCTAAGTTGTTCAGCAGCTGCCAGTCCAGCGGGTCCAGCACCAATTATTCCAACACTTTGGTCTTTTTCATGTTTGATTGATATAGGATTTACCCATCCGTTCTCCCAAGCACTATCGGTAATATATTTTTCAACTGATCCAATTGTTACAGTGCCATGACCTGACTGCTCAATAACACAATTACCCTCACATAATCTGTCTTGAGGGCATATTCTGCCACAAACCTCAGGCATATTATTTGTGCTTTGAGATAATTCATAAGCTTCCTTCAATCTGCCTTCAGCAGTCAATTTAAGCCAATCAGGAATGTTGTTACTTAAAGGACAATGGACTTGGCAAAAAGGAACGCCACATTGAGAGCATCTACTTGACTGCTCTTGTGCTTTTTGAGTAATAAATTCATCATAGATTTCATTAAAATCATCTTTCCTATTATCAACTCCTCTTTTAGGTGGGGTTTGTTGACCTATTTTTACGAATTTTAGCATTTTATCAGTCATAAATTTTTATAAATTTATCGCAAAATATAGATAGTTTTTATTAGTAAAAGAAATAAATAGGTCAGTTATTATTACCTAATTACAATAATATTTAGCTTAAAATCTACTTAATCTGATTTTTGCATACCTAATATGATTAAATCGAATTGTTTAAAATGAATATTTTTTAAGCTACGACACATGTATGTTGCAAGATTTTATAGAAATTTTAATTCTTTCTGCTGTTCAAGGAATTTCTGAATTTTTACCCATAAGTTCGTCAGCTCATTTAATATTGGTATCAAATTTTTATGATTTAGAAACAAGTTCTTTATTAATAGACATAAGTCTACATTTAGGCTCATTAATTGCAGTAATTTTTTATTTTAGAAAAGAGCTATTTGATCTAAGAAATAATAATAGGTTATTAAGTTTAATAATTATTGGCTCCTTGCCTTTAATATTTTTTGGATACATTTTATATTCCACCGAATTTATTCATCTTTTAAGAAACACAAAAGTAATTGCATCAACAACACTATTTTTTGGTTTCATACTTTTCTTTGCTGATCAAAGAAAAATTGATCGGAATATTTCTACAGATTTAAATATTAAATCAGTTTTATTAATTGGTTTATTTCAAATATTAGCGTTGATACCAGGAGTTAGTAGGGCTGGAATAACAATTACGGCAGCAAGATTTTTGAATTTCAATAGAACAGATGCTAGTAAAATTTCTTTTTTACTTTCTATACCTGCATTAGCAGGAGCAAGCTTCCTAGGTTTAAGAGAGGCTTTTGAACAATCAATAGAAATTAATTATTTATTATTAATTGCTACTTTTTTATCATTTATGTTTTCATTTTTTACAATTAAGTATTTTCTTAAATTTATAAGTAAAATTTCTTTTAATGTATTTGTAATTTATCGGATAATTCTTGGCTTAATTTTATTTTATATAATATATATTTAACTTGCTTTCCTTATTAATGGAACTAATTGAGATAATAAAACTCCACTTAATATAAAAAAACAACCAAGTAAATTATTAATGCCTAATATTTGATTTAAAAGAAACCAAGCGGCAATTGTTGCAAACACACCCTCCAAAGAAAAAATTATTGCTGCTGGTGCCGGAGTTATATTTCTTTGAGCATAAATTTGTAAAACAAATGCAAAACCACCTGACAAAATACCAGCATATAAAATCGAGTCTATTTCATTTAATATATTTTCGATTACAAATTCTTCAGAAAATAAACCTATTATAAATGAGAATAGAGCAACTAGCAGAGTTTGAATTGCACCAATAGTCAATGGTAGATTGTACTTTTTAACAATCATACCAGTAAAAATAATATGTGTACTCCAAAATAAAGCTCCTAATACCACAAGGGTATCACCTAATCTTACAGTTGCATCTTGAAAATTTGTTAATAAATAACCGCCAATTAAACATAAAATTACTGATGGCCATACACTCCAGTGTAAAAAATCTTTTTTAAAGATGAAAATAATTATTGGAACCATTGGCACATAAAAAATTGTAAAAAAAGCAGCATTTGCTACATCAGTGTAAAGCAACGCAACCTGTTGTAATGCTGAGCCCAAAAATAATGATAGTCCAATTAAAAAGGACAGGATAACGAATGTTTTTGTATCAAACCTAAATTCTTTTTTTAGTTTTTTTGCTTCAAACATTAATGCTAAAGGAACAATTGCTAAAAAACCCACAAAAAATCTTACTGAATTAAAAGTGAATGGGCCGATGTCATCCATGCCCGTATCTTGGGCAATAAATGTGGTCCCCCAAATGAAAGTGCATAATAGTGCACTAAATAATGAGAAAGTTTTTGACATATTTTTACACAGCTAATTTGTAAGCAAAATTTTTTCCAAGATTGTCTTTCAAATCGTTGTTAAATCGAGCTGCTTCAGCTCCATCAATTATTCTGTGATCATATGATAAAGATAAAGGTAACATTGTTCGTGTAATAAATTTTCCATCAATAAAAATTTGTTTTTTTTGAGATTTACCAACTCCCAAAATTGCAACTTCAGGATAATTAATTATAGGTGTAAAAAAAGAACCACCAATACCTCCCAGACTTGTTATTGTCATGGAACCACCAAATAATTCCTTTTTATCAATTTTAAGATTCCTGCACTGATCACTTAATTTTTTAAGTTCGTTACCAATTAATGAAATATTCTTATTATCAGCATTTCTTAGTTTTGGCACCATAAGCCCATGCTTCGTATCTACTGCTATTCCAATATGGTAATACTTTTTTAAGGTCATTTTTCCTTTATCAATTTCATCTATAGATGAATTAAAATTTGGAAATTTTTTAAGTGATGCAGTTAATGCTTTGACGATAAAAGCTAAAGGAGTAATTTTTTTTTTTTCTCCAGTGTAAATATCTGTAAGAGATGTTCTAAACTCCTCTAATTCAGTTATATCTGCTTCATCATGATTGGTCACATGGGGAATATTGGTCCAAGAATTCATAAGATATTTAGACGAAAGTCTCTTCACTCTTGGAATATCCTTTATTTCTGTTTTTCCAAATTCAGAGTGAGGATATTCTAGTTCTATCGTTTCATCTTTTTTGAATTCTTTTTCAGAATTTCTCCCAGATTTATTTGCGACAAATGACTTTACATCACTTTCAGTTACTCTTCCTAGTCTTTCACTACCTTCAACTTTACTAATGTCAACACCAAGTTCTCTTGCAAATTTTCTAACTTTTGGTGAGGCTGCAGTTTTTTTAGAAAAATTTTTTACAATAACATTTTTTGATCTAACTTCTCTTTCAATCTCTATTTTTTTTTCTTTAATATTTTCTTTTTTAATTGTTTTAATTTCTTCAGGTTTTAATTGAGTTTCTACTTGATTGTCTTTTAATTCAATTTCTAATATTTTATCACCTTCAGAAACCTTATCCCCAACATTTAAACTTAATTCTGTAACTATTCCATTATGTAATGAGGGTATTTCAACACTCGATTTATCACTTTCAATTGTTATTAAAGGATCATTTTTTTTAATCTCTTGACCTTTTTTGACTATAATTTCAATAACCTCTACATCTTTAAATTCACCAATATTTGGAACTTTTATATCTTTTTTGGTCATTCTATAATTTTGTTGGCATAGGTTTATCAATATCAATCTTATACTTTTTAATTGCTTCTTTTGCATATTTTGATGCAATAAGCTGTTCCTTAGCTAAGATGCTCAACCCATATGTTGTGATATGTTCCTTATCAACTTCAAAAAATTTTCTTAACTTTTTCCTTGTGTCACTTCGACCAAATCCATCAGTCCCTAATGAATAAAAACTTTTATTTACGTATGGCCTAATCTGATCAGAATTCATTCTCATATAATCAGAAGCTGCTAAAATTGGTCCTTCAGTATTACCCAAACATTTTTCTACATAACTTTTTTTAGGCTCTTTATCAGGATTTAGAAGATTGTATCTCTCTACCTCAAGACCATCCCTTCTTAATTCATTAAAGCTTGTTACACTCCAAATCTCACTATCAATTTGATACTCTTTTTGTAATATTTCTGCGCCAGCTATCATTTCTCTTAAGATTGTGCCAGATCCAAGAAATTGAATTTTAGTTTTTTTATACTTGTTAAACTCCTTAATTTTATACATTCCTTTTAAAATACCATCCTCACATGATTTATCTTTTGGCATTTCTGGATGAGGATAATTTTCATTCATGGTTGTAATATAATAGAAAATGTTTTCTTTTTTCTCATGCATTCTTCTTAAACCTTCTCGAAAAATGACTGCAAGCTCATAGTGAAATGTTGGATCGTATGATCTGCAATTAGGAATAGTTGAAGCCATCAAATGACTATGACCATCTTGATGTTGTAAACCTTCTCCAGCAAGAGTTGTTCTTCCAGCGGTTGCTCCGATCAAAAACCCTCTTGACTGGCTATCAGCACCCGCCCAAGCAAAATCACCAATTCTCTGAAAGCCAAACATTGAGTAAAAAAGATAAATTGGGATCATTTCTATATCATGGTTTGTATATGAAGTTCCCGCAGCGATCCAAGATGACATCGCTCCAGCCTCGTTAATTCCTTCCTCTAAAACTTGACCACTCTTTTCCTCTTTATACGAACTTAATTGAGCAGAATCTTCTGGCTCATATTTTTGACCTTCATGAGCATAAATTCCTATTTTTTGGAAAAAACCCTCCATTCCGAATGTTCTAGCCTCATCAGGTATGATTGGAACCAGTCTTGGTGCAACATTTTTATCTCTCAAAAGGTTTGTTAACATTCTGACTAATGCCATTGTGGTCGACATTTCTTTTTCACCTGTAGAAACTTTCATATTATCAAAAATATCTTTTGGTGGTGCTTTAACAGGTTTCGCGTAAGTTGTTCTTTCAGGAATAAAACCACCTAGTTGAATTCGTCTTTCATTTATATATTTAATCTCTGGAGAATTTTGATCAGGCTTGTAGTATTCAATATTCTTTACTTGTTGATCTGTTAATGGAACATCAAACCTGTCCCTGTAATACATTAAGTCGTCGATATCTAACTTCTTAGTCTGGTGAGTTGTGTTTACACTTTCACCACTTTTACCCATTCCATAACCCTTAATAGTTTTTGCAATTACAACTGTAGGACTTCCAACATTTTTAGATGCTTTATCATAAGCTGCAAAAACTTTATGAGGGTCATGACCACCCCTGTTTAATCGCCAAATATCTTTGTCTGAAAGACTGGAAACCAACTCTTTGGTCTCTAAATATTTTCCAAAAAATTTTTCTCTCACATACGCACCGTCTCTTGCTTTCATTGCTTGATACTCACCATCGACAGTCTCATTCATTGTTTTAACTAAATGACCCGTTTTATCATTGGCAAGCAATGGATCCCAATAAGAGCCCCAAATAACTTTTATAACATTCCATCCTGCACCTCTAAAAATTCCCTCTAATTCCTGAATTATCTTTCCGTTTCCACGAACTGGTCCGTCCAGTCTTTGAAGATTACAATTTACAACAAATATTAAGTTATCTAATTTTTCTCTTGCGGCTAAACCAATCGCACCTAAAGATTCCGGTTCATCCATTTCTCCGTCACCTAAAAATGCCCAAACTTTTCTCCCTTCATCTTTGATGAGACCTCTATTGATTAAGTACTTCATGAATCTTGCTTGATAAATTGCAAGCATTGGACCTAATCCCATGGACACTGTTGGAAATTGCCAAAAATTCGGCATTAGCCAAGGATGAGGATATGAGGAAAGACCACCAGGGTTTACTTCTTGTCTAAAACTATCTAATTGTTTTTCGTTAAGTCTACCTTCCAGATAAGCTCTAGCGTACATACCTGGAGCGCTATGACCTTGAAAATAAATTAAATCTCCGCCAAATTTATTATTTTTAGCTCTCCAAAAATGATTCATACCAACATCGTAAAGAGTTGCAGCAGATGCAAAAGTTCCAATATGCCCTCCAAGTTCTGGGAATTTTTTATTTGCTCTAACTACCATTGCGGCAGCATTCCATCTAATTAAAGATCTAATCCTTCTCTCTATGTTTTGATCTCCGTTAGATTTTTTTTCCTCATTAACAGGTATAGTGTTTATATAAGGGGTATTTTGCGTATAAGGTATATTAGCACCTTCCATATAAGCTTTGTTGATAAGTTCTTTAATCAAATAATGTGCCCTCTGATTTCCGTCTTTTTCTATTACTGCTGACAAAGACTCTAGCCATTCACTTGTTTCTAGTGGATCGATATCCCCTTCTTTAACTACTTGGATTATTTTTGGTTTCTCAGTCTCAATTATTTTTTGTTGAATATTTTGGTCCTTATGTTTCCTTAAAGTACTCTCAGCTTCTTTAATTAAATTTTCAGTTTCTTTTGGAACACTTTCTGTTTGAGATAATGATTGATTTGAAGAAATATTAATTAATAAATCACCCTTTGAAACCTTATCTCCAACTTTAACATTTACAGACTCGACTTTGCCAGAAAATATTGATGGTATTTCAACACTCGATTTATCACTTTCAATAGTAACAACAGGATCATTTTTTTTAATATCTTGACCCTCTTTTACTAAAAGTTCTATAACTTCCACGTTCTCAAAATCACCTATGTCAGGAACTAACAATTTTTCAGTCATTTTTAAAAGTTTTATACATAAAAAAAATTTACTTAATCTTTAATTTTAACACATTCTACACAATTTTTTGACACTCTTTATTGAAATACTCAAATAATGATTAAAAAGTTATTAAATATATTCATTCAACCAAAATTCAACGCATATAAAGATGCTAATGTGTGGATCCAAAAAATATTGTTAGAGGAAAAATACGGAAAAATTAATTCCTAAATTTTTTCTACACATAGCGCAATTCCCATACCGCCACCTATACAAAGTGCGGCACAACCTCTTTCTTTATTCTGTTTTTTCATTTCATGTATAAGTGTCACAAGTATTCTTGCTCCAGATGCACCTATTGGGTGACCTAAAGCAATAGCCCCACCATTTACATTAACTTTGTTTTCATCAATACCCAATTCACTTATAACTGCTATAGCTTGAGCGGCAAAAGCCTCATTAATTTCAAATAAATCAATTTCATTTAAATTCCAATATGCTTTTTTTGATGCTTGACGGATAGCTTCTATAGGGCCAAGACCCATTAAAGACGGTTCTAAACCAACAGATGCCCAGGAAATAATTTTAGCCAATGGTTTGAGTGAATTTTGTTGAGCTTCCTTATATGTGGTTAATAACAAAGCAGCTGCTCCATCATTTATACCAGATGAGTTTCCTGGTGTTACAGTCCCGCCATC
This sequence comes from uncultured Pelagibacteraceae bacterium, assembly GCA_902589765.1. Taxonomy (GTDB): domain Bacteria; phylum Pseudomonadota; class Alphaproteobacteria; order Pelagibacterales; family Pelagibacteraceae; genus Pelagibacter. Next base: position 113,111 of record CACIUF010000002.1, read on the forward strand.
TTTAAATGCTGTTTTTAATTTTTCTAAATCAGATAATTTTAAATTTTTTCTAGGGTGTTCATCTTTTTCTAAAATAATACCTTTATGATTTATCCTTACTATTTCATCGTCAAATTTATTATTTTCAATTGCAATTTCTGTTTTTTTTTGAGATTGAATAGCAAATTCATCTTGTTGTTTTCTAGAAATATCAAACTTTTTTGCAACATTTTCGGCAGTAACTCCCATGTGGTAATTTTTAAAAGCATCAATTAAGCCATCATGAATCATAGTATTGATTAATTGATCTTTTGAAATTTCTTTTTTCTCTGAATAAAAATAAGAGTAAGGTGTCATCGACATATTCTCTTGACCTCCACAAATTACATTATTTGCATCTCCTAATTTAATTTGTTGGTAACCTGAAATAATGGCTCTTAGTCCTGATCCACAAACTTGGTTTACTAAATAAGCAGGTTTGGATACAGGGATCCCAGCATTTACTGCTGCTTGTCTAGCGGGGTTCTGTCCTCCAGCAGCAGTTAAAACCTGACCCATTATCACTTCATCAATTTGATTACTAGATATTTTGCTTCTTTTCAAAACCTCATTTATCACGATAGTACCAAGTTGATCTCCTTTCAAATCTTGTAATGATCCCTTATAAGTGCCTATAGGAGTCCTAACTGCACTACAAATGACCACGTCATCAGGTTTGTTGTTCATAAATTTTAATTTTATCTTATCATTAAAATACACTAAATATTGATATACTATAAACAAATATATTTATAAATGCGCCTGTAGCTCAATTGGATAGAGCGCTTGGCTACGGACCAGGAGGTTCTGGGTTCGACTCCTAGCAGGCGCACCAAAAAAAAAAGGGAAATTATGTTAAAATGGTTAGAAAAAATATCTCTTCAAATGTCAGTAATATATTTTTTTGTTTCTATTTTTGTAATTATATTAATCTTAACTTTTGTATTATAAAAAATTATGTCTAATCAATTTGAACAAATCAGTCTCAAACCAGGTTTTATGAAACATAACGGAGGCCTTTTATTTAGAAATATCTCTGAAAATGAATACGAATTTAAATCAACGATTAATAATAATCATTTAAATGCTGCAGGAATTACTCATGGGGGTTATTTGTCTGCACTGATAGATGCTGGTGCCGGCACAGCAGCACATCGATCAGCTGATAATGCGCCCTGCGTAACAATTTCTTTAGATATAAAATTTATTGGATCATCAAAAGTTAATGATGAAATCTACGGGAAAGTTAAAATATTAAAAAAAACAAAAACTCTTGTATTTTTATTTTGTGAGTTAAATTGTAATGGTAAGATAATTACGTCAGCATCAGGAATTTGGAAAATTTTAAAAATCAAAACAACTGAGTAAGCATTCAGCACATAATCTTTATAATTAATTTAATTATGTTAAGTTAAATTATTATTTAAAAAAAAATGAGAACTTTTTATCTATCGATTCGGTCATGTTTTAGTCTATTTTTGTTCTTTAACAACAACTACATCTGGTAGATAAAAATTAAGATATACCAAAGATAGAAATGACAAAAAATAAAATTACAGCTGTCCTTGGCCCAACAAATACAGGTAAAACTCATCTTGCTATTGAGACTATGCTGTCGTTTGACACTGGAATGATAGGTTTTCCTTTAAGATTATTAGCTAGAGAAGTTTACGACAAGGTAATTAAAAAGGTAAGTTTAGATAAAGTTGCATTAATTACTGGTGAAGAAAAAATAATTCCTACAAATGCAAAGTATTATCTGTGTACTGTTGAATCTATGCCTATTGATAAAGAATTAGATTTTGTAGGCGTGGATGAAATTCAAATGTGCGCAGACCATGAGCGAGGTCATATTTTTACAGACAGATTATTGAACTTAAGAGGAATAAAATTAACAATGTTAATGGGATCAAATACTATAAGACCAATTATTTCTAATCTTGATGATGACATCGAATTTATAAATCGAACTAGACTTTCAAAACTTTCTTATGTTGGTCATAAAAAAATTTCAAGGATTCAAAGAAAAACCGCAATTATAGCATTTTCTGCAGAGGAAGTTTACGCCATCGCTGAACTTATAAGAAGACAAAAAGGAGGAGCTTCTATTGTTATGGGATCTCTAAGTCCAAAGACAAGGAATTCACAAGTAGAGCTGTATCAATCTGGAGATGTTGATTTCCTAGTCGCAACTGATGCTATTGGTATGGGAATTAATATGGATCTTGATCATGTTTATTTTTCCAATTTAAAAAAATTTGATGGAAAAAAATTAAGAAAGCTAAATTTAGCAGAAATTGGACAAATAGCTGGTAGAGCAGGAAGATATTTGAACAACGGAAATTTTGGTATAACAGGAGAATGTAAAGAAATAAATGCTGATGAAGTAGATTTATTGGAAAATCATAAATTTGAGGAAATACAATCTTTATTTTGGAGAAATTCAAATTTAAACTTCGAGAGTCCTTTTAAATTATTAAAGTCTTTAGAGGAAAAGCCTAATAGAAGATGGTTAAGAAAAATACATGAATGCGAAGATGAAAAAGCCTTAAAATTTTTTTTAAGAGATAAAAATTTGGAAAATATTAAATTTGATCAAGATAAATTGGGTCTTTTATGGGAATGTTGCCAAATACCAGATTTTGTTAAAAAAACCTATGGCAATCACTATGAGGTGATTGAAAATGTTTTTAAATATTTAACAAGTGTAAAGAGTAAAATTACAGATGATTATATGCGACTTCAACTGGTAAAACTTGATAAATTAGATGGAAATGTAGATTCTTTATCAAATAGAATTGCAAATGTAAGAACTTGGTCATATGTTTCAAATAAAAATAATTGGATAGAAAATCAAAACTATTGGATAGAAAAAACAAAACACTTAGAGGATAAGTTATCAGATAGATTACATGAGGAGCTTACAAAAACTTTTATTGACAAAAGGGCAAGTGTCCTAGCAAGAGGCTTAAAGCAAGATATGGAATTTGATACTAAAATCTTAGAAAATAACGAAGTAATGATTGATGATCAATTTATTGGAAAAATAAATGGACTTAAATTAGAACTAGATTTAAAAAAGGGTGCTTTAGAGACAGATATCAAATCGCTCAAAAAAGCAGCAAGACAGACAGTTGGTCCAGAACTTCAAAAAAGAATAGATACGATAACCGAGACAGGTTTAATAGAACTAAATGAGGATTTTAAAATTTATTGGAGAAAGTCTCCAATAGCAAAATTGCAACCAGGTAGAGATTATTTAAATCCAAATATTGTTCTTATAGTTGATGATATTCTGGAAACAGATCAATTAAAAAAATTGAATAATTATTTAATGAAATGGCTAAAAAATAAAATACAAAGTGTTTTGAGCAATTTAATTGATTTGAGAAACCTTAAGGAAAAAAATTCATCAATTAAAGCTCTTGCATATCAATTGTATGAGAACAATGGAGTCCTTCAAAGAAATCAAGTTACAGATTATCTAAAAATATTAGGACAAAATGAGAGGAAATTTTTGAGAGATCAAGGAGTAAAATTTGGAAGATATCATGTATTTTTACACAAATTAATCAAACCAGAGGCTGTGTCCTTAAGAACTTTACTTTGGAAAAATTATCATCAAAAATATTTTAATTTAAAACCTCCTGTATTTGGTTTAAATTTTTTAGAAAACGACAAAATTAAAAACAGAAATTTTATGTTACTCTGTGGATTTGAGAAATTTGACAATTTTTACGTAAGAATTGATATTTTAGAGAGATTATTTGTTCAAATTATTAATTCAAACACAGAAAAGAATGAAATCAAGTTAATTCCTGAAATGTTGAATTTACTTGGATGTAACAAGGACAACTTTAAAAAGCTTTTAAAAATTATGGGTTATAAAGTTTTTGAAAAAAATAATGAAATATTTTTTAAATACAATCCAAGAAAAAGCTCAAAAAAAATAAGTAAAAAATTCATCAAAGAAAGTCCTTTTAAAGTGTTAAAAAATTTAAATTTAAACCAGTAAGTAATGTTTTTTAAAGAAAAAAAAGGAGATACTAAAACTAGTGATTTAGCAAGAGTTGCTGCATTATTGATTCATGCCGCAAAAATTGATGAGAACTTCTCAAAAGAAGAAGAGGTTATAATAAGTAAGGCACTTTTGAAAATAGGTGCAGACCAAGATAATTTAGAAAATATTTTAAAAGAAGGTAAAGAAATAGAGGAAAACGCTAACCAAATTTTGGATTTTACAAAGGAAGTTAAAAATATGGATGATAAAAAAAAAATTGAAATTATAGAAACCCTTTGGAGAATAATTTACTCAAATAAAGAAGCAGATATGTTTGAAACTAATTTGATGAGACGACTTGCAGGCTTATTATATATTGACAATAAGATCATGGGAGATATCAAAGAAAAAATTAAAAAAGAAAATCAATAATGACATATATAGTTAATGACAAATGCATTAAATGTAAGTTAATGGACTGTGTTGAAGTTTGCCCTGTAGATTGTTTCTATGAGGGAAAAAATATGCTTGTAATTAAACCTGATGAGTGTATAGATTGTGGCGTTTGTGAGCCTGAATGTCCTGTTGATGCAATAAAAGCTGATACAGAGCCAGGGTCTGAAAAATGGCTAGAGATCAATCAACAATATTCCGAGATTTGGCCAAATATAACAGTTAAGAAAGATCCTCCATCGGATCACGAAAAATATAAAGATGAGCAAAATAAGTTTGAAAAGTATTTTAAAGAAAACCTTTAAAAAAAGTAAAGCTACTAAATCGAAAAAAAAGGCAAAAACCAAAAAGATTGTTAAATTAAAAAAAGTAAAAAAGAAGATCAATAAATTACCAAAAAAATTAATTAAGACTAAAAAAATATCTTCAAAAAAATCTATAAAATCTGAAGTCAAAACTACAGAACAGAAAAGTGATGGTTTAAGAATTACAAAAAATAATGAGGCTAAACCAGAAATTAAAAAAGTAAAAAAACAAGAAACTGAAAAAAGAGAATATAAAATCAAAGATTACGTCGTATACCCAAAACATGGTGTAGGACAAATTACTGAATTTAAAAAAATAAATATTGGAGGAATAGACGTTGAAACTTACGTTATAAAATTTGAAAAAGATAAAGCAAATGGAATGGTGCCTGTTAATAAACAATTACACTTAAGACCATTAGCTACTATCAATCAGGTAAATAAATGCATCTCAATATTAAAAAGTAAGCCTAAAATAAAAAGATCTATGTGGAGTAGGAGAGCACAGGAATATGAAGCAAAGATTTCATCAGGTAAGATTTATGAGCTAGCTGAAGTAGTAAGAGACCTTAATAAGGGGGATGATTTGATGGTTGACCAATCTTATAGTGAAAGACAATTGTTTGAAAAAGCATATGAAAGAATCCTTTCAGAATTTCAAATAATTCTAAATCTGTCATTAGAGGATACTCAAAAAAAATTAGATAAAGCTTTAAAAAGAAACTTAAATACTCAACCTAAACCAGAGGCAGCACCAATAAAGCAAGCTTCACCAGATTTACCTGAAGAAGAGGCTGTTTCAGAAAATGAAGAAGATATAGAGGAATAAAAAAAAACGCCTCTCACACGTAAATCGTTATGAGAAGCGTTTTTAATAAAGAATACTAAGTAATTATCTTCTTCTTCTTTTTTTAGCTTTTTTCTTAGCTTTTTTCTTAGCCTTCTTTGCTTTTTTTCTTCTCTTAGGCATCTTTAGCTCCCTTTTTTAAGTTAAACGAATCAATTGATTCGCTATTAATCTATTTTTATTTTTTTATATGCCTTATGTCAAATCTTAAATTTTAAAGAAAATTTTTAAAATAAAATTAAAATAAAAATTTTTTTTTAAAAAAATTTAAATTGTAAAAAAGTTAGTGTTTATGCGCTTAATAATCAAATATTTTGTGAAAAATTAATAAAGTTTTTCTAAATCTTCTTTATATTTTTCTAAAATTTTTTTTCTTTTTAGTTTTAAAGTTGGTGTTAACATTCCATTTTCAATTGTAAATTCTTCATTAATTAATTTTATTTTTTTTACTCTCTCAACAAGAGATAAGTTTTTATTTAGATCATCTATATATAATTCAATTTCTTTTTCATTTTTTTCACTATCACTTACAATTAAAGCAACTAAATAAGTTTTTTTGTCTCCATAAACAAAACTTTGTTTAATTTTGTCGTCAAGACACAATAAATTTTCAATTTTTGAAGGTGATATGTTATCACCACCAGAATTTACAATAATTTCTTTTTTTCTGTCAGTAATTTTCAAATTTCCCTCTTTTGTAATTTCACCTATGTCTCCTGTGTGTAACCAACCATTTTTAAGTATATCGTCTGATTCTTTTTTCATGTTCCAGTAACCAAGCATTACATTTTCGCCTTTAACCAGAATTTCACCATCCTGTGCAATCTTCACCTCATTAGTTTTAAAAGGAGGTCCAACTGTATCAATCTTGATTTTTTCAGGTATATTGCAACTTACTACTGGAGATGCTTCCGTTAGGCCATAACCTTGTAAAGTTGGCAGTCCGATAGAATTCAAAAATTCTCCAATTGTTTGGTCTAACGCACCCCCTCCAGAAACAAAAGCCTTTAAATTTCCACCAAACTGATTTTTGATTTTTCGTCTAACTAATTTTTCACATAAATAATTTAGTATTTTTTCTCTTAAGCTCATATTCTCATTATTTAGTTTTTTTATTCCAAGCAAAATCGTCGAAGATATTAATTTTTTCTTGAGACCTGTTTGTTTTGAAAAATTAATCGAAATCTTGCTATACAAATTTTGATAAAATCTAGGCACAGCAGTCATTATAGTTGGTTTAGCAACTGACATATTGGATAATAATTTTTCTAAACTTTCAGCATAATAAATTTTTGCTCCTAATGTAATTTGTACAAATTGAACAGCATGTTCATATGAATGAGATAAAGGTAGCCAAGTCAAAAAAACAGGTTCACTATCTTTAACAAGCGAATTCAAAATTTCTTGCGCACCCTCACAATTAGATAAAATACCCCCATGACTCAGCATTACACCTTTAGGGTTACCAGTTGTTCCTGATGTGTAAATGATACAAGCTAGATCTTTTCTTTCAATATTTTGGTTAAAGCTTAAATGATCTAAAGTTTTTTTTTTAGAAAATCTTTCAAAAATATTTTCTATACTATCAATTTGTTTATCTATATTTTCTATTGATAAAACTTTTATTTTATCTGAAATGAATTTATCTATTTTTTTTAATTGAGTATTATTTGAGACAATACAAATTTTTGGAGTACAATCATTAATAATATATTCATAATCTTTTTCAGAGTAAGTTGTAAATAAAGGAACTGTTACCCCACCAGCGTTCATTATAGCTATATCAGAAATGAGCCATTCAGGTCGATTTTCAGATAATAAAATGCACCTATCCCCCTTAGATAAATTTTTTCTTAAATATTCAGATAAAATTTGAATATTTCTTTCAACTTGTTTCCAAGTAAGAAAATCTTTCTTATTATCCTTTAACCACTTTAAAAATGGTTTATTAGAAGTAGAGTTTAACTCCTTATACTTCGTGAAAAAAAGTTCTACTAAACTGTTAATTTTACTTAATTCCATAATTTGGTGGGCGAAGAGAGAATCGAACTCTCACTTCTTGCGAAACACGATTTTGAGTCGTGCGCGTCTACCAGTTCCGCCATTCGCCCTAGTTATTTAATAATTTATTAAATAGTATAAGAACTAAAATTATATTAAAACCAAAAAATGTTTAAAAGTCTTTACAAAAAATGTTTAGATTTAGCAGCTCACAAAAGTTCTAAATATTATTTGGCAATAGTCTCCTTCATTGAAAGTTCATTTTTTCCTATTCCGCCAGATGTAATGGTTATTCCAATGGTAATATCAAAAAAAAATGATTTTATTAAAATCTTTCTTATAACTACAATTTTTTCAGTTTTGGGTGGTATGCTTGGTTACTTAATTGGTGCGTTCTTTTTTGAATTTGGAGCACACATTATGAGTTTTTATGGTTATGAGGATAAGTTATCAAAAATTAAAGAAAACTTGGTTAATAGTGATGGTTTTTATGCTTGGTTAGGAGTACTTTTTTTAGCTGGTTTTACTCCACTTCCATATAAAGTTTTTACAATTGCAAGCGGCCTAATAGGATTCAACTTTTTAATCTTTGTTTTGATAAGTTTAATTTCCCGAGGATTAAGATTTTTCATCGTATCATACCTTTCTTATAAGTTCGGTGATTTATTTAATGAATATATGGATAAGCATGGGTCAAAATGGTTTACAATAATTGGAATATTAATTGTTATTATTGGCTTAATAATTTATCTGATTTTTAAATCTCATGTTTAATCCTAAAACTGAAATTTACTTGAGAATAATTTTTCTATTTAGTCTAATAGCTTTGATTTCTGCTTATTTTATAGAGCATGTTCTGGGACACCAACCATGTAATTTATGTTTGATAGAGAGAATTCCTTATGGATTAAGTATAATTTTGATATCTCTAATGTTTATTATAAAGAAAAATGAAAATTTCTTTATTTTGCTTTTAATACTAACTTTTATTTTTTCTTTTTTTATTTCATTGTATCATTTCGGCATAGAACAAGGCATTTTTCAAGAATCAACTGTTTGTGGTGTAAAAAACTTTTCTGAAAATGTAAGTAAAGAGGAATTACTAAATCAACTAAGTGAAAAGACTATAAGCTGTAAAGATGTGACATTTAGGATTTTAGGATTATCACTAACTACTATTAATATTGTAATAAGTATATTATTTATTATAACCCTAGCAAAAATTTTTACTAAATATGAAAAAAACTGATAGAAGAGTTGAAGAATTTATTAGAGTTGACCATGCAGGCGAGAGGGGTGCTGTCAAAATTTATGAAGGTCAGTTATTAGCTTTAAATACAATTGTTAAAAATGACAATTTAAAAAAAACAATTGAGGATATGAAAGAACATGAAGTTGAACATTGTCAATTTTTTGAAAACGAAATAAAAAAAAGAAATATTGAGCCAACAAAATTTTTGCCATTGTGGGATCTGCTAGGTGTAGGTTTAGGTTTTGGGTCTACTATTCTTGGGAAAAAAGCAGCTATGCTATGTACTGCCTCCGTTGAAGAAGTAATAGATAAACATTACCAAGACCAAATAAATCAACTTGGTCCAGAAGAAAAAAATCTAAAAAAGAAAATTATAAAATTCAGAGAAGATGAGCTTCATCATAAGGATATTGCTTATGAAAAAGGAGCTACAAAAAAAGGCATTTACTCAATTATGGATAAAATAATAAAAACAGGTTCAAAAATTGCAATTCGAATATCAGAAAAAGTATAAAACTTAAGCTTCTAATTCAACATCCCAATATAAATAATCCATCCAGCTTTTATGTAAATAATTTGGGGGAAAATTTTTTCCATTACGATGTAAATCTTCTGTTGAAGGTTGATAAGGATGTTGGGCCAGTTTCATACCCGATAATTTTAATAGTTTGCCTCCTTTTTTAACGTTACAAGCAGAACATGCTGTAACGACATTATCCCAATTAGTTTCTCCACCTTTTGATCTAGGCAATAAATGATCAAAAGTTAATTCCTCGTTGCTGCCACAATACTGGCAGGAAAATTTATCTCTCAGAAAAACATTAAATCTTGTAAAACTTGGTTTAGATTGAGGAACAATATAATCTTTTAGAGCAATTACACTAGGCAATTGCATATTAAATGATGGACTTCTTACTACACGATCGTAATTACTTACTATAATTACACGATCTAAAAAAACTGATTTAACAGTATCCTGCCATGACCATAGTGATAGAGGATAGTAGCTCAATGGTCTATAATCAGCATTTAAAACTAGTGCAGGACATTTTTCTAGTGAAACATCTTGATCAATAAAATTATTCATATCAAATTTTAACTTAAATAAAAATTTTTTTCAATATTTAGGAATTATTAAATTTTTTTAAGATATAATTCAATGCAATACTTGAAGCATTTACAGGAATATGATGGTCACAATTTTTTATGAGATGCGTCTCAATGTCTATGTTATTTCTCATAAAAAAATCTTTTGCCTCTAACATAAAATTTGGCGATACAACTTGATCAGAATCACCATGAATTAACAAAATACTTGATGAGTTTTTTTTTCTCAATTTCAAATCCTTTTCATCAATAATTTTTCCGGAAAAACCCACAACACAATTAAAAGGTTCTTCAGAAGTAAGTCCTAAGTTTATTGACATCATGCAGCCTTGGCTAAAACCAGATAAACAAATTTGTTTATTTTCAAAATTAAATTCATTTTTAATTTCATCAATAAATTTTGATAACTTTTTTTCAGCCTTTATAGATTGATTCAAAATATACTCTGGATCATCTTTGCTTAAATCAAACCACTGATATCCATTTGGGTTTATACTGCATGGTTCATGACCATTAGGACAAATAAAAATAGTATTAGGTAAATGTCTTTTCCAGTTCAGTGAGAGCATACTAATATCCTTGCCATCACCACCATAACCATGAAGTAAGATGATAGCATTTTTAATCTTTTTATTAGTCTCTGGTTTGACCATTACTGAATCTAGGCAAAATGTCATAGTGTGTGAATTATGTTTTTTTATTTTAAAAACACCCTACAATACCTTCATGTTATCTGGAATAGTAGTTAAAATATTATCTATAATTTTGTTAATGGCGGTTGGGATTGTTTTAATTCTTGGTATCGGAACTTTATTTAAAGGTGGTGAAACCAGCAAAAAATATTCAAATAAATTAATGCAGTTAAGAGTTTTGCTTCAATTTATTGCAATAATTGCTTTGGTTGGTTTTGCATATTTTTTCAAAAATTAGTTGTAACTAGCCAACCATTCAACAAAGTTTTTTTCCTTAAAATCTATTGACCCAACAATTCTTGCAAACTCATATCCATCCTTGTTTATCAAAATTGTGGTGGGCACTCCTCTTAGTCCAAACTTTTTCGCTAAGGTAATTGGTGAGTCGAAATATATCTTAAGATTATCTATACCTAAATCCTCAAAAAATTTAGAGGCTTTTTTTAAATTATCCTGACCAACATTAATCGGAAATATTTTTAAATTGTTTAAATTTTTTTGAGATTGCAATTGATCAAGAGATGGCATTTCCTCTTTACATGGGGCACACCAAGTTGCCCAAAAATTGAGTAAAACCAAATTGCCTTCAAATTGATCAAGTTGAATTTCATTACTCTGATCATCTAAAAACGTTAATCCATCATATTTTTTAAGCTCTTTATTGATAAGAAGATTTTTTATATCTTTGATTTCTGCTGCAACACAATTAGATATTAAAAAAGCAAATAATATTAAAAATCTCATGTTAAATAGGTATAATTAATTATCATGTCGAAAAATAAAAACAACCAGGCAATATGGGGCAATAGAATAAAAAAAAACACTTCATCAATTTTTCAAAAAGTGGGGAGTTCTATAGATGTTGATAAGAGACTATATAAAGAGGATATAATTGGATCAATTGCACATGCCGAAATGTTATTTAAACAAAAAATTATCACTTTTAAAATAAAGAATAAGATTGTTTATGGTTTAAACAAAATCAAAAAAGAAATAACGAACAAAAAATTTGAATTTAATAAAAAGTACGAGGATATTCATATAAATATTGAGAAAAGACTTTTCGAAATAATTGGTGAAGATGCTGGTTTTATTCACACAGCACGATCAAGAAACGATCAAGTGATCACAGACTTGAAAATTTGGATGAAATCATCAACCAAAGAAATTAATGTTCTATTAGATAATATTATTAAAAGTGTAATAAAAGCAGCAGAAAAAAATATATATACTCTTATGCCTGGATTTACTCATTTAAAAAATGCTCAGCCAGTTTCATTTGGCCACTATTTGATGGCTTATGTTGAAATGTTTAAAAGAGATAAAAAGAGATTCATAAATAATCTAGACAGTTTAAATGAAAATCCTTTAGGTGTCGCTGCTTTAACTGGGACCTCTTTTAATATTGATAGAAATTACACTACAAAAAAACTTGGATTTACAAAACCAACTAATAACTCAATAGATACAATTTCTGACAGGGATTTTGTGCTAGATTTTCTTTACTCTATTTCAGTCTGTGCCATGCATATTTCTAGAATAGCTGAGGAACTTATCATATGGAACTCTGATGCTTTCAAGTTAATAAATTTATCAGATAAAGTTGTAACTGGTTCTTCGATAATGCCACAAAAAAAGAATCCAGATTTACTGGAATTTTTACGAGGAAAGTCTGGAATTATTTATGGTAATTTGTTTTCTATGCTTACAGTTTTAAAAAGTTTACCTTTATCTTACTACAAAGATCTTCAAGACGATAAGGAAATTGTTTTTAAATCTAATGATACACTGCAAAATTGTTTAAAAATACTTGATGAGATACTTAAAAATTTTACACCAAATAAAAAACAAATGATAGAATTAGCTAACACAGGATATTTGACTGCAACTGATCTTGCAGATTATCTCGTAAAAAATCACTCAATTCCATTTAGAAAAGCATACAAAGTGACTGCTAATATTGTGAACTTTGCTGAAAAAAAGAAAAAAAATCTCGATCAATTAACGCTGGCTGAACTTAAAAAAATTGAACCAAAACTATCAAATGATGTATTAAAAGTGTTTGATTTAAAGAATTCTGTAAATTCTAAGAAATCATATGGTGGAACATCTTTTGATAATATTAAAAAAATGATATTGAAATATAAAAGAAAAAAATGAAAAAAAAGATTATTTTAGCAATAATTGTATTTTCTACATTGATCGCTTGTGGAAAAAAAGGAGACCCAGTCTATAAAGAATCTCAAAGTAATTCAAAAATACCAAGCTACTTTCTAAATAAAGCTTAATGAGATTTTTAAATAGTAAACTTAAGATTGAAAATACAATCCTGCAAAATATTGCTAAAAAATATGGAACACCTGCATATTGCTACTCGTATAAACAACTTAGAGAAAATATAAATGATTTTAAAAAAAATTTTAAATCCATATCACCATTAATTTGTTTTGCTATTAAATCAAATACTAACTTAAATTTAATAAAAGAAATAAAAAAATTTGGACTTGGGGCAGATGTTGTATCAATGGGTGAATTAATGTTAGCTCTTAAGGCTGGAATTAGTCCAAAGAAGATTGTTTTTTCAGGAGTTGGTAAGACTTCCAAAGAAATCAATTTTGCAGTTGATAAAAATATTTTATTAATAAATTCAGAGTCCAAAAGTGAAATCATAGAAATTGATAAAATTGCTAAAATAAAAAAAAAACAAGTTAATATTGGTATTAGATTAAACCCAAATACTGATGCGAAAACTTTGAGCCAAATATCGACAGGTAAAAAAGATAATAAATTTGGAGTTAATGATAAAACATTTTTTGAACTTGTAAGATATTGTAAGAATTCTAAAAATATTAATTTAAAATGTTTAAGTGTTCATATTGGAAGTCAAATTTTAGATCATAAACCCTATGAAAAAATGTTAAGAATATTAGATAAAATCATCAAAAAAACCCAATATAAATTTGATTTTATTGACCTTGGGGGAGGTATGGGCATCCCATACGATAATGATAAAAAACTAAATTATAAAAAATATCATTCAGCAATTAAAAAATTTTTAAAAAATAAAAAATCTCAGATTATATTTGAGCCAGGTAGATCAATAATTGGCAATACAGGAGTTTTAATATCAAAAGTAATTTACATAAAAGAGAGTTATAAAAAAAATTTTGTTATTCTAGATGCTGCTATGAATGATTTAATGAGACCCGCACTTTATGGTGCAGTACATCGCATCTTACCTTTGTTAAAAAGAGGTAAAAAATCAAAGAAGATTTATGAGTTTGTTGGCCCAATTTGCGAAAGCACTGATAAGTTTACGTCCATAAAAAATTTTCAAGAATTAAAAGAGAAAGATTTTATCGCAATTTGTGATGTAGGTGCCTATGGTATATCACTTAGTTCTAATTATAATCTTAGACCTAAACCTATAGAAATATTAATTAATGGATCTAAAATAAGGGTAGTTAAAAAAAGACAAAAGCACCATGAGATAATTTAGCTTTTGATAATTAATGATAAGAAACTTTCTATTTTCAATTTTCTTTTTTTCAGGAATAATTTTAATTTCAATTATTTTTCTGCCAGCATTAATCTTACCACAAAAATTTACACTTTTTGGTGGTAAATTAATGGGTTATTGGGCTGCTATTTGTTTAAAAATTTTCTTGTCCACAAAAATCATTGTCAAAGGTAAAGAAAATTTAATTAAAAATGAAAAATTTTTTATTGCTTCCTCTCATCAATCTATGTTCGAAACTTTTTTCCTACAAACGATTTTTAATTCTCCTGTATTTATCTTAAAAAAAGAATTACTTATGATACCTATTTTTGGCTGGTACTTAAAAAAAATAGGATCAATTTCTATCAAAAGAAATAAGGTATCGAAAGAAAACATCAATTTTTTTGAAGATATTTCTAAAATAATTGTAAATACAAATCGACCAATAATAATTTTTCCTCAAGGAACTCGAGTATTACCCCACGAACAACCTCCATTTAAAAAAGGTGCATCAAGGATTTATGAAGAATTGAAAATAAAATGCCAACCGGTTGCTATTAATTCTGGTTACGTCTGGCCAAAAAAGGGAAAAAAAGATATTAACAAAACAATTACAATTTCAATTTTGGAACCTATCAAACCTGATTATTCCAAGGAAGAATTTTTAGGGATTTTAGAGAAAACTATATATTCTGAGCTTAAATTGCTAAATTAACCTTTCATAGGCATAACTACAAAAATACTATCGAAATCACCAGGATCTTTGATTAGCGCAGGTGAACCTGAATCATTTAGAAACATTTCAATATTATTTCCATCTAATTGTGAAGCAACATCTATAAGATATTTAGAATTAAAACTAATTTCTAAATCATGATCAAATTTCACTACAAGGGATTCTTTTCCATCACCGCTGTTGGTATTATTTACAGACAAATCTAGTTTATCTTTACTTAAGCTAAATTTTACACCATCTTTTTTATCAAGCGATACTGAGGCTACTCTATCCACCGAACTTTGAAAAATTTTAAGGTCAATTTCTAATTTTTTTTGATTATTTTTTGGAATTACTTGAATGTAATTAGGAAATTTTCCGTCTATTAACTTAGAAATTAAAATACTATTATTTAATTCAAATTTTATCTTAGATTTCATATTTGAAATTTTTACTTCACCATCATAATTTTCTAATAATGAACTTAATTGAAAAATAGTCTTTTTAGGTAATATAATCGGTTCAAAAATTTTTTTTTCATTTAATCTGAGTTTAGAAATGGACATACGATGACTATCAGTTGATACTGCAGTTAAGTAATTCTTATCCTCAACCTCTGTTTGATGAAAATAAATTCCACTTAAATAATGTCTGGTCTCATCATTTGACACAGAAAATTTACATTTATTTAGTAACTTTAATAGGTCTTTTGATTTAAGGCTAAATTCATTCTCATTAAAATTTTCATCTGTTAAAGGAAATTCCGAAGCGGGCATACAATTTAAATTAAAAATAGATTTTTCTGATTCTAGATGAAGTTTGCTATTATCTGTTAAAGTTAAATTTATTTTTTTTCCTGATGAGAGTTTTCTAACAATATCATACATAGTAGACGACGTAGTGGTTGTTTTTCCTTCCTCTATGACTTCGACGTTATTTATTTGATTAATAAATATTAAGTCTAAATCTGTCGCTGTTATAGTGAGTTTTGAATTTTGTGCATCGAGCAATATGTTTGACAATATTGGAAGTGTACTTCGTTTTTCTATGACTCCTTGACAATAATTTAATGCTTGCTGTAGGTCTTGTTGGTTTACATTAAATTTCATTTTCTTTATTGCTATATAATATTTGATTTTTTAGTTTATCTATATTTGCAATCATATCTGGATCTTTTTCTTTTAATTTTTCAATAGTTTTAACTGAGTGAATTATAGTTGTGTGATCTCTATTTGAAAACTCTCTTCCAATTTCAGGAAGAGATTTTGAAGTCAAAATTTTTGTTAAATAAATTGCTGTTTGCCGTGGTCTTACTAGGTACCTAGATCTTCTTGATGAAAGCATTTCATTTTTACTAATCTTAAAAAATTTACACACAATAGTTTGAATGAGATCAATAGTTACTTTATTTTCATTTAAATTAAGTAAATCTTTTAATATAACTTTTGTCTCAGCTAAGTTTGGTATTTTATTATAAATTCTTGAAAAGGATATAATTCTATTTATTGCACCCACCAATTCTCTTACACTCGTTGTGATTTTAATGCTTATAAAATCCTTAATTTCCTCAGGTATATCAAACTTTTCAGGATACAAATTATTTAAGTCACTTATTTTACTTTCAAGGATTTTTTTTCTGAGTGCTAAATCAGTTTTTTGAATATCCACAACTAGACCTCCTGCAAATCTTGACTTTATCCTCTCCTGAATTCTTGAAAGCTTATTAGGAGATCTATCAGCAGAAATTATAATTTGAGAACCTTTGTCTAATAATGCATTAAAAGT
>CACIUF010000003.1 GCA_902589765.1 uncultured Pelagibacteraceae bacterium
TTTTCAGTTTCAAAAAGATCAAATAAATTACTTTTAGGAATGAAAAAAAATTTAAAAAGAAAAAAAGATATCGATTTTATGTGTATGTGGGGAAAAAATGACAGGAATTATTATTCTCATTTTTTGAAATCAAAATTTTTAGTTTCTGGATCAATTAGAAATAATTTATACGAAAAGCAGAAATTTAAATCAAACTCTAGAGATATTGTTTTTATATCTCAATATAGAGATAATAAAAAATTTCTAAGTAAACATATCTATTACGCGAAGATATTACTTAGTAAAATACAGGAATATTGCAATAGAAATGGCTCTAATTTTTATGTCTATGGTTGTAAAGATAATAATTTTAAATATAAAGAAATTAGTTGGTTTAATAAAATTTTATTAGATAAAAATTATATTTTTTTAGAAAATAAAAATACTGAAGATGATAGCTCATATAACATAAGTGAAAAATTTAATAAATTTGTTTGTTTTTCATCATCTCTTGGCTGGGAATTGGCTGCTAGGAATAATAAAGTTATATTTTTCACTGGAAAAAAATTTTTACCAAAAAAATTTATCTTTAATGAATCACCATTCTTAAAGGGCAATGGTCCTATTTGGACAACTGAAATCGATCAAAAGAATATAGAAAAATTATTAGATTATTTGATCTATGAAAAAAAAAAAAATGTTTTGAAGTATAGAAAAAAATATATTGACCCATATATAATTCATGATTTTAAAAATAAAGAGCTAAAAAAAAAATTGGAAAAAAGAAAAATCGATATTTTTTAATGAAAATTAATTTTTATGTACGAAAAAATGAGTAAAGATATTAAAATAATAGCTGAAATCTGTAGTAACCATAATAATGATATAAATAGGTGTTATAAATTAATTGATAAAGCGAAAGAAATTGGTTGTTATGCAATAAAGTTTCAATTGTTTAAACTAGATCAGTTATTTCATTCAAGTTTTATAAAGAGTAATAAGTTAAACAAATTAAAAAAAAGAGAATTAAATTTAGATTATCTTCCTAAAATATCTAAACACTGTAAAAAAAAAAAAATTAAATTTGGTTGTACTCCATTCGATTTAGAGTCTGTCGATTTGCTTGCTCCATACGTTGATTTTTTTAAAATTTCTTCATATGAAATTTTATGGGAAAACTTATTAAAAAAAATAATTACAAAAAAAAAAGAAATTTTAATCTCAACTGGAATGAGTAACGAGAAAGAAGTAAACAATATAATTAAAATAATTAAAAAGGTAAATCATAAAACCAAGTTTAGTTTTTTACATTGTGTTTCAGCATATCCTGCTCAAATAAAAGAATGTAATTTAAATTCAATTCCATATTTAAAAAAAATTTCAAAAACTGATGTTGGATGGTCTGATCACACTGTAAATTCATTGTTAATTTATAAATTATATAGGGATTTTAATGTAAGATTATTTGAGTTACATTTTGATCTCGATGGTAAGGGATGGGAATTTAAAGAAAGTGAACATTGTTGGTTACCAAACCAAATAAGTGAATTGCTTTATTTTATCAAAAACGAGAGAATAATAGAGGGCAAATATCATAAAAAACCAAGTAAATCTGAACTTAAAGAAAAACTCTTTCGTGCAGACCCTGCAGATGGATTAAGACCTTTAAAAAAAGTAAGAGGATTTGAATAGCATTTACGTTATGTACAAAAAACTTTTTGATAAAATAAAAAAAAAAAAATTTACAATTTCAGTTGTTGGACTAGGTTACATAGGTCTTCCATTGGCTCTATCTTTTGCTCAAAAAAATATTAAAGTTATTGGAGTTGATAAAGATAGAAATAAAATTGAAAAAATAAAAAATTGTTCAAGTTATATAAACACTGTTGATAAAAGTCTTATAAAATCATGTTTAAAAAAAAAATTTTCTGTATCAACAAATTTTAGAGAATTAAGATTTTCAGATGTAATTATAATTTGTGTTCCCACTCCAATAAAAAAAAATAAGAAACCAGATATGAAATATGTTAGAGAAGCTGTAAAAAAAATTTCTGATATAATTGAAAAAGGCCATTTGATTATTCTTGAGTGTACGACCTATCCAGGAACAACAGAGGATTATTTTTTACCTATAATTAAAAATAAAAAACTAAATATAGGTGAAAATGTTTTTCTAGGTTATTCTCCAGAAAGAGAAGATCCAGGAAACAAAAAATTTAGTATTTTAAAGGGAAATATAAATAAAGTTATTAGTGGTCATAGTAAAAATTGTTTAAAATTAGTTGATAGTGTCTATAAGTTAATTATCACAAAAACTCATAAAGTTAGTAACATTAAAACAGCAGAATTTACAAAGTTGTTAGAAAATATATATAGATCAGTTAACATAGGTCTAGTGAATGAACTTTATAATTTATGTTCAAAATTAGATATTAATATTTATGAGACAATTAATGCAGCCAAATCCAAACCATTTGGTTATCATGCTTTTTATCCTGGACCTGGAGTCGGTGGTCATTGTATACCAGTCGACCCATACTACCTTTCATGGATTGCTAAAAAAAAAGGTATTAATTTAAAATTTATACAATTAGCTGGAAATATTAATAGACAAAGACCAACACAAGTTTCAAGTTTTATAGTTAAACAAAATGTAAAAAATATTTTGATACTAGGTTTGTCTTATAAAGATAATTCTGATGATTTACGGGATGCTCCATCAATAAAAATTTTCAAAAACCTGTTAGAAAAAGGAAAGAACATATATGTAAGTGATCCTAATGTAGATAGAAAAATAATAATGAAAAATTTTAAAGGTGCTAAAAATGTAACAACTCATAGTTTAAACAAAAAATTTTTATCAAATATAGACCTTGTTATTCTGTTGAATAAACACAAAACTATAAATTATAAATCTATACAATCAAAATCGAAGTTAATTTTAGATTGTAAGAATATATATAAAAAGAAATATAAAAATGTTTTAACAGCTTAATTATGAATATACTTATTATTGGAAACTCTGGTTTAATAGGAAATACACTTGTTCAAAAACTAGTTAAAAAACAAATAAGATTAATCTGTTATGACATTTGTAAGCCGAAATATAGCTCTAATATATTATTTATAAAAGGCTCAATAGAGGATTTAGAAATTTTATTTAAAAAAACAAAAAATATAGAAATAGATGTAGTTGTACATCTAGCAGCGTTTCTTGGAGTTAAAAATACCGAGAAAGATAAACTAAAATGTTTGAACACTAATATTTTAGGAACAAAAAATGTTTTAGATTTTTGTGTAAAAAAAAAGGTTAAGAAAATAATTTTTTCTTCTTCATCTGAAGTTTACGGAGAGGGAGGAAAGAATTTCTTGAAAGAGGACACTTTTCTAAAACCAAAATCGATCTATGGTATTACAAAAGTTGTAAATGAAGAGTATATCAAAGCATACTGCAGTAGATTTAAATTAAATTTTAATATATGCAGATTTTTTAATATTTATGGTCCTAATCAAAAGAATGAATTTGTAATTCCAAATTTTATTAATAAAATTAAAAAAGATCAAACTATCAAAATTTATGGTAGTGGAAATCAGGTAAGATGCTTTTGTTACGTTGATGATGCTGCAGATATTTTGATTAAGCTTATATTTAGTAAAATTAAAAATAGAACTTTCAATATTGGAAACAATAATGAACCAATAAAAATAATCGATTTAGCAAAACTGATTTACAAATTATCAAATAAAAAAATTCGTTTAAAAAAGGTAGATTTTCTAGAAAGTGACAGAAGTTCAAAAAGAGAGATTTATTTAAGAAAACCTAATATTTCAAAAGCAATTAAAGAATTGAATTATACGCCAAAAATAAATCTAATTGATGGTATCAGAAAAATTTTAAATGAAAAAAACATATAGCTTATTTCACATCAACACTTCTTTCTCTTCAATTGATCGTAGGAATTTGAGAAACGTAATATCCAAATGTTATTGGCCATTATTAGATTTGGTGGAATATAATAATTATAAGATCTCAATCGAGGCTAGTGGTAAAAGTATTTTAGATATTAACAATATTGATCCTCAATGGGTTAAAAAACTAAAGAGCTTAATAAAAGACAAAAAATGCGAATTTATTGGTTCAGGATATTCTCAAATCATATCTCCCGGTATTCCCTATAAGATTAATTATAAAAATTTAGTTTATGGGAATGAAATTTATAAAAAATTTTTGAATTATCGACCACAAATCGCATTAATAAATGAGCAAGCATTCTCAAATTCTTTGATAAGAATTTATAAAAAATTCTTCAAAGCAATTATAATTGACCATTTAAATCATCCATATTTTGAAAGTGATAATCAAGAGCCACAAATTTTAAAAGATAATTGCAACAACAAGATTCCTGTAATTTGGTCTAATTCTATTTCTTTTCAACGTTTTCAAAGATATATTTTTGGAGACATTAAGTTTGAAGATTATCTTGAGTATTTCAATAATTATAAAAAAATTTTTTTTTGTTTATATTCTAGTGATGTTGAAATATTTGATTTTAGACCAAAGGGCTCAAAGTCAGAAAGACCATTATCTAATGGAGAATGGATAAAAATTAGAAATCTTTATGAATATCTAATTCAGAATAAAAAAGTAAATTTTATATTTTTCCGAGACATTTTAAAAAAAATTAATAAAAAAAATATAATAAATGTTACTTCAATCGTAAATCCTACAATAGTAAAAAAACAAAAAAAATATAATATTAACAGATGGTTAGTTGCTGGAAAAAATAACCTTGAATTAAATACTCTTTGTTTTAATGCATATAATTCTATAAAAAATCAAAAAAAATCAAAAAAAAATTTAATTAGATTATGTGAATTGTGGGGCAGTGATTTTAGAACTTTTTCAACAATTTCAAAAATCAGATACTTTCATAGAAATATTAGAAAACTAATCAATTACAAAAAAATTAAGAATGAAAACAGCTTTTTTGAAATGAAAAATTTATTAAAAAAAAAACCGAATAATCTTGTTGAAGATAACAATTATATTTCATTTAAAAATTCAATTTATTCGATAAAAATCAATAAAAAAAAAGGATTAACAATTGACTCTTTCTTGGATTACTCGATAGGAAAACAAAAATTATTTGGTACCATTAAACAAGGAACTTTTAAAAAATCTTTATTTGAAAATGACTTTTTTTCTACTCATTATACGATATTAGATAAGTCAACTCTTAAAAGGTATTCAGGTTTACATCAAAATAAAGTAAAAATATATTCTACTAAAAATCAAATTTGTTTTAGAAGTTCTCAAAAAATTAAAAAAAAATCTATTTGTCATAAAGAAATTATCCTTAATACAAAAAAATCTGAATTGATTATAAATTACAGAATTAAAAATTTATCATCTATTTATACAAGACTAAACTTTATTACTTTTGATCCCACATGTTTCAATAAACAAAACTTTTTTATTAGTTCTTATTTAGGTGATAAAATTCCTGAAATCTTTAATTTAACAGATAAAAAATTTAATCATGGATCTTTTGTGGAAAATGTTGGAAGTTTGGTTACTTCAAATAATTCTATCCCTTCTTCTGATGGTAAGATAATTATAGGAGATGATCAAAAACAATTACATTTTAAAATTGATCAAAATTTATCAAGTTTAGTCCCATTTATTGAATATGAAAAGAAATCAAAATCTCATCTCTTAAGATTATATTTTTCAGCTAAAGAAAGTGATGAAATTAGCTCTGACGGTTATTTTAAACAATTAAAGGCAAGTATAAAAATCAACGTTAAAAATAAATATGAAAAAAATAAAGTTCGCAACTCCATTAATTAACTTTAGAGAAAAAAAAGAAATTTTGAAGGTTTTAAGCAGTGGAATTTACACGCAGGCTAGCAAATGTAGAAAATTTGAAAAAGATTTTAGAAAACTTACTAAAGCAAAATATACAACTACAGTAAATTCTTGTACGAGTGGTATGCACTTATTTTATTATTCTATGGGTTTAAAAAAAGGAGATGAGGTTATTGTTCCAGCACAAACACATGTAGCAACTGCACATGCTATTGAGCTTACAGGGGCAAAGCCTGTTTTTGTTGACTCAAATTTAGAAGATGGAAATGTGGACATTGAGAAACTAGAAAAAAGAATAAACAAAAAAACAAAAGCTATCTGCATTGTACATTTTCTTGGTTTTCCAGTTGAAATGGATAAGTTAAAGAAGATAGCAAGAAAGAATAATGTTCTTCTGTTAGAAGATTGTGCACTATCATTAGGCGCAAAGTATAAAAAAATTCATACTGGTTTATGGGGTGATGCAGGGGTATTTTCTTTTTATCCAACAAAACAAATTACTTCTGGCGAAGGTGGAATGATAATTACAAATAATAAAAAGATTTATGATAAAATAAGAATTAAAAAATCTCTTGGTGTCAGCAAATCATTTTTGGAAAGAAAAGTTCCAGGTATTTACGACACGATTGACGTTGGATTTAATTATAGAATGAGTGAAATTCATGCTGTTATAGGATTAGAGCAGTTAAAAAAATTCCCATATTTTTTAAAAAGTAGACGTAAAAATTTTTTTTATTTAAAACAAAAAATTGAAAAAATAAAAAATATTAAAATATTATTTTCTAAACATAAAAACTCAATTAATGCATACTATTGCATGAATATTCTTCTTTTAAATAAAAATTTGAGAGAAAGAAACTTAATTATTACTAATTTAGAAAAAAAAAATATAGGCGTAAGTGTAAATTATCCTCAACCAGTGCCAAGAATGAAATATTACAAAAAAAAATATGGTTATAAAAAAAATCAATTTAAAAACGCAGAATTCATTAGCGACAAATCTATTTCTTTACCACTAGGTCCTCATTTAACAAAAAAAAATTTAGATCATATAGTGAATTCATTGAAAAAAATTTTAGACTAAATAAATGCCAATTTTTAAAATACTAGACTTACTTAATAAAAAACAAACTTTAATCTTTATATTATTTTTTGTTATATCGCTATTTGCAATGCTTCTTGAAACTATGAGTATTGGTTTATTAATACCTTTCGTTTCTACAATTGTATCTGATGGAATGAATAATAATTTTTATAAATTTTTTAAATTCTTAAATTTAGAAAATATGACTAGAGAAGAAATATTATTTTTCATTGCAGTATCTATATTTATTATTCAAAGCGCTAAAACTATTTTTTTAACAATTTACTCATTTTTAGAACAAAAATTTTTGACTACTACTAGAGCGGAAATATCAAACAAACTATTTCAAATATATTTGAATCAACCGTTACAATTTTATTTAAATAATAACTCTTCAGAATTTGTAAGAAATATTCAAGATTCGGATATTATTAGAATGCTTTTAAGAAATATAATCTCATTGATGAAAGAGTGTATTCTATTCTTTGGTCTAATTTTATTTGTAATAATTTTTGAGCCGACAGGATCTGGTTTAGTCATATTGGCTCTTATTTTAATTGGTTATTTCTTTACAAAGTACATAAATAAAAAAGCAAAGATTTGGGGCAAAATAAGACAAAAAAATGTGGGTCTGTCAATTAAAACAAAAAATGAAGCGTTTAAACTTATTAAAGAGATAAAAATTTATAAAAGAGTTAATTTTTTTGTAAAAAAATTTTTTAAATTAAATTCAAATATTCGTTATTCTGAATTTAGACAAAATTTCTTTAATTCTCTTCCAAGATTATGGCTTGAATGGCTGTTAATTTTGATCTTTTCAGTATTAATTTTTTATTACCTCCATATTGAGAGTTCTTTAGAAGATATAATGGTTTCTCTGGTTATTTTTGCTGCTGTAGGGATTAAATTAATTCCTACGCTCTCTAAATTGATCTCTTCTATACAAATTTTAAGTTATTATAATTCTGTTGTCGATACAATATATCGATTATTCAAAATTAGAGACAAAAAATATGTTAAAAAAAGTAATGTGAATTTTGATATAAACGACATTAGATTAAAAGATTTAACTTTTTTTTATAAAGATAAAAAAAATCCAGTGTTGAGTAAAATAAATTTTAAATTTCAAAAGAATAAAATTTATGGAATTACTGGAGATAGTGGGGCCGGTAAAACAACTTTAATAAATATACTTTTAGGCTTACTTGAACCAAAAACTGGTGGTGTATACATAAATGGAAAATTCAATGTGCTTGATAAACTTGATTATTGGCATAAAAAAATTGGTTATGTTCAGCAAAATTATTCTCTAATTGATGATACAATTCAGAATAATATTATTTTTGGGCAAAACAGATATGAAATAGATAAAAAAAATTTTCAATATGCAATTAAAAATTCAAGAATTATGGATTTTCTTAAATCAAAAAAGGACATTAGCTTTCGTCGTGTTGGTGAAAATGGTGATAATATTTCAGGAGGTCAAAAACAAAGGGTTTCTTTAGCAAGAGCACTTTATAATAAACCACGTATATTGATTTTAGATGAATTTACTAGCTCCTTAGACCCAGAAATAGAAAAAAAAATTATTAATGAAATTAGAAGATTCAAAAAAGATAAATTTATTTTTATTGTTTCTCATAAACTTTCTACACTGAAAGTATGTGACAAACTTCTAAAGATTGATAAAAGAAAATTAAGTTTAATAAAATGATTAACAAAAAAAAAATTTTAGTCACAGGTGCAGCCGGTTTTATTGGATTTCACTTAGTTAAAAAAATGACATCAATGGGTTTCCAAGTTGTTGGAATTGATAATCTTAACCCAAACTATGATAAAAAAATCAAGAATGATAGAATTAAATTTTTAAACAAAATAACTAAAAAAAAATTATTTACTTTTATTAAGTGTAATATTGATAAAAAAAATGAACTTATGAAATTAAATAAATACAAATTTGTTTATATTATTCATTTAGCTGCGCAACCAGGTGTTAGATATTCATTACTAAAGCCAGAAATAGTATTTGATAGTAATATAAGAGGTTTTTTTAATATATTGGAAATTGCCAAAAAGAATAATGTTAAACATTTCATGTATGCAAGCTCTAGTAGTGTTTATGGTGGTAATTCAAAGCTACCTTTTAGTGAGATTGATAATGTGGATAGTCCGTTAAATTTATATGCTGCTTCAAAAAAATGTAATGAACTTTTAGCATTTGCATTTAGTCATATAAATAAGATTAGGTCTACAGGTTTACGTTTTTTTTCTGTTTATGGTCCTTGGGGGAGACCAGATATGGCATATTATTTGTTTAGTAAAAGAATACTTCAAAATAAAGAAATAGATGTATTTAATAATGGAAACCATAAAAGAGATTTTACATATATTGATGAGGTAATTCAGTCAATCGTCAAGATATTAAAATCTAATAAGTTTAATAAAAAAAAATTACATAATGTAATAAATATTGGAAGAAATAAAAAAATTAAATTAATGCAACTAATTAAATATCTTGAATTTTATTTTGAAAAAAAGGCAAATATAAATTTTATCAAAAGACAGAAGGCAGATATGCTAGAAACATATGCAGATATTAAAATGTTAAAAAAGATTGATCCGAGTTTTAAGTCAACAGAATTTAAAGAGGGTATTAAAAAATTTATACTATGGTTTAAGGAATATCATAAAAATGATTTTAATTTTTAGATGAAAAAAAAGATTATTTTTATTAAATCATTTATATGGCTAGACTCCCATTATAAATTATATGAAATAGAAAAATTTAAAAAATATTATGATGTTGATTGTTATGATTTAACGTATTTGAAAAATAAAGATATAGATACTCATTATAAATATCTAAAGAATAAGTTTAAATATCTCAAATTTTATAAATTCTCCTCATTTAAGGAAAAAATTTTGGAATCATTAAAAAAATATGAAAATAATTTGATTATTTGCTTCTTACATTTTCCAACAACTTTTCTTGAATTATATATTTATTATTTATTGGTCAAAAAAAAAGGAAATATTTGTGTTTTTGATTTTACAAAGTTTCAACCATTTAGTATGCATAAAAAAATAGAACTAAAGAATCTAATTTCATATAAAATAACAAGAATTATTACTAGACCAAGACAAGTAATTAATCATAGAAAAATTTTGATCATAAATTTAATCACTAAAAAGTTCTTAAATATTTTCTATCCTAAATATATTTTTGTTAATTCAAAAAAAAATTATTTTGAATATAAAAAAAAATTAAAAAATACGAAAGTTTTAAGATTACATGATTGGGATGGATCGAATTTTATAAAATTAAACAAAAGAAAAAAAAGTGGGAATTTGGCGACATACTTGAGTGCATTTTCTTTAAATTCTGCTAGCGACTCTGCGCATTATAATACCAATAGACAAGAAAATTCAAAAAATATTTTAGAAAGTCTTGATCATTTTTTTTCATCATTTGAAAAAAGATCTAATTTAAAAATACAAGTTGCTAAACATCCCAGAGAAGAAGAAAATTTTAAATCTCCAATTTATAAAAACAACAAACGTCTTGCTTCAAAATATTTAACTGGTGAATTAGTCAAAAGCTCAAAACTTGTTATAACAACAATGTCATCAGCAATTTCTTATGCAATATTGTTCAAAAAACCTATATTATTTATCATAACCAACGAACATTTTAAGAATATATCATTGATAAATTCTACTAGAGCTATTTCAAAATATTTGAAAAGTGATTTAATTAATATTGATTCAAATAAGGATTATAAAATTAATTTAATAATTAAACATCAAACAAAAAAACGCTATAACTACATAACTAAAAATTATTTAATTTCTGAAAAATACAAAAATGAACCAAATCATAAAATTCTTTTAAATCTTTTTAGGTAAAATGAAAATAAAATTAGGAAAAAAGATTATTTCACAAAATTCTAAAACTTATTTCATTGCAGATATTGCTGCCAATCATGACGGAAATCTTTCTAGGGCAAAAAAATTAATTAAACTTTGTGCGAAAGCGGGAGCAAACGCAGCTAAATTTCAACATTTTAAAGCTGAAACTATAGTCAGTGATTATGGTTTTAAAAAATTAGGTAAACTAACTCACCAAAAAAAATGGAAAGAAAGTGTTTTTGAAACATATAAAAAAGCAAGTATTAATCCTGATTGGACTCCCATTCTTTATAAAGAATGCAAAAAAAATAATATTGACTTTCTTACATCACCATATGACTTAAATTATGTGGATGAAGTAAATAAATTCATTCCGGCTTATAAAATTGGATCTGGTGATATAACTTGGAAAGAAATTATTATTAGAATATCAAAAAAGAAAAAACCTGTATTTTTAGCAACAGGAGCATCAGATTTAAACGAGGTAAAAAAAACCATTAAAGAGATATTAAAACACAATAAACAAGTTTGCGTTATGCAATGTAATACTAACTACACAAATAGTTATAAAAATTTTGAAAACTTAAATCTAAATGTAATAAAATCTTATAAAAAACTTTTCAAAGAAAATGTAATTCTTGGCCTTAGCGACCATACGCCTGGACATGTTAGTGTTATAGGTGCAGTTGCTTTAGGTGCTAAGGTGATTGAAAAACATTTTACGGATAATAATAATCGTTATGGACCAGATCACAAATTTTCAATGAATTTTTCATCATGGAAAGAAATGGTGGATCAAACTAGAATTTTAGAGAAGGCACTGGGTGATGGAAATAAAAAAGTTGAGAATAATGAAAAACAATCTGTAATTGTTCAAAGAAGAGGAGCTTGGCTTAAAAAAGATGTAAAAAAAAATGAGTCTTTAACACTTAATAAAATTAACTTTCTAAGGCCTTGTCCTAAAAATTCAATTGATATTTTTGAAATTAATAGACTCATCGGAAAGAAATTTAAATTTAATATGAGCAGGAATTCATTAGTTACAAAAAAATGTCTGATGAAATAATTCTTATACCTGCTTTTAATGAATATAAAAGTTTAAAATATCTTTTAAAAAAAATATCATTTAAAGTTTTGATAATTAACGATGCTTCAACTGATAAAACAAAAAAATTATCTAACAGAAGTAATGTTGAAATAGTTACAAATCGAAAAAATTTGGGATATGAAAAATCTTTGATTAAAGGTTTTAAATTTATTAAAAAGAAATACCCAAAAACTAAAAGTGTTATCACATTTGATGCTGATGGAGAACATTATCCAAGTGATTTATCTAGATTGATAAGATTTCAAAAAAAAGTTAATGCAGATTTGGTAATATGCAATAGAAAAGATCTGAATAGATTTTTGGAAAAAATTTTAAATTATCTTTTTTTAATAAAAGTAAAAATTCGCGATCCTTTGAGTGGTTTTAAATTATATAAATTTAAATCATTAAAAAAAAATTTAGATTTTATCAAAACAGACCAGTATTTAACTGAAATAATTAATATTTATAAAATTAGAAATTATAAAATAGAAAACTTTCCTATTAAATGTAAAAAATTGAAAAATAGAGATCGAAGAGTAGGAAATTTTACACCTAATTATAAAATATTTAAATCAATTCTGAAGAACTTAATTTGAACACAAAATTTCAATATTTAGTTTATTATCATATCAAGTTAATATAATTGTGTTAATATTAATGGATTACTAAACAATGTTTCAAAATAAATCTATATTTGTTACTGGCGGTACAGGATCATTTGGTAAAGAATTTTGTATTTTTTTATTAAAAAAAAAAATACCTTTTCGCAAAATTGTTTTATTCAGTCGAGATGAATTTAAACAGAGCAATTTTTTTGATTTTTTAAAAATAAACTTTCCAAAAGATTTTACAAAAATAAGATTTGTTATTGGTGACGTCAGAGATGGTGATCGCCTTAAATATGCACTTAATGATATCGATATTGTTATTCATGCAGCTGCATTAAAACAAGTGCCTGCAGCGGAATATAATCCGATAGAGTTTGTTAAAACAAACATATTAGGTGCTCAAAATATAATTGAGGCTTGTTTTTCAAATAATATTGAAAAGGTTATCGCCTTATCTACAGATAAAGCAGTTGCTCCAAAAAATTTATATGGCGCCACTAAACTTTGTTCAGATAAACTATTCATTTCAACAAATAATATAATTGGAAAAAGAAAAACGAAGTTTTCCGTAGTTCGTTATGGCAATGTAAATGGTTCAAGAGGTTCTGTCATACCACTTTTTAAACATTATGATAATATTGGTAAAACTTTACCAGTTACAGATTTGGAAATGACTAGATTTAGTATCACCATGAACGATGCAATTAATTTAGTTTTTACAGCGATGAAAAATAGTTTTGGAGGAGAAATTTTTATTCCAAAAATACCCTCTTATAAATTGTCCGACTTAGTGAAAGCTATTAACCCCAAAAAAGGCTTTAAAATAATTGGTGTAAGATATGGAGAGAAAATGCATGAGGAACTAATTAATTTTGAGGAGTCAGAACATATTTATGATTTTGGAAAATATTACGTTCATTTCACTGATAATTTAATGTCAAAAAATATAAAAAATTCAATAAATAAAATTAAAAAATTTAGAGTTAAAAAGAAATTTTCATACAACTCAAAAAATAATACCTTTCTCTCAATTAGAGAATTAAAAAAAATACTTTTAGAAATTTCTCTTTTCTAAAAAATGAAAAAAAAAATCGCAATTATTGGGTCAGGTTTTTTTGGAGTTACAACCGCTTTGATATTGTCGAAAAAACATAGCATAGATCTATATGAAAAAAAAAATTCTATATTGAATGGAGCATCAAGAGCAAATCAAATGCGTTTTCATCAAGGTTATCATTATCCAAGATCAATCCAGACATTAAATGAAGTTAAAAAATTCAATAAAAGTTTTTTAGATTTTTATGGAAATGATGTTTTGGGCACAACTAATAATTACTATGCAATATCAAATATTAATTCAAAAACAAATTTTCAACAATTTATTAAATTTTTAAAAAAAAATAAACTTTATTATAGAATTACTAAAAATCAAAACTTTAGTAGTTTGGTTTCAAAACCAATATTGTCAGATGAAAAAAATTTAAATTATTTCAAGATTAAAAAAAAAATTTTAGCTAAATTGAAGGATTCAAAAGTAAATTTAAAACTTAATAAAAAGTTTCAAAAAAAAAATTTAGAAAATTATGATAAAGTTATAATTGCTTGTTACGATCAGAATAATCTAATTTTAAAAAATTTAGGTTTAAAACCAAAAAAAAAATATAAGTATGAGTTAGTAGAAAAAATTATTATCAAACTACCAAAAAAATTCAAAAAAGAGAGCTTTATGGTTTTGGATGGTAAGTTTGTTTCGCTTGATCCCTATTTAGGTTCTAATTATCATCTATTAAGTGATGTAAAAAACTCAAAATTGGAAATAACTGAAAATTACTATCCTAGCTTTAAAAGTTTTAAAAAAAAATTTATTAATAGAGGAATTATTAAGAACAGGAAAGTCTCGAAATTTTTGAGCTTTATCAGAAATTGTCAAAATTATCTGCCATTTTTAAAAAGTGCAAAATATATAGGATCTTTTTTTGTAGTGAGAACTTTAGAAATGAATAAAGAAAAGACAGATGAAAGATTAAATCAAATTTCATATATAAATAAAAAAGTAATTACAATTTTATCTGGTAAGTGGAATACTTCTGTTGGTTTAGCAAAAAAGTTAAACAAGATTTTATGAAAAAAAAAAACGTTGGTATAATTGGAAATGGCAAATGGGCAAAAATTATGATCCCTAAAATAAAAAAATTTGCTAATATAAAATTCATTGCTAATACCAAAACTGGTTATAAAAAATTTAATTTATCTAAAATTTCTTGGATATTTGTACTTACAAATAATGCAACACATTATGATATTGTGAAATATTTTTTAAATAAAAAGAAAAAAGTATTTTGTGAAAAACCATTAACAATTCATTTAAAGAGTACAATAAAGCTATTCAATTTCGCAAGAAGAAAAAAAACTAATTTATATGTAAACGATGTCGAATTTTTTAAGAAAAAAAGATATAAAATTAAGAGTCAAAATTTTATTTTGAGAAAAAAAAAATCTCAGACCTCTAAAGACTCGCTCTTACACAGATTTGCTTATCACGATTTTTATTTATTAAAAAAACATATAAATTTAGAAGACTTAAAAGTGAAAAAGTATCAAGAGCAAAAAAATCATCTTTTAATTATTTTACTTACTGATAATAAAACCTTTAAATTTATTTATGATATAAATTCTAAAGATAAAAAACATAAAATAAATAACGTAAATATGATGTTATTTAAAAAAGATCCGATTGAAAAAATGATTAAGTATATTTTTAAAAATGATAACTTAGATTACAGAGAAAATATTTCTAACTCATTTTTTGCAGGGAAATTAATTTCGATTATAAATAATAAATATTGTTAAAAGAAAAATTTTATGAATGGTAGTAATATTTTGGCTAAAAAATTAGAGGAGATTATTCTTAAAAAATATCACAATATAAGTCTCGATCAGGTAAGAAATGATATTGACAGAATAATTAATAGTTTCTCAAGAAGACCATGGGTATTACAAGAAAATATTTTTAATAAAATAAACCTTAAAAACAAAGAATATTTAATAGATCTTAATAAGATAATAAGAGAAAGCGAAAAATTACAAATATTAATAACAAAAAATAGTGCTGCAAAAAAATATTGGAATACAATCTTACCATTCTCTCACAGAGTTAATGATGTAATAAGAAATAATTATAAGTATCCCTTGAGAATTGCTATTTTTCCAGGAGTTTCTTGTATGTTTTTTTGTGGTTTCTGTGGAAGAAATCAAAAAGCAAAATATGAAAGCTCAATAATCGATGATGGAATTAATAAAATTAATAATATGATTTCTGAAGCAGATATAGGGACTAAAATCTCTATATCTGGAGGCTTAGAGCCTCTTACAAATCCGAAACTTGGAAGTATTATTAAGACAGGCTCAGATCGTGGATTTAAACTTCCACTTATTACAAATGCATACTCCCTAACAGATAGTTTTGTAAAAAAAAATCCAGAAATATGGCTTCTTGATTCTTTAAGAATTTCACTTTATGGACATGATGACCAATCCTACAAAGATATTACACAACTTGATAAAAGTTTCAAGATGGTCAAAAAAAATGTAATAAATTTTTTAAAATCCAGAAATGATATAAATAAAAATTTAAAAGTTGGATTTAACTTTATAATTTTACCAGAAAATTATAAAGATTTAAAGAATGTGCTATTGCTTATTAAGGAAATTAATTCTGAAGTAAAAAATGGTGAAGGTATAAATTTTTTAACTCTAAGAGATGATTATCAAAGTGTCACTGGACAAGATGAAAATTATGATACAGAAAGAAAGTATAGATTGAACAATGGCATGACAGACCAAAATAGAGAGGATCTGTTAAAAATTATTGAAAACTTTGAGGAACTAAAAAGTGAATATTGTCCACGTTTACATGTAGATTACGGCTATTCATTAGAGTACTTATCTCAAAAAATATTTGACAGAGGCCTTGTTAAAATAAAAGGAGAAGAAATTAGATCATTTGGTTTTTCCCAGCTATCCGTGGCTGTTGATCTACATGGAGATATTTTTTTATTTAGAGAGGCAGGTTTTTTGAATCGTCAAGGAAATAAAAAAGTTATAATTGGAAGACTTGGTAATGAAGTAAATTCGTTAGAAAATAATATAAAAAATTTTTTAAAAAGAAATGAACCGATTAAATTTGAAAAAAATGACTCAAGATTTCTAGACTCATTTGATCATGTACTAAATGCTTTAGTAAACCAAGCTGAGGAAGATGAAAAATTTGGAATACCATTAAGCTTTGGTCCAATTGCCTTTAAAAATTTTGATAATAAAGAGTCATTGGGGAACAATTGGTATTCGGATGACATTTAAATTTGAAAAAAATTGTCACAAATTATTTTTAAAATCGAAATCAAAAAATTATTTGGTTAGTATTGCAATTGGACAAAAACATTATTTCGACTGGAAAAGATTTTCATCTAAATTGTGGCTTAAATATTGTAGAAACAATAATTTAGGTTTAATCATAATCTACAAGGACCTAATTTCAAAAGAAAGTTTAAATTGGAAGTCTCCTACTTGGCAAAGGTTGTTAGTGAGTCAATATCTAAGTTTGAACTTAAAAGATGTAAATAATATATGTCTGTTAGATACCGATATTTTTATCAATCCTTTAGCACCAAACATATTTTCTAAACATAAAAGAAACAAAATATCTGCCGTTAAAGCATATAAGGATATTCCTTTTTTAAAAAGTAATTTTAATTTAAGGAAAAAATTAGTGTTTTTAAGAAAAAATTTTCTTAGTAAAAATTACCCTTTAAATAGTTCCCTAACAGCAAGTCCTAAAGAAATTTTTAAATATTATAAATTTAAAAAAATTTTTAATAATTATTTTGTTGCAGGCGTTTTGGTTTTTAATATTGAAAAGTTTCATAAAATTCTATCAAATATTTATAAAAAATATTGCAGCAAAACATTAAATAAAAAATTTACTGGAGTTGAGGTTCCATTAAATAATGAATTGATGAGTTTAAATTTAGTAAATTGGATTGATTATAAGTTTCAAGCAATATGGTTACTTGAAATAGCTGATAAATATAATTTTTTATATTATAATAAATTTAAAGATAAGAAAATTTTAAAAATAGTTATTGAACAAATCTTAATTGAAAATTATTTCCTGCATTTTGCTGGAACTCTGTCTGATGCAAACAATGTATGGAAAATAAATAAAATTTTAGATGATAATAAAAAACTCGAATTGATTAAAAAATATCAAAATTTTGAAAAGAAAAAAATTAAAACAAAATTTCACAAAATAAAAATAAAGAATATTTAAGAAATTATTAATGAATAAAAAGATTCTGATAATTGGCGGAACTGGTTTTATTGGATTTCATTTAATAAATTTATTAAAAAAAAAAAATTTTGACATAGTAAGTGTTTCTAAAAATAAATTTTCTAGAAATAAAATTAGAAATATAAGATATATCTTTTTTGATTTTACAAAAAAAAAAAATTTTAGATTATTAGATAAATATAAATTTGATATTGTCATTAATCTTGGTGGAAATGTTGACCATTTTAATAAAACTTTAACAGTAGCTAGTCAGTTTTCTGCTGTAAAAAATCTAATAGACTATTTTAAAGATAAAAAATTGAAAATCTTCATTCAAATTGGAAGTTGTGCAGAATATGGAGTTTCCGTTTCTCCTCATAAGGAACAGAACAAATGTCAACCAAAATTGATATATGCAAGAACAAAGTTAAGAGCAACTAAATATATTAAAAAATTTTGTAAAAAGAAAAAAATAAACGCAATTATTTTGCGTCTTTATCAGGTATATGGTCCAAATCAATCAAACAATAGATTTATACCAATTGTAATAAAAAAATGTCTTATGAATCAATATTATGATTGCCATAATAGGGGAGTTTATCGAGACTTTCTTTACATTGATGATCTCTTAAATCTTTTTATAAAAATTATAGGCAATGATAGCCTTAGTTCAATTTCAGGAAAAGTGTTTAACGTTGGATATGGTAAACCATTTGACTTATGTTTAGTCGCAAAAAAAATTAAAAGACTATGTAAGGGTGGTGCACAATCATCAAAAAAAATTAAATTAAGAATAGATGAACCAAGAGTAATTTACCCTAATACAAGTCTTGTGAAAAGAGTCTTTAATTGGAAACCAAGAGTAAAATTTACTAATGGATTAAAAAAAACAATCGATTTTTTTGATAATAAATAAATCTCAAAAATAACATGATTTACTTAGATACTAATTAACTTAAATAGATTATTATGTAAATTCAATATAATGCTTTACTGTTCAACATCTGAACAATATAAAGAATGAGGTATTTTTTTAAGAAAAAAAAACTATATATCTTATAAAATGAAAAAATTTTACCCACCATATTTAAAAGATGAATTTGCTAAATCATTAAATTTAAGAAAAAAACTTACATTTAAAGCTTCTGAAGATATTTATTCCTTAACTCCTCCTTTTCCAAGAGAGATCACATTAGATATTAACAATCGTTGCAATCATAAGTGTTATTTTTGTGCTAACCCAAAAATCAGGGAGTATGACTCTTTAGATTTAAAGTTAGCATTTAAATTGATGCAAGAAGCAAAAGAAAATGGTTCAACTGATCTTGCTTTACAAGCAACCGGAGAACCTTTTATGGATAAAAGATTACCTGAATTTATAAAGGAAGGAAAAAGATTAGAGTTTGATTATATTTATATAAATACCAATGGTGCATTAGCAAACTCCAAACGAGCAAAACCAGTGATTGACGCAGGTTGTGATAGCATCAAGTTTTCGATCAATGCTCATAACAGAGAGGACTTTAAAAGAGTTCATGGTTATGATGATTTTGATAAAGTTATAGAAAATTTAAAATGGATTTTTAATTATAGAAATGAAAATAATATAAAAATGGGTATTTATGTTAGTACAGTTAAAAATTCTAAAACAGATTTTGTAGCTGAAGACATAGAAAAAGTTATTAATGCAAATTGTGATAAGTTTGAGTTTAGAGAAATTAGCAATCAGGGTGGTGGGATGATGGAATTAAAAGATACAGAGGATATTAAGGAGGGAAACGTGCTAGGTAGTCTTAGAGACGACGATGTCATGTCTAGATGCGTTTATCCTTTTAATAGATTGGTTGTAAACCCACACGGCTTTGTGGTTGCATGTACAGCTGATTTTCATAAAAAACTTGAGATTGGAGATACAACAAAAAATACTTTAACAGAAATTTGGAATGGTAAAAAATTTCAATACTTAAGAAAAAAACATCTTGATAAAAAATTAGACAATTTGTTTTGTAACAAGTGTATTAATAATATTGAATGTAAAACAACAAATTTAAATGAAGCTTTTGAAAAAAATTTATAAAAGATGTTTAAACCTCATATACAAAAACTTGTAAGACTCCAAACATCTGAAAATCGTGATATAAAAAGAGGGATTCTTTTAGATAGAAATGAGAGAGTTGAAAATTATAATGAAATTACTTATAGAAAAATTGTAAGGTCTATTTCAAGATTTTCGATTAATGCAACTCCTGACATTCAAAATTTATATAAAAATTTATCTAAATTCTTTAAAATCAGCAAAGACAATATTTACATAGGTCAGGGTATTACAGAACTTATGTCACAAATAATTTTTAGCCTTGTAAAAAAAAATGAGGAGGTTGTGATAATGGATCCAACTTATCCTATGTACGAAGTTTTATGCAAATTAAATCAGGTAAAAATAAAGAAATGGAAATTTAATAAGGAGTGGTTACTGGAATTTAATGATTTAAAAAAAATTATTACTAAAAAAACAAAAGTAATTTTTTTAGTCAATCCAAATTTACCAATAGAATTTGAATTTGATAAAAATTTAAAAAATAAGATCTATAAATTGTGTTTGAAAAAAAATATTATACTTGTATATGACGAAGCTTATTATCATTTCGGTTCTAAATCTGAAATTAAAAATTCTACTAAAAAAAAAAATTTAATTGTTATGCGAACATTCTCAAAAGCTTGGGGTTTACCAAGTATTAGACTGGGATTTTTAGTTACAAATAGGAAGTTGTGTGAATATATTTCAAAGTGTAGATCATTAGTAGAGACAAATGCATTATCTTATCAAATCGCTATGTGGGCGTTGAATAATAGAAAAATACTCGATAATCATGTTTCACAGATAAAAAAAGGATCTAAATATATTCAAAGAAGTCTCACAAAACTAAATGTCTTTTTCAAAGGTGGTAACGTTACAAATGCAGTTCTGATAAGATTGAGAAATAAAAAAGATACAGAAAATCTAAGATTATTTATGCGAAAAAGGAAAATTTATATAAGAACAAATTTTAAAGATAAAATTGAAAATTGTATTAGAATAAGTTTAGGTCCAGTAGATAAAATGAAGATTTTTATTAACGAATTTAATAATTGGCTAAAAATTAGAAGATGAACAATGAAATAAATTATGTTCAATTATCTCTAATAAAAAAATCTCAAAAATATTTAAAAAATTGTGAAAGAAAAGGTATAAATATTGCTTTGAGCCCATTTTGTGATTTAACAACATGGATAAATAGTCTCGGGTACCAAAAGCTTCATCTAATCAATAAAAATAAACTTCTTAGTTTAGGTTATATTAGATATTTTTTTTCAGAAATTATAAATATAGGTAGATTTAAATTTGATTACTATGTTTATAATGGTCTGCCAAATAAAAAAAAAATAAATATAATTTATTCATATTCTTGGAAAAAAAATTTTAAAAAAGGTATTTTTTTTGATGATTATTTTAAGGTAAATTCAGAAGATAAAAATTTTTTTTTTATATTAAATTCTGTCGATGGTTTTTTGCCCAAAAAAGCTAAAAACTGTATTATAATTACAAGAACCAAAACATTTTTTAATCCTATATTTATCTTTCATTATTTATCAAGAAAAATTTTTTACAAAAATTTTTTTCATGAATTTAATTCAACTAATATTTTTAATGAATTTGTTAATAAAGTTGTGCAAAATGAATTTCAAGACAAAAGAGTAAATATCTTGATTCCTTTTGAAAATAGACCTCATCAAAATGCTTTTATATTAGCTTCAAATAGTAAAAATAATAAAAACAGAATAATTTGCTATTTACATAATATGCCATGGCCATTCCAGTTAGATATGATTTATAAAAAAATAAAAATTGATAAATTACTTGTTTGTAGCGATATTCAAAAAAAAGTGTTTATTAAAAATTATCTCTGGCCTAAAAAAATTGTCCAAACAATATCATCATTAAGATTTAAAACATTAAAAAACAGAAAAAAAACAATTTTTTTACCATTTGATTTGACAGAGGATAATGAAAAACTATTAGATGGATTTAAAGTTTTAATTTCAAAAGTTTTTTTCGATTTAGATAATTATAAAATAAGTATTCATCCCTTAAAAGTATTTGCTAAAGATCATATCAATTTTAAAAAAAAATTATTAGAAATAGTAAAAAATTCAAAAAAAAAAAATTTTAAAACTAAAAACACAGACCCAATTATTTTTTCACATCCAGGGGGGACAGCAACAGAGTGTTTGCAAGTTTGTAAATCTACTTACCATATTACTACTGATAAATTACATGTCTTTAGTAAAAAAATTTGGAATTCAATCAAAATTTCAAGAATAGATAGAAACGTTTACAAGTATGTTTCAAAAAATACCAAATTTCTTATTTTGGACAAAAAAAATAGTATAAAAAACTTAATATGACAAAATTTTTAAAAAATGTATTAATTACTGGTGCTGGAAAAGGAATAGGTGAAGTTACAGTTAAACTTTTTTTGTCCAAAGGCTATTTTGTATATGCACTTATTAAAGATAAAAAAGATAATTTTAAATTTAAAAATTATAAAAATATCTTAATATTTAATGGAGATGTAAAAGATATTAAATTGATTAAAAAGATTATCTCAAAATCGAATAACAATAATAAAGTTATTACTGGTTTAGTAAATAATGCTGGAATAAGACATAGAAAAAAATTTCTTGATATTAGAAAAGATGATTTAGAAAATGTATTTCAAACAAATTTTTTTTCTATATTTCAACTAATGCAATTATTTTCAAAAAACTTAATAAAAAAAAAATTATCAGGTTCAATTGTAAATATTTCATCAATTGTAGGACAAACTGGTTTCGATGAACTGGCCTCTTACGGCTCCTCTAAAGGTGCATTAATTTCCTTAACAAAATGTTTTGCTGTTGAGATGGCAAAAAAAAACATTCGTTCTAATTCGATCAGTCCCGGGTTTACTAAAACAACTTTTTATAAGCCTTTTAAAAAAAATAAAAAGAAATTGTATTCTTGGACTCTTAGCAGAATTCCTCAAAAAAGATGGGGAGAACCAAAAGAAATTTCAGAGCTAATTCATTTTTTAATCTCTGACAATTCAAATTATATCACGGGAGAAAATATAAATATTGATGGAGGATGGTTAAGTGCCTAAAAAAGTTTTAGGTCTAATCCCCATTCGGTATAATTCAAAGCGATTACATGGTAAAGCATTACTTTACATAGATCGTCTCCCAATGGTTGTTCATGTTTACAGAAGAACTAAAATGTCAAATTTACTAGACGATGTGATTGTTTGTTGTGAAAACAAAAAAGTTTATGAAGTTCTAAAAAAATATAATTGTAAATCAATTTTTACTTCAAAGAAACATAAAAATGGAACTGAGAGAATTGCAGAGGCATATAAAAAAACAAAAAAAAAGTATGACTTGGTTATAGATATACAAGGAGATGAACCGTTAGTGGATCCTAAACAAATTGACAATGTAATCAAATTTCACTTAAAAAATTTTTCTTCAGACATTGTTGTTCCGTCATTAAAAATACCATTAAGTGAAGATCATAATATTGTGAAAATTGTCAAAGATAGAAATTTAAATGTTCTATATTTTTCAAGATTAAAAATCCCTTATGGATTTAAAAATAAAAACAAATATTTAAACAAACATTTATCAATAATATCATTTAGACCTAAAGCCCTTCTCCAATTTGCTAGTGCAAAACAAACTTATTTAGAAAAAATTGAAGGTATTGAGCTTCTAAGAGCTTTAGAGATAGGTATGAAAATTAAGTCTCCTAATTTACTAGGTGACAGCTTTGCAGTTGAAGTTAAAAGAGACTATATAAGAGCAAAAAATTATATTAAATCTGATAAATTTTATAAATTTTATAAATAAAAATAATGAAAATTAATTACAAGATTGAAAACGAAAATTTTAAAGTAACATTTTGTCCAGACAAACAAAAATTAAGTATTAAAAATAAAAAAAATTCGTACATGCAAATTTCAAAGGACCTAAAAAAACTTAACCATGATAATAAAATTTTATTAGTTATTGATAAGAATATAAATAATAAAATTATAAGATATATAATTAATGACTTAAAATTATCATTTCCTGATTTAAAAATTTTATATGTACTTGGAAGTAAAAAAAATAAAAATCTAAAGACATTTTTTAAAATAACGGATAGATTATTCAAAGAAAAATTCTCAAAAAATTCAGTATTAATCTCTTGTGGCGGTGGAGTAATAGGTGATGTTTCTGGATTAGCTGCTTCTTTATATTTAAGAGGGTTAAATTATTACCATATCCCAACAACTATGACAGCTATAATTGATAGTTGTATTGGGGGTAAAAATGGAATTAACTTTAAAAATATTATCAATTCAATAGGAACCTATTATCATCCGACAAATGTATATATATCAAAAACTATTATACATCATTTACCTAATAGAGAATATATCTCAGGCATTCCTGAAATAATCAAATGTGGATTGATAGATAAATCAGATTTACTTAATTACATAAAAATTAAAAATAAGATTATTCAAAGAGATTTTTCATTTATATCTAAAATAATCAAAAAAACTTTGGTATCAAAAATTAAATTTTTTAAAAATGATGTAAAAGAAAAAAATAATAGATTAATGTTAAACTTTGGTCATACTTTTGCACATGCGATTGAGTCATCTTTAGATAATAATCTTTCTAATAAAGCTGAAATCCTTAGACACGGCGAAGCAGTCGGTTTGGGATTGTTATGTGAAATTTATTATAAAAATGGAAAAAATAAAATTTTTCACCAAATAAAAAACTTATTGGATTTATATTCATTACCAACAAATCTTAAATTTATAAAAATGAATAAAAGTTTATTAAAAAAGGAGATTTTTAAATATATTTTTTTAGATAAAAAAAAAATTGGCAAATTCCCAAGATATATAGGTTTGAAAAATATTGGTCGTCCGAAAATATTAGAACTCTCAAATAATACAAAGATTAAAAATACTATATTAAATGTTTTATTCAGTTAAAAATTTTAAAGTTTTTAGAAATAAAACTGTAATTATAACTGGTCATACTGGATTCAAAGGCGCTTGGTTATCTTTTTGGTTAAAAATATTAGGAGCTAAAATAATCGGAATATCTCTAAATATACCAACAAAACCATCACTTTTTGAGATAATCATTGGTAACAAACATATTAAGAGTTACAGATGCGATATAAAAAATTTCTTTAAAGTAAAAAAAATTATTTTAAAACACAAACCAGATTTTGTTTTTCATTTGGCTGCCCAAGCTTTGGTTAAAAAATCTTATATAAATCCTTTACTTACCTGGAACTCAAATTTGTTGGGAACAGTGAATTTATTAGAGAGTTTAAGACATTTAAAAAAAAATTGTATTGCGGTAATTATAACAAGCGATAAGAGTTATAGAAATTTAGAAATTAAAAAAGGATATAAGGAAGAAGATCAGTTAGGTGGACATGATCCATATAGTGCATCAAAGGGGGCAGCAGAATTTGCAATAAGTTCATATATAAATTCTTATTTTCAAAAAAAAAGTAAGGTCAAAATTGGTATTGCTCGGGCAGGAAATGTGATTGGTGGTGGAGATTGGTCCGAGGATAGATTATTACCTGACTGCATAAAATCTTGGTCTAAGGGTAAAAAAGTGAATATTAGAAATCCATATTCTACCAGACCATGGCAACATGTTTTAGAGGCCGTTTCAGGCTATATTTTATTGGCAGTAAAACTGAAATTAGATACCAAAATTCATGGAGAAGCATTCAATTTTGGACCCAGGTTAAGTCACAATTATTCTGTTTTATCTTTGCTAAATAGGATAAAAAAAATTTGGCCAGCTGTTTTGTGGTCGACTACAAATAATAGAAAAAAATTTAAAGAGTCGAATTTACTTAAATTAAATTGCAATAAAGCAAAAAAGTTTATGAATTGGGAAAGTATATTATCGTTTGATGAAAATATTAACATGACTATTGATTGGTATAGAGCCTATTATAAAAATAAAGATTCAAAAAAAATGAAAATATTTTCACAAAATCAAATTATTCAATTTACGAATTTTATCACAAAAAGATCAAAAAAATGAAAGTAGTTATATTAGCTGGAGGGATGGGTACAAGAATCTCTGAATATACAAAATCATTAATCAAGCCAATCCCAAAACCAATG
The DNA here is from genome assembly GCA_902589765.1 of uncultured Pelagibacteraceae bacterium. Classification (GTDB taxonomy): domain Bacteria; phylum Pseudomonadota; class Alphaproteobacteria; order Pelagibacterales; family Pelagibacteraceae; genus Pelagibacter. The sequence continues at coordinate 26,106 of CACIUF010000003.1, forward strand.
ATTAAAGTAAATGGCAAACCAATTATTCATAGAATAATTGATCATTACATTAAGTATGGCCATAGAGAGTTTATTATAGCCTTGGGCTATAAAGGAAAATTAATTAAAAAATATTTTAAAAAAAAAAAATTTAAAGTAAAAATCAATATTAAATTAGTTGATACAGGATTAAAAACAATGACAGGAGGTAGACTAAAAAGATTAAAAAAATATTTAGATCGAACTTTTTTAATGACTTACGGAGATGGCTTATCAAATGTAAATATATCTAAACTAGTTAACTTTCATAAATCACAAAAAAAACTGTTTACTCTTACCGCAGTAAGGCCACCTGCTAGATTTGGTGCAATCAAAATAGTAAACAATAAGGTAAAATATTTTAAAGAAAAATCAAGTTTAGATGAAGGTTGGATAAATGGTGGTTTTTTTGTTATTGAGCCAGAAATTTTTAGATTTATAAAAAATGATAAGTCCTATCTCGAACGGACTCCTCTTGAAAAAATTGCTAGTATTGGTGAGTTGTCAGCTTTTAGGCACAATGGATTTTGGCAATGTATGGACACTTTAAGAGATAAAGAAATTTTAGAAAAGAAATTAAAAACTTGAGTAAATCTATTTTAATCGCTGGTGGGACAGGATTTATAGGGTTTCATTTAGCAAAAAAATGTCTAAGTTTAAATTGGTCTGTAACAAGTTTGTCAACTAATAAACCAAAAAAAAATAGAAAACTCAAAAAAGTTAATTACAAAATTTGTGATGTGTCTAATTATAATCAAATAAATAAAAAAATTAAGCCTGATTATGATTATGTTGTTAACTTAGCAGGATATGTAGATCATACTAATAAGCCAAAAACTATGAAAAGTCATTATATTGGATGCAAAAATTTATCAAATTTTTTTTTAAATTCAAAAATTAAAAAATTTGTGCAAATTGGATCATGTATTGAGTATGGAAAGATTGAGTCACCTCAAAAAGAAATTAAGCAAAATAAAAAGACTTTTTCAATTTATGGAAAAGCTAAATTATTAAGTACTATATTTTTGCAAAACTTTTACAAAAAATACAATTTTCCAGTAACAATTCTTAGATTGTACCTAGTTTATGGACCCTTCCAAGATACAAATAGGGTGATACCAGTTACAATAATTAACGCTTTAAAAAACAAAAGTTTCAATTGTTCAAATGGCCAACAACTTAGAGATTTTACTTATATTGATGATATTATAAGTGCAATAATAAAAACTTTAAAGAATTTAAAATCTTCTGGGGAAATAATAAATATTGGATCTGGTAAACCTATTGCAATAAAAAAAGTTATAATTAAAATTTGTAGGTTACTCAATTCTGGAAAACCTCTTTTCGGTAAAATTGATTTAAGAAAAGATGAAATGATGAAACTTTACCCAAATATAAATAAAGCAAAAAAAATTCTTAGATGGAATTCTCGTACTCCATTGGAAGTAGGATTAAGAAAAACTATCAAATTTTTCAGTAAATGAAAAAAATAAGTGTAATTGTAAATTGTTTTAATGGAGAAAAATATTTAGAAAAATGTTTGAAAAGTATAATTAATCAAAAGTATTCAAATTTTGAGATAATTTTTTTCGATAATTTATCAACAGATAATAGTAAAGATATCGTTAAAAATATTAAGGATGATAGAATTCGATTATTTTCAAGTCAAAAAAAATTACCTCTCTATGAAGCAAGAAATGAAGCTATAAATAAATCCTCAGGAGATTTAATTGCTTTTTTAGATGTTGATGACTGGTGGGATCCAGATTACCTCAATAGTCGAGAAAAAGATTTTGATAACACTCAATATCAAATTTTTTATAATAATGCTTTTATGTTTTATGAAAAAAATGGAAAATATAAAAAATATAAGAATTATATTTTACCAAATGGAAAAATATATAACGATCTTGCTAAAGATTATTCAATTATAATAAGTGGTTTAATTATTCGTCGAGATGTTTTTGATATAATTGGAAAATTTAATTCTAAATTTAATATAATTGGAGATTTTGATTTAATTATGAGGGCATCAAGATCTTTTAATTTTCACGCATTTGATACACCTTTGATTTATTACAGAATTCATCAAAATAACTTTTCTAAAGAAAATACAAATATTTTTTTTGAGGAATATCTCTACTGGTATCAAAGCCAACTAAACTCAGAAAATGCGGATTTTAGAAAAAATAAAACGTTTTTTAAAAATAGGTTACTCTTTCTTGAAATAAACCATTTACTCTTAAATAAAAAAAAAAATTTTTTTTTAATAAAGAAAATATTTGAATATCCTAATACAATTCAAATGCTAAAATTTATTATTGGTTTTATGCTTCCAAAAAAAATCATCAAGTTATTAAAAAAATGATTAAAGAGTATTATTGTAAACTAAAGAAATTTTAGATGATAGATTCAATTAAAAACAATTTTTTTTTATATTTGCTATTTCTTACACCCTTTATGTTAATTCCTGGAATTGCTGTCATTGAGTTATCTGTATTATTTTTAACTTTATTTTTTTTTTACAAGAACAGAGATATAGATTATTTTAAAGATTTTAAGTTTTTATTTTTGATATTATTTTCGTTCTATGTTGCTGTAAATGCATTTTTCCAAATAGATGATAATCTAAGATTTTCTTCATATGTATTTTTTAGATTTTGTTTACTCTCTTTATCTATTTATTTTATATTAGATTTTTACAAAGATACTTCTGATAAAGATAAAAGAAATATTTTACTTTTAATTTTGGGGCTAAGTACTTTAATTTTTATTGATAGTTATTTACAGTTTTTGAGTGGAAAAAATATATTTGGAATTGAAATTGTAGAAGCAACAATAACAAGCATTTTTGGCTTTGAGCAAATATTAGGCTCTTTTCTTATAAAATTGTTACCTTTTATTCTTTTTCTATTTTTCTACTCAAATATAAAAATAAACAAATATTTTCTTTTTTTAATATTTTTTCTTGGTTTTTACTTCAGTGTCATTTTTATTGCTGGCGCACGAACACCCTTTTTTTTAATGTTAATATTTATTTTATTAGTAATTACATTGGTAAAAGAATTGAGAAATATTTTTTATTTAAGCTCATTTTTTTTGATTATATTTATCCTTGTTGTGCATACATTTGAATTTGGAAAATTTAAACCAGGAAATAAAATATTCATCAAGACTTTTAATCAAATTACAAATAATTCTTTTTTAAATAAAACAGAACAAGTTCTTGAAGAAAAAAAAGATAAAAAAAAAAAGGAATTGAAAAAAGAAATTAAGATTTTTTCATCTAATCATGAAGGACATTATATTCTTTCTTACGAATTATTTAAAAAAGATCCTGTTTGGGGAATAGGTCCAAAAGGTTTTAGACATTACTGTAGAAGTGTAGACTATAATCCTCCAAAAGGAGTGTGCTCAACTCATCCTCATAACTTTTTAATACAAATTATTTTAGAGACGGGTTTGATAGGCTTAATATTTTATTTATTTGGTTTGATTTTTGTAATTTTTAAATTACTCAAAGTATATAATATAAATAATCCTGTTGTTAAAAAGAATTGCTTTTTAATAATTTCTGTAGGTTTAATTGTGAATTTTTTTCCTTTTGTTCCTAATGGAAACTTTTTTAATAATTGGATATCTATTACAAATTATTTTTATATTGGATTCTACATGTTCTCATATAAACAAGTTTTTAATTCATGATATTTATTTTTTTTTTACTAATATTGAATTTAATAATTTTAATAAATCTCAAGAAAATTTCCAAAATATTAAATATTTATGATCATCCAGATGGAAAATTAAAAATCCACAAAGCAAAGGTACCTTTAATTGGTGGTTTAATTTTGATATTAAATTTCTCAACCATATTTTTTTATCAAATTTTTTTTCAAGAGAGATTCTTATCGCTCAATATAAATTATTTTAATAATTTAGAGTTATTTTCAATTTTGATTTTAATTTATAGTTACTTTTTTTTGGGTCTTTATGATGATAAATTTTATTTATCTCCTTTTAAAAAATTATTAATTTCAATATTAATTATATTTATAGTAATTTTTTTTAATGAAAATTTAATCATCTCAAATTTTAGTTTATCTTTTTTAGAAAAAAGAATTTTTTTGGGAAACGCATCAATTTTTTTTACAATCTTTTCTATTTTAATTTTAATTAATGCATTAAATTTCTATGATGGCATCAATGGTCAATCATGTTTGATTTTTTTATTTTTTTTTTCCTATTTACTTATTAAAAGTGATGTAAATTTTTTTTATTTAATTTGTATTATATTAATTTTGATGGTTATGATTCTTAATTTTAAAAATTTACTTTTTTTAGGTGATAGTGGAATTTATTTGTTAACTATTATTTTATCAATATCCTTAATTTATGAATACAACGTTCAAAAAAATATTATTTATGCAGACGAAATTTTTTTCTTATTGTTATTCCCTGGTGTTGATTTGTTGAGACTAACAATCACTAGATCTTTAAATTCAAAAAATCCATTTTTGGGTGATAGAAATCATATTCATCACCTTTTGATAAATAGATTCTCTTTATTATTTTCTAATATAATCCTGATTTCTCTTACTATTTTACCAATTCTTTTATTTATAATTTTTAGACTGAACTCTTTTTTAATTTTTTCTTTATTCATTATAATTTACACTATTTTTATTAAATTTTTAAAAATCAAATGAGAAATATTTTATTATGATTAAAAATAAAAAAATTTTGATTGTTGGTGCTGGTGGCTTTATAGGTGGTCATTTAGTTAAAAGATTGTTAAGAGATGATAATTCTATTGTAGCAGTAGATATTAAACCAAAAGAATATTGGTTTCAGGATTACGATAATGTAAAAAATTATTACTCGATGGATATGAAAGAGATTAATAATTGTAGAAAAGTTACAAAAAACATTGACTATGTTTTTAATATGGCATGCAACATGGGAGGTATGGGTTTTATAGAAAATAATAAAGCTGAATGTATGCAATCTGTTTTAATAAACACAAATTTACTTATTGCTTGCAAAGAAAACAAAATTCAAAGATATTTTTTTTCCTCAAGTGCTTGTGCATACAATAAAACTAAACAGCAAGATGTATTTATTGATGGATTAAAAGAAAACGATGCTTATCCAGCAGATCCAGAAGACGGTTATGGTTGGGAAAAATTGTTTAGTGAACGTATGTGTAGACATTTTATGGAGGATTATGGAATTGAGGTGAGGATTGCAAGATATCATAACATATACGGTCCCTATGGAACTTATGATGGTGGTAGAGAAAAAGCCCCAGCAGCTTTATGTAGAAAGATTATTTATGCAAAAAAAAATGATCACGATGAAATTGAAGTTTGGGGGGATGGAAAACAAACAAGAAGTTTCTTATTCATCGATGATTGTGTTGAGGGAACTTTAAGATTATTCGAATCCGACTACTCTGAGCCTGTTAACATAGGTAGTGATGAACAAGTATCAATCAACCAAATGATAGATTTAATTGAGGATATTTCAAATATAAAAAAACTAAAACGGGATTATCAGTTAGATAAACCAAAAGGAGTAAGAGGTAGATCTAGTAATAATGAACTTGTAAAAAAAGTTTTAAATTGGAGTTATAAAATAAAATTAAAAGATGGCCTAAAGAGAACTTATGATTGGATGAATATTGAAATTAATAAACATGGTTCAAACATAAGTAGATTTACGAAATCTTAAATATTTTTCAATTTAAAATTTATTATTGGTCTGATATTTTTGAATAATTGATGAGAAATGATTAAAAAAATAATTTTTAAAAACATCAAATTTTACAATATTAATACTAAAAATTTTGATAAATTTATTATCAGAAAAGGGCTGTTTGTTTTTCCTGCAGGCCCTGCATTAGCATCTATTGAGGAGTCGAGTAAATATTACAATTCCCTAAGAAAAGCTGACTATGCTTTTTTTGATAGTGGTTTTTTTGTATTATTATTAAAAGTCTTTAAAAACATAAGTGTATCAAAGTTTTCAGGTTATAAATTTTTAAATTTATTTTTTGATTATCTAAAAAAAAATAAAAAAAAATCAGTTTTTTGTATTGATCCAAATATTAAATTTTCAAAATCTAATAAGAATTTATTAAAAAGTTTTGGTGTAGAAAAAATACATAATTACCTTGCGCCTAAATATGATACAAAAAATATATCAGACAAAAAACTTTTGATAAAAATTCAAAAAGCTAAACCTGATTTTATACTCACAAACATAGGTGGGGGAAAACAAGAAATTTTAGGACTATATTTGAAAAAAAATTTAAAGATTAAAAGCACAATACTATGCACTGGTGCAGCTATTTCTTTTTTCACAAAAGATCAAGCACCTATAAATATTTTGATAGATCAATTATATCTTGGATGGTTCGTAAGGTTGATATTTAATCCTTTGATTTTTTTAAAAAGGTATTTTCATAGTCTTAAATTAGTTCCAATGGTGATTTATAACAAAATTGTAATTATTAACTAAATTCTAGAATTAGGGTCTTGACTATACTATATACTTACAATTAATTTTAATTATTAATAAATAGATTTAAATGAAAAAAACAGCATTGATATTTGGAGTCACTGGTCAAGACGGTGCTTATTTATCAAAATTTTTATTAAAAAAGAGATATAAAGTTTATGGAGTAAAAAGACGATCCTCAATAATTAATACCCAAAGAATAGATGATATCTATAAGGACATAAATTATAAATCGAATTTTAAAATTTTTTATGGTGATTTGACTGATGCATCATCAATATTGAACTTAATCAAAAATGTAAAACCAAATGAAATATATAATCTCGCTGCACAATCCCATGTAAAGGTTTCTTTTGAGGTTCCAGAATATTCTGCCGAAGTGAATGGCCTTGGCACTCTAAGAATATTAGAGGCAATAAGAAGTTTAAATTTAGAAAAAAAAATAAAATTTTATCAAGCTGGTACATCGGAAATGTTTGGTAGAACTAAAGGTAAATTTCAAAATGAAAAAACACCTTTTCATCCTGTAAGTCCATACGGGGTTTCAAAATGTTTTGCTCATTGGATTACAAAAAATTATAGAGAGGCATATGGTATTTTCGCTTGTAATGGTATTTTATTTAATCACGAAAGCCCTATTAGAGGAGAAACATTTGTAACAAAAAAAATTATTCAAGCTTTAGTAAAAATCAAAAAGGGCAATCAAAAAAAACTTTTTTTAGGAAACTTATATTCAAAAAGAGATTGGGGTCATGCAAAAGACTATGTTGAGGCAATGTGGAAAATGTTACAACAAAATAAACCCAATGATTATGTAATTGGAACTGGTAAAACCTTTACAATTAAAGATTTTGTTAATAGAGCTGCGAAGAAAATTGGATTTAAACTAGAATGGATTGGAAAAGGTATTAATGAAAAAGGGGTTAATACGGAAAATAAAAAAGTTATTGTTGAATGTAGAAAGAGATATTTTAGGCCATTAGAAGTTGACTACTTAAAAGGAAATGCATCAAAAGCTAAAAAATTACTTAATTGGTATCCAAAAATGACAATAGATGATCTTATTGAAGAAATGGTTGTGTACGAAGAAGAAAATAATAATGATAAATATTAATAGTAAAATATTTATTGCTGGTCACAACGGAATGCTTGGGTCGGCTATATTAAGAGTATTAAAAAAAAAGGGTTATAAAAAATTAATTACAATTAATAAGAAAAAATTAGATCTTAGAGACCAAATAGGTGTAAAAAAATTTTTTAAAAAAAAAAAACCTCATGCAGTTATTATTGCGGCTGCAAAAGTTGGTGGCATTAAAGCTAATATTAAATATCCAGCAAATTTTTTAAGTGATAATTTGGAAATTCAAACAAACTTAATTTCTTCGAGTCATCTTTATAAGGTTAAAAAATTAATTTTATTCGGTTCCAGCTGTATCTATCCAAAAAATTTAAAAAAACCAATTAAGGAAAGCCAAATTATGACTGGTAAATTAGAGGAAACTAATGAAAGTTATGCAATAGCTAAAATAGCAGGAATTAAAATGATCGAGTCTTTTAATAAACAATACAAAACAGACTATATTTGTTTAATGCCGTGTAATTTGTTTGGTCCTAATGACAATTATAATTTAGAAAACTCACATTTTTTACCAGCTATAATAAAAAAGATCCATCTTGCTAGTGAAAAAAAAGGTAAGAAAATTGTTAAATTATGGGGGACTGGTAAACCTTTAAGAGAGATTTTGTACGTTGATGAGTTAGCTGATGCTTGTGAATTTTTTTTGAAAAAAAAGATTAAAAAACCCTTAGTGAATATTGGTTCACCAGTGGAAATGACTATTAAAGATTATGCTAAATATATTAGAAGTAAAATTGATCCAAATGTTATACTAAAATTCGACAACAATAAAAAATTAGATGGTGTAAAAAGAAAAAAATTAAATACTTCATTGGCGAATCTATATGGGTGGAGATCAAAGATGAATTTTTCAAAAGCTCTTGATTATATAATTGAGGATTTTAAGAGATCTCATAAGTAAAATTTATGATTTTTTTTCAAATACTTATATTTATTGTAAGTATTGTTTTGATCTCAATTTCATTTTCTGGTTTTGGTAAACTTTTAAGCTCAAATTCAAATAAATATTTTTCTTTAAACATTTTTTTAGGTTATTTGATTATTTCCTCAATCATAACCCTTTTTCACTTCTTTTTTAAAATAAATCTATTTTTAAGTGTTATTATTTTTGCTCTAGGATTGCTGTTATTTTTCTATAATAATAAAATCAACTTTTTTAGTTTTTTAAAGGTAAAAAATATTCACTATGTAGTGATAATTCTTTTACTAATACCGATATATTTGTCTCAAAAATATCATGAAGATTTCGGATATTATCATCTTCCATATGCAATAGGTTTAATTGAAGAAAAAATAATCTTTGGATTTGCAAATATTGATAAACCTTATGTATACAATTCTATTTGGTTAAATTTATATTCCATATTTTTCTTAAGTGATAAGAATTTTAATTTTTTGACTTTACCAACTTTTCTATTATTTCTTAATTTCATAACATTTTCAGTTGGTCAGGTTATTTCAAAAAATAAAGTGGAAAATAGTGACTATTTTTTAATTATAACTTTATTTTATTTTATTTTAAAATTTACAAGAATTTCTGAATTTGGCTTTGATTTGCCTGCAATAATTTTTTCCATATTATCAATTTATTACTTTATCAAATTTTCAGAGGCAAATCTTTATGAAGAAAAAAAAGAATATTTTTTTCTGAACTCAGCATTTGCTATTTTTTCAATTTTGATAAAACTAAGCACATTACCTTTAATTTTACTTCCCATATATTTATTTTTTAAAAATTTTAAAAATTTAAATCCTTATGTATTTAATTTAAAATTTTGCTTTATTTATGTTTTTGTAATTATATTTTTGATACAACAATTTATTTATAGTGGGTGTCTTTTTTTCCCAACAAACTTTACATGTCTTAACGTAAGTTGGTTTAATGAAGAAAATTTAAAATTATCAAATGAGCTTCAATTAGTAAACAAGAGCTATTTTCATGTAGCAAAGGAAATTTATTCTCCAGATGAATATCTAAAAAATTTTAATTGGCTAATTTTTTGGTTAAAGAGAAATTTTATTGAAATAACAGAACATCTCTTAACAATTGTTTTTCCAATAATTTTATTTTTTATTTTTTTAAAAAAAAAGAAAAAAAGTAGTTTTTTATTTAAAGAAAAATTTATTCTATATTTTTTTTTAGTTATTGGTTTTTTATTTTGGTTAAATTTTTCTCCAGTATATCGTTTTGCAACTCATTTATTTGTAACTCTAGTTTTTGTTGTTTTGATAAGATATTTAATGAATAAAAAGTTTTCAAAAAAAATTTTCTTGTTTTTTATCATGATTTTCATTTTTTTTAATTTTTCAAAAAATATTTTAAGATTAGTTGAAACCGATGATATTTTTATTGGTATAAAAACAATAGAAAATAAATATGTATTAAATGAAAAAAATCAAAACCAAATAATAAAGATTTATCGTCCTGATGTAAAAAAAAATTCAATAAATAGTTGGCAAGGTAGACTTTGTTGGAATACTCCCTTTATTTGTTCTTATTACAAGTTAGAAGTTAAGAAAAAAAATAGTTATTTAGTAATTAAAAAATTAAAAGAATAGTAATGAATAATAAAAAATCATTTAAATTATCTATTATAATTCCGTGTTTTAATGAAAAAAAAACATTAGTACACTTAGTAGATAAAGTTATATCAAGTTTAAAAAATTATGGTTATGATTTTTTTGAGTTAATAATAGTTGATGATTGCTCAACTGATGGTACAAAAGAATTGATTAAAGAAAATTTTGTTTCAAAAAAAAATTTTCAAACCTTTTTTCATGATAAAAATATGGGAAAAGGAGCTGCTATTAAAACTGCAAAAAATTTTTTGTCTGGTGATATAATCATTATACAAGATGCAGATTTGGAATACGATCCTTATGATTATAATAAATTATTAGAGCCAATATTTAGTAATAAGGCTAAAGTTGTTTATGGATCTAGAGTATTAAATCAAAATAGATACGAAACTTCAGGATTTACATCGAAAATAAGAATTCTTGGAAATCATTCTTTAACCATTATTTCAAATTTTTTAAATAATCAAAATCTTACAGATGCTCATACTTGTTATAAAGTATTTCATAAGGAAGTGTTTGACTTAATTGATTTAGAAGAAAACGACTTTGCGTTTTGTCCAGAAGTTACTTCCAAGATCTCAAATTTAGGATATGAAATATTTGAAGTTCCAATAAGTTATAATGGAAGAAATTATGATGAAGGAAAAAAAATAAAGCTAATTGATGCATTTCGCGCACTGAAAACTCTCATAAAATTTAGATAAAATTACTTGAAAAGATAATTAATGAATGTATAAGAATTTCGCCTGGTGATTATAGCGAAGAGGTAATACCCGATCCCATTCCGAACTCGGAAGTCAAGCTTTTCAGCGCCGATGGTACTTTGTCTTAAGACATGGAAGAGTAGGACTTTGCCAGGCTAAAATCTTAAAAATTATGAAAATAAAAAGTTCATTAAAATCAATTAAGAAGAGAGATTTAAATTCAAAACTCGTGAGAAGAAGAGGAAGAGTTTACATTATAAATAAAACTAACCCAAAATTTAAAGCAAGACAAAAATAGTTTTTATGGATAACGAAAACCATAAGAAGACGTGGAATAATTTTACAAAATTTGTATTGTGGGGAACTATCGCGGTAGTATTGGTATTGATATTAATGGCTTTGTTCTTGCTGTAGAGTTTTTTAATGAAAATAGGATCAATATTAGAAAATCAAAAAATTGAAAAAAGAATTGCAATAACCCCTGAAATTGCCAAAAAGTATATTTCACTGGGATTTGATGTTCAGTTATCTAAAAATTATGGAACTCATTTAGGTATTACTGATGATGTATATGAAAAGATTGGTGTAAAATTTTTAAGTGATGATAAAGAAATAATAAACCTTTCAAATATTATTGTACAATTAGGATTATTGTCAGATGACAAAAGTTCGTTATTAAAAGAACATCAAACTCTAATTGGTGTTTTGAACCCTTATGATAACAAAGAAAAATTAGATGTGTTAAAAGATAAAAAGATAAAACTTTTTTCTTTAGAGTTATTACCAAGAATAACAAGAGCTCAATCTATGGATATCTTATCCTCACAAGCCAACTTAGCTGGATATAAAGCAGTAATCGAGTCATTTGCTAATTTTGAGAAAGCTATACCTATGATGATGACAGCTGCAGGAACTGTTCCAGCTGCAAAGATTTTGGTTGTTGGCGCAGGTGTTGCTGGACTACAAGCAATTGCTACAGCAAAAAGAATGGGGGGTATAGTTTTTGCTACAGATGTGAGGATGGCTTCAAAGGAACAAGTTGAGAGTTTAGGTGGAAAATTTTTGATGGTTGAGGGTGCTGAAAATTTAGAAACCGAAGGTGGTTATGCAAAAGAGGCCTCTGATGACTTTAAGAAAAAACAAGAGGATTTACTTTCTGAAACTTTAAAAAAGATTGATATTGTTATTTGCACAGCATTAATACCTGGAAAAAAAGCACCTATTATTATCAAAGAGGATATGATTACTAATATGCAAGCTGGTTCTGTTATTTATGATTTAGCTGCTATACAGGGTGGCAATACTGCATTTACTAAAACAGATGAAATTACTGAAAAAAACGGAGTTAAAATTATGGGTGAAAGTAATATTTTAAACAAACTACCAGTGTCTGCGTCTAGTTTATATGCAAAAAATATGTTTAATTTTGTTGAAAATTTATTTGATAAAGAAAATAAAAAATTAAACATTAATTTAGAAGATGAAATAATTGAAAAAACGCTAATTAAATAAAATATGGAAATTGATCCTTTAATATTCAGACTAAGTATATTTATTCTCTCAATATTTGTAGGGTATTATGTTGTTTGGAGCGTTACTCCATCTTTACATACTCCTTTAATGTCTGTGACTAACGCAATTTCATCTGTAATAATCGTTGGGGCAATAATCGCAGGATTATCTGGTAATTCAGATAATGTTTTTAATACCTCTAGCATTTTTGGTTTTTTAGCTATTGCATTGGCAGCGATTAATATTTTTGGTGGTTTTCTGGTAACTCAAAGAATGCTTGCAATGTATAAAAAAAAGAAAAAGGATAAAAAATGATATCAGCAAACTTTTCAGCAATTTTTTACTTAGTTTCTGGTGTACTATTTATTTTAGCTTTAAGAGGCTTATCATCTCCAGAGACATCAAGACAAGGTAATTTCTTTGGTATTGTAGGAATGATTATTGCTGTAGCTGTAACTTTTTTATCTATTGGCAATTTTTCAAGTGGATTTATTTACGTTCTAATATTTATTTTAGTTGGTGGTTCAATAGGAGCTTTCATTGCATATAGAATACCAATGACAGCGATGCCAGAATTAGTTGCAGGTTTTCATAGTTTAGTAGGTTTGGCAGCGGTTTTTGTTGCAATTTCTGCTTTTTTAAATCCTGAAGCATTTAATCTTGGAAAACCAGGAAACATAAAGCTTGGTAGTTTAATTGAGATGTCAATTGGAGCCGCAGTTGGAGCTATTACATTTTCTGGCTCAGTAATTGCTTTCCTTAAACTACAAGGAATAATGTCAGGTTCACCTATCACATTTAAAGGTCAGCATCCATTAAACGCTATAATCTTAATTTCAATAATAGTTTTAATCTATTTTTTATGTTCAACGCAGTCATCAAATTTGTTTTGGATATTATTAGCAGTCTCATTTTTAATTGGTTTTCTTCTAATTATTCCAATCGGTGGTGCTGATATGCCTGTGGTAATATCAATGTTGAATTCATACTCGGGATGGGCCGCAGCAGGAATTGGGTTCACTTTAGAGAATACAGCTTTAATAATAACTGGAGCGCTCGTTGGATCATCTGGAGCAATTTTATCATATATAATGTGTAAAGGTATGAACCGTTCTTTCTTCAATGTTATCTTGGGTGGATGGGGAGCAACAGATGAAACATCTAAAAATGTCTCAAAAGAGCAAAGACCAGTCAAAAGTGGTAATGCAGATGATGCTGCTTTTTTAATGAAGAATGCTTCATCAGTAATAATTGTTCCTGGATATGGAATGGCAGTTGCTCAAGCTCAACATGCATTAAGAGAAATGGTAGATACTCTTAAGAAAAATGATATCAAAGTGTCTTATGCAATTCATCCTGTTGCAGGAAGAATGCCGGGTCACATGAATGTTTTATTAGCAGAAGCTAATGTACCCTATGATGAAGTTTTTGAATTGGAGGAGATAAATAACGATTTTGCAAACGCAGATGTAGCATTCGTAATAGGAGCTAATGATGTAACAAATCCTGTGGCAAAAACTGATCCTCAAAGTCCAATTTATGGAATGCCAGTTTTAGATGTCGAAAAATGTAAATCAGTATTATTTGTCAAAAGAAGTTTATCACCAGGATATGCTGGAATTGACAATGATTTATTTTACAAAGAAAATACTCTTATGTTATTTGCTGACGCAAAAAAAATGACAGAGGAAATAACCAAAAACTTGTAGTTTAATAGTAAAAAGTCAAATTTTAAAAAATTTAAGTTAATATATAATTTTTAGAATGCCCAGTTTTGAAAAAAATAAATTAAATTATTTTTTGATATTAATAATACTTTTTAGTTATTTTTTTGGGTTTTATGTAAGAGAAATTTCCAATGGTGCTGGACACATAGATTTAGAGTTGCATATTTGGATAATAATTTTAGATTTTAAACAAAATTATTTGGAAACTTTAAAAAACTATCAAAGTTATAGTGAGGCAACATTTCCATTTTTTCATAGTTTTCAATCATTTTTTAATCTGACAAGTAACAATTATTTATATTGTTTAAATAATACAATTTTAAATTTATTTATTATTATAATTTTCTATCAATTTTTAAAATTGAAAAAAATTACATTTGATAATGAATTTTCAATCTTCTTAATACCTTTAATATTGTTAATTAGTCCATGGTTTAGATCATCCTCATATTGGGGTATGACCGAAAATTTTGCATTTTTTTTTCTAATACCATCGTTATTTTTATTAAACTTTTTGGTAAAAAAAAAAATAACATTTAATGAAAATCTTCTGTTAGTTGTTTTAATATCCTTAACCTTATATGCAAGACAACAATATCTTTTTTTAGCAGTATTCCATATTTTAATTTTGTTAATTAATAATGATAAAAGAAATTTGATATTTTCAATTATCTTATATTTTTTTTTATCTTTGCCAGGTTTTTACACTTTATATTTATGGGGTGTTTTTAATGACTTATCCCAGAGCACTTCTGCATCAGGCAACCTAGATATTAAGAATATATTTTTGAATATACCTAAAATATCTTCTTTATTATTCTTTTATTCTCTACCATTAATATTTATAAATTTTTCCAAATTTTCAAAAATTTTTTTTTCAAAAAAATATTTCTCCATTTTAATCTCTATATTTCTTTTAAAATTGATACTTTTTAATGATCTTAATTATCCAGATAAGGGAGGAGGTTACATTGTAAAATTTACACAATTGTTTTTATATAATAATACAATAATTTTGTTATTTATATCTTCAATAATTTTTACTTTTATAATATCAACTATTAGTCTGAGTAATTATCAATATTTTTTAATTGTACCTTTAATTTATTTAAATTTCGGTTTTACTGAGTTTTTATACCAAGAGTGGTTTGATCCATTATATTTGATTTTCTTTTACATTTTCTTTTCTAAAGAACAAATACAAGATTTAAGATTAAATAAAAACTATACAATTAAAATTTTATTATTATGGGAAATATTTATTTTAGTAATAGCTTTTGCTTATTATCATGGAATAAAAAAATTACCTTTATTTTATTATTTTTAAAGAATTAATTTTATTAATTTTAAAATACCAGGCCTAATTGGTTTTGTAATTTCAGTGTTAATTTCATTTATCGCAGATTTGTTTTTATAATTTATTAGAGCTTCTAATATCATGTCACTTGTTTTGATCTGAGGTCTGACATTATAGTTTTTATATATTTTATCAGAGTTTAGAGTTAAGGAAAATTTCAACATATTTAAATGATAGATATTAAGTGGTGATAAATTTAATTTATTTAAGAAACTTAAAATTTTCGTAACACCAAAATCTTTAATTGAAAAAATCTTTGATTTAGAATTTACCCCAAGAATTAATTTTTCTATTAAATTTTTTAAAGAAATTTTCTCCTCACTACCCACGTTGTAAATATTTTTCTCGTTAATATTTAATGATAAATAAACACAATTACTTAAGTCATCTGCGTGTAAAAATTGTAAAATATTTTTTCCTGAACCGAGCAAAGGAATCTTTTTATCAGATAGTATCAAATCAAATAATAAACTTAAAATACCTAGTCGTTCTTTAGAGACTATCATTGGAACCCTAAAAATTGTCCAATTAATCAAATTTGATGTTTTTATATCTTTTTCTGCTTGTACCTTTGAGCTTCCATAATTTTCAACTGGACAATATTCTTCATTTTCCTGTACAGATTTTTCATAGTCTTTAACCCAAATAGCTGAGGTTGAGATATAAATATATTTTTGAATATTAAATTCTTCACAAGCTTTTATTAAATTTTGGTTTCCTGTCACATTTGTATCCCACAACCTTTTTTTTGAATTACTTGTAGCTGGTTCACATGAACAATTAATAACCATCGTAATATTATTAATTTTTATAAATTTTTTAATCGACACCGGGTCTCTTATGTCTAAAAAATTTTTTTTATTTAAAGAAATATCAGTGGGAATGAATTTTACTTTTTTTTTCAAAAATAGTTTTTGAAGTTGATTTCCAAAAAAACCATTAGCTCCAATAATTAATATCACTATCCGATTTCTTTTTTTAATTTTATGAGTCCAGTCAAATTATTATAAGCAACTTTAGGCAATTTGCCAAAAGTATAAATTTTTGTATCACCTGAACTTCTTTTTCTATGATTGATTTTTATTTCACTAAATAAAAAATTGAGTTTATTCGCTCGAGCATTAAACTCCCAAAAAAAGCCATCTGGAAGATATGGTGTAAAATTATTTAAATTTGTATAGGTTTTCTTATTCATAAAAACAAATGCAAAGCTTGGATCTCTTAATGGAACTTTGAATAAAATGTTATAGATAAAATAAAAAATTTTTGAAATAAATTTTCTATATGCATAGTCATATCTTGGGGATCTATAACCACAAACTAAATCAGACTCATTCCTTTTATTCCAAAAGCTTTTAATATCTTTTGGATCACATTGACCATCGGAGTCCATTATTAATAGAAATTCTGATGTTGCTTTTTTTATTCCATCTAAGACTGCTAAGGAATAATATTTTCGTTTATCTTCTGAAATCAAAATCATGGGTAGTTCGTTTTTGAGGCTATTCAAAATTTTTTTTGTATCATCAGTGCTACCATCTTCTGTAATAATAAATTCAAAATCTATTTCATCTTTTAAAGCTTCATAAATATCTAAAAGAGTTTTTTTAATAGATAATCCCTCATTATGCACAGGTAGTAAAATTTGAAATTTTTTACTCATCATTGAAGTTGTTGTACATTAAATGTTTTTTAACGTATAGCCTATCCTCGAAATGCATTAAAGGAAAAATAAAGGTTTTTAAAAGAACAAAATTGTTTTTTAAAAGATAATTATGGCATTTAACAAAATTGTTATTTTTAAAATTTTGTTTTTCTATTAAAATCATATTCATTTTCTGTAAGACTTTTTTTGATCCAAGTAACACATTTATTTCATAACCTTCAACATCAATTTTTAATAAACTTTTGATAATTTTTTTATTGGAAAAAAAACTATCCAAAGAAATTGTTTTAACAGGATATTTATACTCATAACTCTCACTTCTTAATAATAATTTTTTTAATTTATTATAAATCGAATTAGAAAAAATTGTTTCCTTAGACAATGTAGAAGTTTTTTTAAATTTATTTACATATAAAAAGTTTTTTTTATTATTTCTGCCAATAGCAAAATTCAATATTTTTATTTTATCATTCTTGAATTTTTTTTTTAAAAGATCATTGATTTCTCTTTGAGGTTCAAAAGCATAAATTTTTTTTGGATTTAGATATTTAAGTGAGTATTTAATAAACTCTCCTTTATAAGAACCCACATCAATTACCGTATCAAATTTATATTTATTAAGAAATTTAGCAATTCTGTGTAGTTGAAAAGTGTCTAGATTATCTATTAAAATTTTAATCATTGATTGGTTGCGGGGGACGGATTTGAACCGCCGACCTTCAGGTTATGAGCCTGACGAGCTACCAGACTGCTCCACCCCGCGATATAATTAAATTCTATTTTTTAATTTGTTAAGTTTTTTTACTCTTTTAATATTCTCTTGAAGAATCCTTTTTTTCTTTTCAGAGGGTTTCTCATAAGTATTTTTAAGTTTTATTACTTTGAAAAAACCATCTCTTTGGAGTTTTCTTTTTAAAACTCTAAGAGCTTGTTCAACATTATTATCTTTTACTTCTATTTTAATAACCACCTCCAAAAATTTGTGTAAATAACATTTTTATTTTTTTATGTCTATCTAATTTATTCATAATGAAGAATTATATTGATTGTTTTTGTTTTTCTTTTTCTCTTTTTTCTCTTTTTATTCGTCTTTCAGCTTTTTCTAAAGCACTAACTAAATCTTTTTGAGTAAATAAGTTTAGAGCCACAGGATCTTTGGGGCTTAAGTTATTATAATTCCAATAACTTTTATTTCTAATAGAAGTCACAGAATTTTTGGTGACTCCTACAAGTTTTGCAATTTGTGAGTCTTTTAAAATATTATGGTTTTTTAAAAGCCATAACGCAGAATCAGGCTTATCTTGTCTTTTTGACAATGGAACATATTTTTTAATTTTTTTTTCTGAATTAGATATCTCAATATCAATATTCTTTATCTCCAGTGGTCTTGTATTATCTTTAGATGATAATTCAATTTCCTCTCTTGAAAGTTGTCCAGATATTATTGGATTATAAGCTTTTATTCCTTTTGCAACTTCACCATCAGCAATTCCTTGGACTTCTACCTCATGCAAATCACAGAAATCTGCTATCTGTTTAAATGTGAGTGTAGTATTTTCGACTAGCCATACAGCAGTGGCCATTGGCATTAAAGGAGCATTAGACATTAATTTTTATTATCTGATCTAAAATTCTGAAACTTTTTGTTAAATTTACTTATTCGACCTTTATCTAACAGCTTCTGCTTTCCTCCTGTCCAAGCTGAGTGCGATTTTGGATCTATTTCTAATTTAAGAACGTCACCTTCTGCACCCCAAGTTGACCTAGTATTAAATTGAGTTCCATCAGTCATCTCAACTTTTATATTATGGTAATTAGGGTGTATTTTTTTTTTCATCACGAAATTTATAGCAAAAGAAATTGTTAAAACAATTAAAAGTTGACTAGTTTTTTACTAAATTTTGAGTAAATCTCCGCTGATGATGCCAAAACATTTATATTTTTAATATTTTTAAGATCAATATCATTTATTATCCCACCAGCTTCTTTTACCAAAACTATACCTGCGGCTATATCCCATAAATTCAATTTATTTTGTACATATCCATCTAGTCTTCCCGAAGCAACATAAGCAATATCGAGAGCAGCGCACCCAGACCTCCTATAAGTAAAATTAGGTTCATTTATTAATTTACCAACGGCAAACAAACATTCGTCTAAATTGTTTTTTTTAGAGACTCTTATACGTTGATTATTTAAAAAAGCCCCATTATTTTTTTCAGCATAAAACATTTCATCTTTAATTGGATCAAAAATTAAGCCAGATGATATTTCATCATTTGATTTTAAAGCAATGGATATTGCAAAATGAGGTATTCCATGTAAAAAATTTATGGTTCCATCAATGGGATCAATTATCCAAGAATTAGACGTATCTTTATTTTTTTCAACACCATTTTCTTCACTGATGATGGAATAGTTTGGTCTTGCTTTTTTAAGTTCCTCAATAATTATTTTTTCTGCTTTAATATCAGAATTTGTAACAAAGTCCTTAGGCCCTTTTTTTGATACTTGTAACTTCTCTAATTCTCCAAAATCCCGAATTAAAATTTTAGATGCTTTTTCGCATGCTTTTATCATCACGTTAAGATTTGCAGATATAGAATTCATAATCAAATTTTCTTGACGTATTCTAGACTCCTGCTGTCTATCACAATATTATCACCCGCTTCAATAAAAGGCGGAACCTGAATGCTTAATCCATTTTCTAGAATTGCAGGTTTGTAGGATGATGACACTGTTTGACCTTTTAAAGCTGCATCTGTAGTTTCAATTTTACAAGTTACTTGGTTAGGTAAATCTACAGAAATTGGATTATCATTATAAAAACTGATTGTTACCTCAAGGTTTTCAGTTAATAATTTACCTTTTTCACCTATCAGACTTTTTTGAATTTCTGTTTGTTCAAAAGTTTTAGGATTTATAAAAAAGTATTTTTCCTGGTCTTCATATGAATATGTAAAATTAGTTTCCTCTAATGAAGCTTTTTCAACTGTCTCACTGGATCTAAATCTCTCATTAAGTTTGGTATTTTTGTTTACGCTTTTCATCTCCACTTGTGCAAACGCTCCACCTTTTCCAGGTTTAACGTGCTGTGTTTTCAGAACTTGCCACAAATCATTTTTATATTCTAACAACATACCCACTCTAATTTCACCTGCATTAATTTTCATATTAATTTCTTAATTGCATTTTTAGGTTTTAGTTTTTTATTATTCCAAATGTAGCCTGAGATAGCTAAAAAGTTCGCCTTATTCAATAAAAGATTTTTATAATTTTTAGAGTTGATGCCACCAATTACAACTATTGGTGTATTTGTGATTTTTCGAGCTTTTTTAAGTAAACTCATTGATGCTTTATATTTTACTTTTTTTGTTTTAGATGAATAAAAAGCTCCAAAAGCTAAATAGTCAGCTTTATTTTTTATCGCAGTTTTCGCAAGTTTAATTGAATTATGACATGTAATTCCAATTATTTTTTTTCCAATTAATTTTCTCGCCTCTTTAATTTTCATATCGTTTTGACCAAGATGACACCCATCAGCATTTAATTTTTTTGCAAGAAATACGTCATCATTAATCAAAAATTTTACTTTAAATTTTTTGCAGATCTTTTGAATTTTAAGTCCAACTTTGAATTTTTTTTTAAAACTATCTTTTTTAAGTCGTAGCTGAAAAAAACTTATTTTTTTCTGTTTAAACACTTCATTTAAACTTTGAAAAAAATTTCTTTCAATCTTAGGTGGAGATATTAGGTAGATAAATTTTTTTTTATTATATTTCAAGATCCTTTGACCATTTTCCTTGAGCAGCTAATGTATTCATTTTAGCTCGATGGTTAAAAATCTGCTGAGTGCCTTTGATATCCTTTATATTTTTTGACCAATACTTTAAGGCACCTTGTTGAAGAGCTCTTCCGTAAGAATAGCTCATTACAAAACCCGTATTATTGTGTTTATTAATTAAATTCAAATTTTCTGTTGCTTCTATTTCGGACTGACCTCCAGATAGGAAAGCTATACCTGGTACTTCTGAGGGTACTGAGGATTTTAAACATTTTAAAGTTAACTTTGCTACTTCATCATTAGTAATTTTTTCTTTAGATCTGTTTCCTGCTAAAATCATATTAGGTTTGAGTATAATTCCCTTCAAATCTACTTTATGTATTATTAGTTCTTCAAAGCATTTTTTTATAACTTCAGAAGTTTTTTCTAAACACTCTTTAGCAGAATGATCCCCATCCATTAAAACCTCAGGCTCAACTATTGGAACCATATTGCACTCTTGAACTAGAGCAGAATATCTCGCTAATGCGTGTGCATTAGAGTGCATTGAGAGTTTGCTGGGATAATCTTTAGTTATATTATAAACACCTCTCCATTTAGTAAATTTTGCACCTAATTTGTAATATTCTTTTAATCTTTCCCTTAATCCATCAAGACCCTCAGTAATTTTTTCATCTGGGGAACTAGCTAAAATTTTTGCTCCTGTGTCTACTTTGATGCCTGGCAATGAGCCTGTGTCTAATATTAATTCTGGAATTGTATTTTTTTTTGATGATGTTTGTTTAATTGTTTCATCGTAAAGAATTACACCTCCAATACAATCTTTCATTAAGGATGAGCTAAAAAGTGTTTCTCTGAACAACAATCTGTTTTCTGGGGTTGAGGGAACATTTACACTGTCCAATCTTTTAGTCATAGTTGCAGTGCTTTCATCCGCAGCTAAAATTCCTTTACCGTTTTCTAAAATTTTTAATGCTGTATTATTTAGTTCTGACATTTTAGTTTAGGGCTTTTATACCAGGAAGTTCTTTTCCTTCAAGATATTCTAAAAAAGCACCACCAGCAGTTGAAACAAAATTAAAATCTTTAATTGCATTTAATTGATTAACAACTGCCACAGTATCTCCTCCACCAACTACAGAATAAATCGAATTATCTTTATTTTTTTTAATGATTGTTTTTGCAATCTCAATGCTACCTTTTGCAAAATTGGGATTTTCAAAATAACCGGCAGGACCATTCCAAAGAACTGTTTTACTTTTTTCAATTATATTTTTAATTCTTTTTAGTGTTTTAGGTCCTACGTCTAAGATTAAATCATCATTTGCTATGTCCTTAAGATCTTTTATCTGAGCATCGTCATCTGCACTTTTACCTATTAAGACATCTTCTGGATAAGTAATTTCACAAAGCGTATTTTTTGAAATTTCAAAAATTTCTTTTATTATACTTTCACAATTTTTTTCACTAATCGATTTTCCAATTCTATTACCTTTGAAGCTCAGAATATTATTAGCCATGCCTCCCACAAAGATTATATTATTAAATTTAGGTATTAAATTTTTGATTATATCTATTTTTGTGGAAATTTTTGATCCACCAATAATACAAGTAATTGGTTTTTTGATATCAATAGTAACTTTTTTTAAAGCATTTACTTCAGTCTCAAATTGTAATCCAGCAAATGATGGCAGAAATTCTGTAATTTTGCATACCGAAGCATGTGTTCTATGTGAGCAAGAAAAAGCATCATTTACGAACAAATCTGCAAAACTAGCTAAATGTTTTGAAAAATTTGATTCATTCTTTTCTTCTTCTGCATAAAATCTTATGTTTTCAAAAAAGACAACTTTCTCCTCAGGCTCTTTAAATAAATCATCTCTTTTGATTTTAAAAATGTCTTCACTTATAAAGTTGACTTTAGTTTTTATCTTTTTTTCTAAGCAATCACAAATTGGTTTAAGGGATAGATCTTTATTAAATTTGCCTTTAGGACGTCCAACATGAGAAATTATTAAAATTTTTGAATTTCTTTTAATTAAAAATTCAAGAACAGGTATAATTTTAATTATTCTGGTTTCATCGATAATGTTACCATTTTTTAAAGGGACATTTAGGTCTAATCTTAATAAAACTCTCTTACTACCAAGATTTTCATAATCTTTAATATTGTTCATTAAGAATTCTTATGAAGATATTCTACAATATCACACATTCTATTTGAGAAACCCCATTCGTTATCATACCATGCTGAAATTTTACCCATATTTTTACTCACCACTTTTGTTAAACTTTCGTCTACTATTGAAGAAGCAGGATTATGATTAAAGTCGATTGAAACAAGTTTTTCTTTTGTAGTTTCGAGAATTTTATTTTTTTTGCTAAAATTTTGAAATGCTAAATTAATCTTATCAATAGTGAGGTCTTTTTTTGTGCAAAAGACGAGTTCAATTAATGAAACATTTGGCGTAGGGACTCTCATAGCCACACCTTCTAATTTACCTTTAAGCGAAGGTATAATCTCACCAATTGCTTTTGATGCACCTGTTGAGGTTGGCACAATAGACTGGCTTGCTGATCTAGCTCTTCTTGGATCTTTATGAGAATTATCTAATATTCTTTGGTCACTTGTAAAGGAATGAATTGTGGTCATAAACCCTTTTTCAATTTTGAAATTTTCGTTTAAAACATGAGCCACAGGGGCAAGACAATTTGTTGTGCAAGAAGCAGCAGATATAATCTTATCCTCTTTTTTTAATTCAGCCTCGTTTACTCCATATACAATAGTTTTGTCAGCATCTTTACATGGAGCAGAGACAATAACTCTTTTTGCACCATTATTAATATGTGTTAGTAATTTTTCTTTTGAGTTAAATTTACCTGTACACTCTAAAACATAATCCACTCCATATCTTTTCCAATTAATATTATTTAAATTTGTTTCTTGGCCATATAAAATTTTATTTTTATTGATCATAATATGATTTTCATCAGAATCTACTTGTGCATTAAATTTTCCGTGAATAGAGTCATATTTTAATAGAGATAAACATGTTTCAGAATTAGTTCTATTATTAATATATTTTATTTCTATATTTTTGTTTTTATTCTCTATTATTGATCGAACTATCATTCTTCCAATTCTACCCATTCCATTTATTCCAACTTTGACTGTCATAATCTTTTTTTAATTTTTTTTACTATAATTTTCGAGCTTAATCCGAAGTGATTATATATATCTTTATAAGGCGCACTTTTTCCAAAATCATCAATTCCAAAATTAAGCCCTTTGCTGCCAGTATATTTTTTCCAATAACCAGTTTCAGAGGCCTCTATGGAAATTATAAGCTTAGTTTCATTTAAAATTTTATTTTTGTAGACTTCACTTTGTTGATCAAATAATTCATGGCAAGGCATTGATATTACTTTTGAGTAAATGCCATCTGTGGCTAATTTATGACTAACGTCTATTGCAAGACTAGTTTCGGATCCTGTTGCTATAATAGTTGCACTTATTCTATTACCCGTTCTTAAAACTTCATAAGCACCAGCTAAGGACAAATTTTTTGATGATTTTTTTGTACGAACTGGATTTAAGCTTTGTCTCGTTAAGGCTATTACGCTCGGAGAACTTTTGCTATTTAATGCCAATTGCCAACACTCAAAAGTTTCTATTAAGTCAGAGGGTCTAAAAACATTTAAATTCGGTATTGATCTTAAACTTGTCAATTGTTCTATTGGTTGATGAGTTGGTCCATCTTCTCCAAGACCAATTGAGTCATGTGTAAAAACATAAATAACTTTTTGTTTCATCATAGCTGCTAGTCTTATTGATGGTTTACAGTAATCGCTAAATATTAAAAAAGTTCCACCATAAGGAACAAGCTTACTATGAAGTGAGATACCATTCATAATACCACACATCGCATGTTCTCTTACTCCAAAATGGATATAATTCCCGGAAAAATCATTTGATTGGATAATTTTATGATTTTTGGTTTTGGTATTATTGGATCCTGCTAAATCTGCTGATCCACCAATTAAGTTTGGAAGTTTGGAGACAATTTCTAAAAATTTTTCTGAACATTTTCTAGTAGCTATTGGTTGTAATTTTTTTAAGTAGTCTGATTTTGCTTTGTCTATTTCTGCATTGATAGTATTATTATTAATTTTTAGTAAAAACTTTTTTTTATTCTTATTAGCTTTAATTGATGCTTTTTTACCGATTGATCTCCATTGATCCATTAATTTTTTTGGAATTTCAAAAGTATTGTGTGGCCAGTTCAATTTTTTTCTGACTAATCTTATTTCATCTTCACCTAATGGACTACCATGAGATGAGGCTTTACCACCCTTATTTGGGGACCCGTATCCAATCGTTGTTTTACAAGAGATTGCTATAGGTTTTTTTGATTTTTGTGCTTTTTGAAGAGCCTTTGTTATTTCTTTAAAATTATGTCCATTAATTTTTAAATAATTCCAGCCATAGCTTTTAAACCTTTTTTCATGATCATCAGATACTGCTAAGCTAGTTGGACCATCTATTGAAATTGAATTATTATCAAAAAGTAATATCAGGTTTTTAAGTTTTAGGTGTCCAGCAAGACTTAAAGCTTCATGACTTATTCCCTCCATCAAGCAGCCATCACCTGCTAAAACGTAAGTTTTATGATTGATAATTTTTTTTCCTAATCTTTTTTTTAAAATTTCTTCTGAGATTGCAAAACCAACTGCATTAGAAATTCCCTGTCCTAAAGGACCTGTTGTAGTTTCAATGCCAGTGCTTGGATGATATTCTGGGTGACCTGCACATATTGAATTTAGTTGTCTAAATTTTTTAATTTCTCTTAAAGAAATACTTTTATAACCCGTCAGATAGAGGAGCGAGTAAAGTAGCATAGAACCATGTCCTGCTGAGAGAACAAATCTATCTCTATTAATCCAATCTGGATTTTTGGGATTAAATTTTAAGAAATCTTTAAAAAGAACAGTTGCTACATCAGCCATACCCATAGGCATACCTGGATGCCCAGAATTAGCTTTTTGGACAGCATCTATAGACAAAAATCTGATACAATTCGCTAATTCTTTATAAAGTTTACTCAAGTAATTATCCTGCCTAGACTAAGAAGATTCTATTTAATAATATAATTATATATATATGAATTCTGTGATCGAAAAAGAAAAAAAACTAAATTTGGCTTTAGCAAAATTAAAAAATTTAAACTTAAAAAACCCTGACGTAAAAAAAAATATAGACAATTTAAGTAGTCAAAAAAATCAATTAGAAATTGAAAAGCAAGAAATAGAGGAAAAATATAAAAGTTTAATTAATGATTATAATAATTTAAGTAAAAAATTATACGAATTACAAAATCAAGAAAAAGCCGAACAAAAAAGACAGATTGAGTTTTCTGAAAAAATTGATGAATTAAATCAAGAAACAGATATTTTGTTAGATGAGATAGATAAATGGCAAACGTAAGTATTAAGTTTAATGGAAAAGAATTTTTGTTATCTTGTGAGGATGGTCAAGAAGAGCATCTTGAAGAATTATTAATTCAAATCAATCAGAAATTTAATAATCTTAAAAATGATCTTGGAAATCTCGGAGAGAATAAACTTCTATTAATTACAGCTGTTAAAGTAATGGATGAATATTATGAAACTAAAAAAAAAGTAGATCAAAAAAAGAATGAGTTGAGAGATCTTTCAAATAAATTTAAAGAGCTTAAAACCTTAATTTATGATTATAGAGATAAGAAAGAGTTAGAAATAAACTCACTTAACAAAGACCACCTTAAATTAAAAAATGAAATTGAGATAAATCAAAAGAGTTACGAGAAGTTAATTGAAGAAGCTGCTGATGAAATTTCAAGTTTTGTTGATAAAGCAAATTTAGAAAATATTTCTAAGTAAAATTCTAGTGAATAAATCTGAGATAAGAAAAAAATTATTAAAAGTCAGAAAACTAAATAACAATAAAAATTTAGTCATTAAATTAAATCATATTATGAAAATTTTAAAAAAAGAAAAAGTAAACAAAAAAATAATTGGCGGTTATTATCCATATAATCATGAAGTTGATCCAATTAAAATTCTCAATAAACTTGAAAAACTTGGTTATCAAATATCATTGCCAAAAATTAAAAAAAATAATCAAATGGATTTTTTATACTGGTCAACAAAAGAGCCTCTCTCAATAAATAAATATGGAATACCTGAACCTACATCAGATCAAATTGTCTACCCAAGTATTCTTTTAGTTCCACTTGTAGCTTTTGATAATCATTTAAATAGAGTAGGTTATGGAGGAGGTTTTTATGATAGGTATATTAAAAAAGTAAAAAAAAACAAAAAAATTATATTAATTGGGTTAGCTTATTCTTTTCAAAAAGTAAAAAAAATACCAGCTAACAAATATGATATGAAACTGGATTTTATTGTAACAGATAAAAATTTTATATGAGAATTTTATTTTTAGGAGATGTGGTAGGGAACTCAGGTTGTTCGAAAATTTTGAATAATCTTTTAAGCCAAAAAGAATTGAATAAGATTGATTTTGTAATCGTCAATGGAGAAAATGCAGCTGAGGTAGGAGTTGGATTAACAAAAGAAATCTGTGAGGATTTTTTTAAATGTGGTGTTGATGTCATCACCACTGGTAATCATGTTTGGGATCAAAAAGATATTATGAAGTTTATCGATAATGAAAATAGGTTACTTCGCCCAAAAAATTTATTTGAGCCATCACCGGGTAAAGGATTTGAAGTTTTTCAAAATGAAAAAAATATAAAAATTGGTGTCTTAAATTTAATGGGCAATGTTTTTATGAAAAAATGTGATGATGTATTTGAGATTTCAGAAAAATTTTTAAAAGAGCACAAACTAAAAGAGGATTATGATTTTCTAGTTGTTGACTTTCATGGAGAAATTACTAGTGAAAAAAATGCCATAGGATATCTTTTTGATGGAAAAGCTACACTTGTTGTAGGAACACATACACACATTCCAACAAATGATGCAAGAATTTTGCAAAATGGGACAGCTTATCAAACTGATGCAGGTATGTGTGGTGATTATGACTCGGTTATTGGGATGAATAAAGACAACTCTTTAAAAAGATTTATGAAACAAGACTCAATAAAAAATCATCCAGCAACTGGTGATGCCACTTTAAGTGGAGTTATTGTTGATTGTGATTTAGAAACTGGATTAGCAATTAAAATAGAAAATTATATTTTTGGCGGCCAGCTTAAAAATACTTGATTATTTTATGGCAGGACATTCTCATTGGGCAGGAATAAAACATAAAAAAGGTAAAGCCGATAAGCAAAGATCTAAAATTTTTTCAAAGTTGTCGAAAGAAATTACTGTTGCAGCAAAACTTGGGGATAAAGATCCAGCAATGAATCCAAGATTAAGATCTGCGATACAAGCCGCAAGATCAGCAAATATGCCCAAAGAAAATATAGAAAGAGCGATTGATAAATCTTCAGCTAGTACCGAGTCAAATTTTGAAAATTTAAGATATGAAGGATTTGGACCAGAAAAAGTAGCAGTAATAATAGAAGTATTAACAGATAATAAAAATAGAACAGCATCCAGTATTAGAACAATTTTTCAAAAAGCAGGTGGCAATTTGGGAACTCAAGGTTCCGCTTCTCATAATTTTAATCAATTAGGAATAATAAAGATCGATAAAAAAGAGGTTTCTGATGATCAAATTTTTGAGCTAGCCACCAATGCTGGAGCTGATGAATGTAAATCGGAAAATGATTTTCACGAAATACAATGTCCTGTAAGTGAAATTTATAATGTTAAAAAAGAATTAGAAAAAGAAATTACTAATTTTATCTCAACAGAAATTGAATGGGTGCCACTTAATAGTGTAAAAATTTCTAAAGAAAAAAATGAAGATTTAGTAAATTTCTTTGAATTACTTGAAGACAATGATGATGTACAAAATGTTTATTCTAATGCTGAATTTGTAAATTAAATTATGTTAATAATAGGTATAGATCCTGGAATTTCTGGTTCAATTTGTTTTTTAGATAATGGAAAAATCCTAGACGTAATTGAAATGCCTATAATGACAGATGGGAAAAAAAATAAAAAACAAGTAAATGGCTCGCAAGTTTATAATGAAATTAGCAAAAGAATTAAACAATTTGAAAAAAATCAAATTAGAGTTGTGATTGAACACGTTTCTGCAATGCCTGGTCAAGGTGTTACTAGTATGTTTAATTTTGGACAATCGTTTGGAATTTTAAAGGGTATTTGTACCGCGATGCAACTACCCATGTACTTTGTAAGGCCCGCAAAATGGAAAAAATATTTTAATCTTTTAAATTCTGAGAAAGATGCCAGCAGGACAAGAGCAATAGAAATATTTCCTTATTTTTCATCTCAATTATCAAGAAAGAAAGACTCAAATAAAGCTGATGCAATTTTGATAGCAAGTTTTTATCATGAAACTTACAAAATTGACGAATAGCTTTAAATATTCAGACAAAATCATGACACATTTAAGTGTGAGAAGACGATATGGAAGCTGATATCACGTCTCAAGCAGTTGGGCTAGCCTCAAGTGCTGATTTTTCTTTAATAAATTTATTTATTAGAGCTGACATAATTGTTAAGTCAGTTATCATAATGCTAATTGCTTGTTCTATATATTCATGGGCAGTAATAATTGAAAAATATAGATTGTTTAAAAAAATAAATCAATCTACCGAAGAGTTTGAAGCAAAGTTTTGGAATTCTAAATCTGCAGAAACTTTTTATAATAATCTACCAGCAAACGTTCAAGACCCGATGGCTTTAATATTTAAAGATGCGATGCAAAACTTATTGAAGAGAAAATCTAGAACAGACTTAAACAATAGAATGACCACAATGTTAGAGACGGGTATTGAAAAACAAATATCAAAAATCACTAAAGGTTTTACTTTTTTAGCAACAGTTGGATCAACAGCTCCATTCATAGGCCTATTCGGAACAGTTTGGGGAATTATGAACTCTTTTCAATCTATAGCAATTTCAAGAAATACGAGTTTGGCAATTGTTGCACCTGGAATAGCGGAAGCATTATTCGCAACTGCGTTAGGTCTACTAGCAGCAATACCTGCGGTTGTTGCATATAATAAATTTAATAATGACTCAATAAAGTATTCCCAAAAATTAGAAAATTTTTCAAAAAGATTTTTAACGATTATCTAAAATGGCTTTTAAATTTAATCGTTCATCAAAAGAACCAATGAGTGAAATAAATGTAACACCATTTGTGGATGTAATGTTGGTGCTATTAATTATTTTTATGGTTACTGCCCCTTTGTTAACTGTAGGGGTTCAGGTTGATTTACCAGAAAGTTCTGCTGACTCTCTTCCTGAGGAAGCTGAACCGCTGACTTTGACAATAAACTCTAAAGGTGAAATTTATATTCAAGAGTCAAAAGTTGAATATGAAAAAATAATAGCAAAAGTCTTAGCAGTTTCAAAAAATAGAACTGATACAAGAATTTATGTAAGGGGTGATAAAACAATTAATTATGGAAGAGTATTGGAAATTATGGGCTTACTGTCTGGGTCTGGTTTCACCAAAGTAGCACTTATATCTGAACCATATAAAGAAAGGTAAGAAGTGAATAGAAGTATAATTATATCTTCTGTATCACATCTAGTTTTAATAATGATTACAGCTTTTAGTTTACCTTTCTTAGCTAAAAAACCAATTGATCTTCCCCCGATAGTATCTGTAGAATTAATACAGATCACAGATAAAACCAATATTCCATACGCACCTAAGGCAAAAAAAATTATAGAAAAAATTAAAGAGAAAGAAAAAAAGTTGGTATCTGAACAAGCTCCCCCAAAAAAAGTAAAAAAAATTAAACCAGATGCAGTTCCATTACCAGATGATAAGCCTAAAAAGGTTGAGAAAATAAAAGAAGATAAACAAAATCCAGAAAAAATTGACAATGAGGTTAAGCAAGTTTCTGAATTTGAAAAAAAAGAGTTATTCGATCCAAATAATATAGCAGCCTTAATTGATAAATCTAAAGTTGAAAGTGCTGAAACGATTAAAAAAAATAACAAAATTACACAAGATCAAAAAAAAAATGTTGAGAACGCAGGTTTATCTTTAAGTGAAGAGGATGCTTTAAAAGCTCAAATATTTGGTTGTTGGAGTATTCCTTTGGGACTGCCTTACAATGAAAATTTATTAGTGAGAATTAAACTTCAACTGAATCCAGATGGAACAATTCAAGAGTCAGAGATTTTGGATCATGCAAGAATGAATAAACCTGGTCAAGGTTTTTATAAGGTTTTAGCGGAAAGTGCTTTAAGAGCAATAAAATTATGCCAGCCCTTAAGAGTTCCTACAACTGGTTATGAGAGATGGAAAGAATTACAATTAAATTTTGATGCAAGAGAAATGTTAGAGGGATAGAATATTTTTATGAGAAATCTAATTATTTTATTTTTAATATTTATAGTACCTACTAATGCATTAGGTTTAATTGAGGTTGATATTACACGAGGAAATTTGAATCCACTCCCTATCGCAGTATCACCATTATCAATTGATGATGAATCAAAAAAGAGTTTTGAGAAAACTTTAAAAAAAAAAGATATTGGATCAGAAATTTCCAAAGTTATCGAAAAAAATTTAAAAACTTCAGGTCTTTTTAATCCATTAGATAAAAATGCTTTCCTACAAGCGCCTGATATTGCTCATCTTAAACCGCGTTTCGAAGATTGGAATTTAATTAAAGCCCAAGCTTTAATCACAGGTAAAGTAAAAAATGTTGATGATAAACTTAGAGTTGAATTTAGATTATGGGATGTGCTGGCTGGAAAAGAAATGATGGCTCTTGCATTTACGACAGTTCCAAATAACTGGAGACGTGTTGGTCATATAATAACAGACAAAGTTTATGAGAGATTAACTGGAGAAAAAGGTTATTTTGATACTAGGATAATCTATGTTGCTGAAGAGGGTCCAAAAACAAAAAGAATTAAAAAATTAGCCATCATGGACCAAGATGGTGCAAATAATAAATTTTTAACTTTAGGAAATGAACTTGTTTTGACACCAAGATTTAATCCTACAAGCCAAATGGTGACATATCTATCTTATTTTAGAAATTTACCTAGAGTTTATCTTCTTGATATAGAAACAGGTATTCAAGAAGTGGTAGGAGATTTTCCAGGAATGACTTTTGCTCCTAGATTTTCTCCAGATGGAAAAAAAATTATAATGAGTTTTGCTAAGGATGGAAATTCAGATATTTATACAATGGATTTAGAAAATAGAATTGTAGAGAAAATTACCAATCATCCCTCAATAGATACTTCACCATCTTATTCTCCGGATGGGAAATTTATTTGTTTTAACTCTGACAGAAGTGGGTACCAACAAATTTATGTCATGAAAAGTGACGGTAGCAATGTTAAAAGAATTTCTTTTGGAAATGGTTTATATGGTACCCCTGTTTGGTCTCCAAGAGGTGATTTAATCGCTTTTACAAAATTACATAAAGGTAAATTCTACATCGGCGTGATGAGAACCGATGGATCTGGTGAGAGATTATTGACAGAAAATTTTTATCAAGAAGCTCCTTCCTGGTCTCCTAATGGACGAGTTTTAATTTTTTATAGAGAGACTAAAACTGATGATAAAGGGGAGGGTTTTTCTGCTAAATTGTGGTCAATTGATTTAACAGGCTACAATGAAAGGCTTGTAGATAC
>CACIUF010000004.1 GCA_902589765.1 uncultured Pelagibacteraceae bacterium
TTCTTTGGATTTTTGCTTTTCACCCTTAGAGTAAAAATACTCTGCAATTAAATATAAAGCATGAGACTTCCAAACACTTTTTGAATTAATTATTGGATTTAAAATTTCTAAAATTTGACCTTCATTGATTGTATCGGCATTATAAAGAGCTTTTTTATAAATAATAAGATGCTTAATTTCACTATCCAACGAAGTTTTGTTAATCAATATATCAAACAAACTATTAATTTTATTTTTATCACTCACTAGCTCATTATCTATTAAGTAATATAAAGCCAATGGAGAATAAGTTGGATCTTTGTTTTCTACTATCTCTTGCATCACAGAGACTATACCAGAGTTATCTCCATTCTTATGTTTAATGATTGAACTATTATACCTATCTGAAATTTTAATTTTATTTTTATCTTGATAGATTTGATATGAATAAAAAACCAAGCAGAATTAATATCAAAAAGATTAAACAAGATATGAGTAATTTTTTATTTTTTGTGAAAAAATCTTTTATTTTCTGATTTCTGGTATTGCTATTAATGATTGCTATATCTTCATCCATAATTAAATCATATTTCGAAGAACGTATTGTAATATGCCTCCATTTTTATAATACTCTAGCTCATTTTTAGTATCTATTCTACAAAGTGCTTGGATTGTTTTAATCTCACCTGAAGCATACTTAATTTCTACTTTAACTTTATCAGATGGATTAATACCATTTTCAAGATTGATAACACTTATCAATTCTGAACCAATTAATTTTAAATTTTTCCGATCAATATTATCAATAAATTGTAAAGGCAAAATACCCATCCCAATTAAGTTAGATCTATGAATTCTCTCAAAACTTTCAGCAATTACGGTCTTTACTCCTAAAAGTTTAGTTCCTTTTGCTGCCCAATCTCTTGACGAGCCAGTTCCATATTCTTTTCCACCTATAACGACTAAATCTGTTCCTCTTTTTTTATATTCAACAACTGCATCATAAATTGGCATCACTTTTTTTTCTGGGTAAAGCGTTGTAAATCCACCTTCTGTGCCAGGTGCCATCTCATTTCTTATTCT
Source organism: uncultured Pelagibacteraceae bacterium (assembly GCA_902589765.1). Classification (GTDB taxonomy): domain Bacteria; phylum Pseudomonadota; class Alphaproteobacteria; order Pelagibacterales; family Pelagibacteraceae; genus Pelagibacter. The sequence continues at coordinate 1,063 of CACIUF010000004.1, forward strand.
AATATTGGCAAATGTTCCTCTCATCATCACTTCGTGATTTCCTCTTCTGGCACCATAAGAGTTATAATCTTTAGGTAAAATTTGATGTTTCATAAAATATTCTCCTGTCGGGCTTTCTTTTTGAATGTTACCTGCAGGAGAAATATGATCGGTTGTTACCATATCGCCCAAAATTAATAATGGACGAGCATCATGGATTTTTTTAAAACCTTCAGGTTGATCTGGAAGATTTTCAAAAAAAGGTGGTTTTTTTACATATGTAGAATTTTCTTCCCAATTGTAAATACTACTTTTCTCTGTTTTAATTTGTTGCCATTGTTTTGGCCCCTCAGAAACATTTGAATACCTTTTCACAAACATTTCCGGATTTAAAGCTGATTTTAACACATCTTCAATTTCTTTATTTGATGGCCAAATATCCTTCATAAAAATATCTTTGCCATCTTTATCTTTGCCAAAACTATCTTTATACAAATCAAAATTCATATGACCGGCAAGAGCATAGGCAACAACTAATGGCGGTGAAGCAAGATAATTTGCTTTTATATGTGGTGAAATTCTACCCTCGAAATTTCTATTACCAGATAATACTGAAACTGCATAAATATTTTCTTTTTGAATAGAGTCGACAATCTCATCAGCTAATGGACCTGAATTTCCAATACATGTAGTGCAACCATAACCAACTAAATGAAAACCAAGTTTGTCTAAATAAGTATTTAGCCCTGCTTTCTCCAGATAGTCTGTAACAACTTGTGAGCCCGGTGCTAATGAAGTTTTAACCCAAGGTTTTACCTCTAATCCTAACTCTACTGCTTTCTTAGCTAAAAGTCCTGCTCCGATTAAAACATTTGGATTAGAAGTATTTGTACAAGATGTAATTGCTGCAATTAAAATAGATCCATCTTTAATTGAATATTCTTTATCTTTAACTTTTGAGACTGAAAAATCTTTTTTACCGGTTACTTCAGAAAAACTTTTCTTAAAACTAGTTGAAGCATCAGTTAGTAAAACTTTATCTTGTGGTCTTTTCGGTCCTGAAATAGTAGGAACAATAGTTGTCATATCTAAAGTTAAGGTATCAGTAAAATCAATATCTTCACTAGACCACAAACCCTGAGCTTTCGCATATTCCTCAACTATTTTTACAGTCATTTCATCTCTACCAGAAAATTTTAGATACTTTAAAGTTTCTTCATCTATTGGAAAAAAACCACAAGTTGCTCCATATTCTGGGGCCATATTTGCAATTGTTGCACGATCAGCTAATGTTAAATTCTTTAAACCATCACCATAAAATTCTACAAACTTTCCAACTACACCCTTGTCTCTTAACATTTTAACAACTGTTAAAACTAAGTCTGTTGCAGTAGTACCTTCTGGCATTTTATTTTTTACTTCAAAACCTATTACTTCAGGAATAAGCATTGAAATAGGTTGACCTAACATGCCAGCCTCAGCTTCAATACCACCTACTCCCCATCCTAAAACTGAAAGTCCATTAACCATGGTAGTATGACTATCGGTTCCTACTAATGTATCTGGAAAAAGATAACTCTGCCCCTCAAATTCTTCGCTCCATACTACTTTAGATAAGTATTCTAAATTTACCTGATGACAAATTCCAGTTCCAGGAGGAACTATTCTAAAGTTGTTGAATGCTTGCTGACCCCATTTTAAAAAAGAATATCTCTCACCATTTCTATTAAATTCAATTTCAACATTTTTATCGAACGAATCTGCTTTAGCAGACTGATCAACTTGGACTGAATGGTCAATCACAAGATCTACTGCAGAAAGTGGATTAATTGTATTAGGATCTTTATTTTTTTCTTTCACAGCTTCTCTCATTGCCGCCAAGTCAGCCACTGCAGGAATTCCAGTGTAATCTTGTAGTAATACTCTTGCAGGTCGATAAGCGATTTCTGTTTTAGATTTTTTTGTTTTTAGCCAATCTTTAATTGCTTCGATTTGATTTTTTGTAACTGAAACATCATCCTCATATCTTAATAAATTTTCTAACAAAACTTTAAGGGATTTTGGTAATTTAGAAATACCCTCCAAACCATTTTCTTCAGCTTTCTTTAATGAATAAAATTTAAATTTTTTATTTCTTATTTCTATATCAGAAAGAGTTTTGTAAGAGTTAATTTTACCTGGTTTCATAATTTATATATAAAATGTAATTATGCTTAATAAAAGAAGCCCTGACATAACATAATTAAAGTACTTAATAAATTTATCATTTGTCGCAAATTTCCTCAAAAATTTACCTACAAACGTCCACAAAGTAATACTTGTGATAGAAAATAGAAAAGCAAGAACAACTATTTGAGTCGCATAACTTACATAATTAACCCCTAATTCAACATAGGTGGAGACAACAATGATTGCAACAGTGACGCCTTTAGGATTTAAATATTGAAATAAAAAGGTTTCAATAAATTTTACAGGGTTTTCTTTTTGGGTTTCATTTGAAGAAGTTGAAAACGCAATCTTATAAGCCAGATATATTAAAAATAAAGTCCCAAGATATCTAATGACTATTTGAATGATGGGAAATAATTTAAAAATATTAATTAAACCTATCGATAAAAACAAAACTAATGAAGTGAATCCTAAAGTCACACCAAGAATATGAGGGATTGTTTTTTTTATCCCAAAATTAAATCCAGAGTAAGATGCGACTACATTATTTGGACCCGGTGTATACGCTGTGACAAACCAAAATAAAGAAATTGATAATATTTCTGGATGCATACTTAGGCTATTGGAAGACCATTTTCTGATTGTTGAGATGGATGAACAAGAATCACTTTACCTTCTTTGTCAATCGAACCTAAAATCAGAACTTGAGACACCACTCCAGCAATATTTTTCTCAGGAAAATTACAAACTCCGATTACTTGTTTACCTTTTAAATTATCCTCATTGTAATAATGAGTAATTTGTGCTGAAGATTGTTTAATTCCTATCTCTTTTCCAAAATCCACCTCAACTACTAAAGATGGTTTTCTTGCTTTCTCATTTTTTTTTACAGAAATTACTGTCCCTACTCGTATGTCAACTTTATCAAATATATCGTATGTTATTTGTTCTTTCATAAATCCAGTATATATATTAGTTATTGTTCATGAGTACAGAAATTAATATTGAAAAATTATATGAAAATTGCATCAAAATTTTGACTGATTTAATCAGTTTCAAAACAATTTCTGGAGATGATAATAGTAATTTAATTAATTATTGTGAAGGGTACCTTCACAAATTAGGTGCAACCTCATTTAAAACTTTTGATCAGGAAAAGAAAAGAGTTAATCTTTTTGCTACCATTAAGGCAAAAAAAACAAACGGGATAAAACCAATTATCTTATCTGGTCATACTGATACTGTTCCAGTTTCAAAAAGTTGGAGCACTAATCCTTTTAAAGCTACAATCAAAGATGATAAACTTTATGGCAGAGGTGCATGTGATATGAAAGGTTTTATTGCGTGTGTTTTAGCTTATGCGCCAATTTATTCAAAAGTGGAATTAAATAGGGATATACATTTTTCATTCACATTTGATGAAGAAACTGCTTGTCTTGGAGCGCCCATATTAATTGAGGAGTTAAAAAAAAGAAAAATTCAAGACGGCATATGCATAATTGGGGAACCAACTAAAATGAAAATTATAGATGCTCACAAAGGTTGTTATGAATATACAACTTATTTTGAGGGTTTAGCAGGTCATAGTTCAATGCCGCATAAAGGTGTTAGTGCTGTTGAGTTTGCTTCACGTTACGCAAACAAACTCATTGAATTAAGACAAGACTTAAAAAAAAGAGCTCCTCAAGACTCGATATTTGATCCACCCTTTTCAACTTTGCAAGTAGGAGGAATATTTGGTGGCATAGCACACAATGTTATAGCTGATAAATGTTATATTGAATGGGAGACTAGACCGGTAGTGAAAGAAGATGGAGTTTTTTTAAATCAAGAAATAGACAAGTATGCTAATGAAATTTTATTACCAGAAATGAAGAAAGTATTTCCAAATTCAAAAATAACAAAAAAAATAATTGGTGAAGTAACTGGTTTTGATCGTGTTAAAAATTCAGAGGCATGTGAGTTGGTTTCAAGTTTAACTGGGGACAATTCGAGAGAAGTTGTTTCTTTTGGCACTGAGGCTGGCTTGTTTCAGGAAATTGGGATGAGTACTGTTGTTTGTGGCCCTGGTTCGATTGAACAAGCTCACAAAGTTGATGAATTTATTGAATTAAATGAAATTAAAAAATGTTTAAAATTTTTAGATGGTCTTAAAAAAAAATCTACTTTAAATTAATTCCAGCCACCAACAGCTTTCACTTCTAAAAATTCTTCAAGACCATGTTCACCAGCTTCTCTACCTATTCCAGAATGTTTAAAACCTCCAAATGGTGCATCTACAGCAATACCAGCTCCATTTACGTCTACCATTCCTGATCTCAACTTTCTTGCAACTCTTTTAACTTTTTCTTTATCTTGCGTTTGAATATAATTAGTCAATCCATAAGGAGTATCATTAGCAATTTTAATTGCTTCTTCTTCATTTTCAAAAGGCATTACTGATAACACTGGACCAAAAATTTCTGTTCTTGCAACTTCCATATCATTTTTAACATCAACAAAAACTGTTGGTTTGACAAAGTATCCTTTTTCAAATCCCTCTGGTTTACCAGCACCTCCTGCAACTAATTTTGCACCCTCATCAATACCCTTTTTGATTAAAGTTTGGATTTTGTTATATTGAGTTTCAGAAATAACAGGACCAATATGCTCTCCCTCCTTCTTTGGATCACCAACCTCAAAATTTTCAGTATATTTTTTTAATCTTTCTACAGCTTCATTATACATTGATTTTTCGACAAGCATCCTAGTTGGAGCATTACACGACTGACCAGAATTTCTGAAACATCTTAAAGCTCCTCTTTCAATAGCATCTGGATCAGCATCTCTAAAAATTATATTTGCTCCCTTTCCTCCTAATTCTAAACTTACTCTTTTAAAATCTTTAGCTGCATTTTGTGAAATTAATGCTCCAGCTCGAGTAGAGCCAGTAAATGAAATCATGTTAACATCAGGATGGCTTGTTAGTGCATTACCTGTAGTTTCACCATCCCCATTTACTAGATTGAATACTCCTGCAGGAAATTTTGTTTCATCAATTAACTCTGCTAAAATCATTGATGATAAAGGAGCAAGTTCAGATGGTTTAAGAATCATAGTACAACCAGAGGCTAAAGCTGGTGCAACTTTAAGACAAACTTGATTCATCGGCCAATTCCATGGCGTAATCAATGCACACACACCTTTTGGCTCATAAATTAATCTTTGATTTGGAGCATGCTCACCTAAAGGTTTTTCAAATTCAAAATTTTTAAGATATCTAATAAATGATTTTAGATGTGCTGCACCTGTACCTGCTTGTAATTTTGTGGCAAAGTCTTTGGGAGCTCCCATTTCTGTAGTAATAGCTGCAGCAATATCTGCCCATCTTTTCTTATAATTTTCGTACAATTTTTCTAATAATCTTATTCTTTCCTCTTTAGGGGAAAATGCCCAAGTGCTATAAGCTTTTTTTGCTGAACTTACTGCATAATCAATATCTTCTTTATTACCTAAAGAAATAACCGCACAATTTTCCTCTGTAGCGGGATTAATTACTTTTATTTCTTGGTTACTTTTTGAGGCAACCCATTTTCCATCGATGTAAAAATTTTTTTTATTTTCCATATCAGACTCCTAACCTTTCCTTATTTTTTTGCAAACAAATTAGTAAGTTCATAAACAATTGTTGCTGCAGCTAAAGATGTTACCTCAGCATGATCATATGCTGGAGACACTTCAACTACATCTGCTGAGATTAAATTCATTCCTGACAAACCCCGAATTACATTAACCATTTCTCTTGAGGTCATTCCTGCAATTTCTGGTGTACCTGTTCCTGGGGCGAAAGCTGGGTCTAGGACATCTATATCAATCGATAAGTATAATGGATTATCTCCAACTCTTTTTTTAATTCTTTCAGCTATTTTATCAGTTCCCTCTGTTTGAAATTCATCACAATGAATTATCTTAAACCCAAAACTTTCATCATTTTTGATATCATCTCTACTATACAAAGGTCCTCTTATACCTACATGCATAGAGGCATCGTCTAAAAATAAATTCTCTTCTCTTGCACGTCTAAATGGAGTTCCGTGCGTATAAGGTGCCCCAAAATAAGTATCCCATGTATCTAAATGAGCATCAAAATGAACTAAAGCAACTGGGCCTTTATTAATTTTGTTAACTGCTTTTAATAAAGGAAATGCAATTGTATGGTCACCGCCTAAACTAATTATGCCTCCAGTTTTTTTTAGTAAATCTACAGCACCTTCTTCAATTTGTTTGATCGCTTCATCAATATTAAAAGGATTACACGTAATATCTCCAGCATCAGCAACTTGTTGTACTTTAAATGGTTCTACATCATAACTTGGATGATAATTTGTTCTTAAGTGTCTTGAAGCTTGTCTAATGCTTTGAGGACCAAACCTTGCCCCTGGTCTATAACTTGTGCCTGCATCAAAAGGAATACCAACTATTGCAACATCACAATATTCGACATCTCTCAATTCTGGTAATCGTGCAAAAGTCGAGGGTCCAGCAAATCGTGGTACTTTGGTTCCACTTACTGGTTGGATTGGTTCCTTAGTACTTTTTTTTTTCATCATAAAACTCTATCACATTCTTACAATTTGGAATATCTTCAATAATACTTATTATGAAATTATTTAAGTTCATTTTATTATATTTATTTTTAATTTCTTCTGTGCAAGCAGATACGATTTATCAATTGATTAAAATTCCAAATCTTGAAATTTATAATATTAAAACTACTAATAGTCTGAGATATCTTTACGCTAAACAACCTTTTACGATTGGGGTAGACAACAATATTAATTGTTTTAAATCATCAAAACAAGATTTAGATAAAAAGTATCAAATTATAGAAAAGAATTTAAAAAGATATTCTCAAAGTTTTTTAAAAAAAATAAATTTAAAATATATTGTTCTTTGTGAAGACTTATCAATTTCAGGAATCAATACTGCTGGAATACCTGATAATGTAATGAAGACTCTTATTGTTGATATTAAATTTAATAATAAATATTTTGAAAGGGTATTACATCATGAAGTCTTTCATATAATTAATGATAGTTTCAAAGAAATTTTCAATGAAAAAACTTGGTCTAATTTCAATTCAGAAAGTTTTAATTATGCAAAATGTTCTACTTGCACAAAAAAAATAGGTCTTGATACTTATTCTAAAACCAATGGTTTTGTTACTGAATATTCAAAATCAACCGCTTCTGAAGATATGGCAGAAGTTTTTTCTCATTTAATGCATGGAAATTTACCTGGACAAATTGATCCTATTCTTCAAAAAAAGATAGATTTTATCAAATCAGGTTTGCTTAAAATTGATCAAAATTTCGATTTATGATTAAAAAAATTAAAGCTTCAAGGTCAGAGAAGATAATTTTTTTTTTCTTAATATCTTTAGCTATTTTTTCTCTAGGTTCTTTTTTTTTGATAAAGAATAAATGCTTATTTGTTAAAAATTATAATCCAGAAAAACTTTCTTTTGATAAGCCAAATAATATTGTGATTTTAAATGTTGATTGTGGAAATGTAATTATTGAATTATATCCAAATATTTCTCCAAATGCGGTTGAAAGATTTAAAACATTGGTGAGGTCTAGAGCTTACGATGATGTTGCATTTCATAGAGTTATTAAAGATAGCCTTGTACAGGCAGGTGATTTGGAATTTGGTAAAAGAGGAAATATTGACTATGGAAAAATAGGAACAGGGCAATCAGGATTAGGAACCATAAACTCAGAAGTAGATGTCCCATTTAACTATGATAGAGGAAGTGTAGGTCTTGCAAGAACACAAAAATATAATACTGAAGATAGTCAATTTTTCATCACACTCAAAGATGAGCCATTATATGAAAGTGAATATACACCAATTGGGAAAGTGATTTATGGCATAGAGGCACTAGAAAAAATAAAATATCTAAATAAATCTGAATATGTTTTAAGGCCTGACTTTATAAATTCTATTAAAATGTTAATTGACTAAAGGTTTACCAGTAGCCAAGGTGTGTTTAATCCTATCTTGAGTATTTTTAGTTTCAATTAATTTCATAAAAGCATCTAATTCTAATTTGAATAAATCATCTTCTGTTAACACTTTATCCATAGTTGTGTCTCCACCACTTAAGACAAAAGCTAATTCTTTTGCAACTTCTACTCCATGATCTAAGATTATTTTATCATTGTAGAGTTTTTCTAAAATTTTATGCATTTCTCCAATAACTGCTTTTCCAGGTAAGTTAAACTTAAGTTCGCTAGGTGCTTTAAAGTCTTTGTTTTCATCTAAGATTTTTTTTGAAACTTCTAATAAACTATTTCTATTCATAATTTTTTTATTTTCAGGCAGTAAGTATTTCAATGGCTCAGCTTCAACAGGTGATGTTGCTGTTTTTCCATAGCCAATGATATCAAAAACTTTTAGTGGTGCATGATTTGGATCTTTTTTTGCCTCTTCTGTATCTAGCCATCTAGCTAACATTTCTTTACAACCTCCACCAGCTGGAATTAATCCTACGATAGTTTCTACCAAGCCAATTACAATATTTGTATGAGAGGCAACAAAATTACTTTGCACTAAAACTTCAAATCCACCTCCTAAAGTAAGTCCTGATGGTGCAGATATAACCGGGTGTTTAGAATACTTAAGATGTTTACATGTTTCTTGGAAATATTTAATAAATTTCTCAATTGATTTAAAATCATTTTTGTCAGCGAATTCCATTGTATAGGTCAAATTTACCCCAGCAGAAAATTGCATACTTTCATTAATGATAATCAAAGGCTTATCGGTTGCTTTCTTTAAAGCATCCATTGAGTCGTAATCTAATGCATTAGCTTTGGTAGTAAACTCAACTATATTATAATCATTAAATCTATAAATCGATGCTGAACTATTTCCATCAACACTCGTTGCTGTTTTCTTAACCTTACCCAGAGTTTCTATTGATGTATATTTTTGCCTCTCACCATAAAAGTTTTCATTTTTTGTTTTGCTTAAATTTTCTAAAAAATTATTGCCCTTAAAATTTTCAACTTTTTCAAAAAAGTTTTTAACGCCAATTTCCTCTAGCATTTCAAAGGGTCCTTTAGCCCAGTTAAAGCCTAATCTCATAGCCTCATCAATATCATTAAATTCTTTTGTTATCTCAGGAACTAATGATGAAGCATATTTAATAATCTTTTCTAATACTGACCGAGCATATTCTCCATATTTATCATTCCTATTAATTAGACCTTTAAGGTCTACTTTGTCAGATTTTATGTCAATTTTTTTACTTGGAGAATAATCTCCAGTTTGTAGATCGATAGCTTCCATTACTTTGCCACTATCGGTTTTTTTCATTCTATAAAAACCACCTTTACCCTTTCTACCTGTGTATCCAGTTTCAATTAATTTTTTTACTAAAGGAATTTCTTTTGCAACCTCATGAAATTCATCTGTTTTAGGTAACTCTTTGATAAAACTTTTTAAAACATCAGCCATAAGATCAATGCCAATTAAATCATAAAGCCCAAAAACACCTGTTTTTGGAATACCCATTGGCCTGCCAAATATAGCATCCGCTTCCTCTACAGAAAGTTTCATTTTGAATGCTTCAGTCATTGCTATTTGCATAGCGTAAACACCAACTCTGTTACCTAAAAAACCTGGAGTGTCATTACAAATGATGGCTCCTTTTCCAAGCTCAAGTTCACAAAATTCTTTTAATTGATTTATCTTATTTAAGTCATTGTCTTCATTTTTAACAATTTCCAAAAGACCCATATATCTAACCGGATTAAAAAAATGAGTTATACAAAAATCTTTTTTTTGTTCTTTATTTAAATTTTGAGATAAAACTTTAATAGGTATCGAAGAGGTGTTAGATGAAACAATTGCACCATCTTTTCTACTGTTAAAAATTTTTTCATAAATTTGATGTTTGATATCAATTCTCTCCACAACTGCCTCAACAACCCAATCAGCTTGTTCAACAACTGAAAAGTCATCTTCAATATTACCAACTTTAATATTTTTTATTTTAGATTTATCAATTAATAAAGGTGGTCTAGATTTGTGAATTCTTTCTCTAGCATTTTCACTTATTTCAGTTTTTAAATCTAAAAGAGTTACGGGTATATTTGCATTACACAAATGAGCTGCTATTCCACTGCCCATTGTCCCAGACCCTATCACTACTACATTCTTTATCTTCATGAAATTATTTTTCTAACGATTAATACCTCTGAGTCTTTCAGATCTTCTTCGTAAAAGCTCAGCAGTCACTAATATTAATGTTGATAGTATAATTAAACAAGTCGCAACAGCTAGTATTGTTGGACTTAATTGCTCTCGTAAACCTGTCCACATTTGAATTGGGATTGTCGTATTTTCTAATCCTGCTAAAAATAAAACAACCACAACTTCATCAAACGAAGTTACAAATGCAAATAACCCACCTGAAATTACTCCAGGTAAAATTAAAGGTAAGGTAATTTTCATAAAAGTATTTACTGGATCACTTCCTAAGCTTGCAGCTGCTCGTGTTACACTATGATCAAACCCCGACAAAGTAGCTGTAACTGTAATTACCACAAAGGGTGTTCCTAATATAATATGAGCTAATACTATTCCTGTATGAGTTGCTGCTAAACCCGCTTTTGCCATAAAGAAAAATATTGCAACACCAGAAATAATTAATGGAACAATCATTGGCGAAATTAACACAGCCATTATTAATCCTTTATATGGCATATGTCTGCTGCTCAATCCTAAAGCCGCAACTGTTCCAAGTATCACTGACCCAATTGTTGCAAAGATCGCAATGATAAAACTATTCTTAGCTGCTAATCCCCATGGATTTTTTGTTCCGTAAATCATATCCTTGTACCATCTTAAAGAAAATGCATCTGGATCTAGACGCTTCATTCCATCAGAAAAACTCAAAAATTCTTCTGCGTTGAATGACAATGGGAATATTACAAACAAAGGTGCAATTAGAAAAAAGAAAACAGCACCACAAATTGTAAGATAAATATAATGCCAAATTCTATAATGTGGTTCAGTATATTTTGGTAAAGCCATTTGATTATCCTAATTTAATATTATCAATTCCAACTAGTTTGTTATAAAGCCAATAAATTACCAATACTCCACTCAACAACATTAATCCCATGGCTGATGCAAAGCTCCAATCAAGAGTGCTTTTCATGTGGAAAGCAATTTGGTTACTTATTAAAGTTCCAGATGCACCACCAACTAAGGCTGGGGTGATGTAATAACCTATCGCTAAAATAAATACTAATAAACAGCCCGCACCTATTCCTGGGATTGTTAATGGAAAATAAACTTTCCAAAATGCCACAAATGGAGTTCCACCTAATGATTTTCCAGCCCTCATTAAGCTAGGTGAGATTGTTTTCATGACGCTATAAAGTGGTAAAACCATGAATGGCAGCAATATTTGTGTCATTGCAACGTAACTTCCTGTTTTGTTGTACATCATCTCAGGTCTATTATCATCGGCTACCAATCCTATTCCGACAAAGAAATCATTTACTATTCCTTGTTGTTGCAACAAAATCATCCAGCTTGCAGTTCTCACTAGTAATGAAGTCCAGAACGGCAGCAATACACAGATCATTAATAAGTTGCTATACTTCATAGGTAAAGTAGCTAATAGATGAGCTATAGGATAAGCCATTAAGAAACAAAAGACAGTTACGAAGAATGCTATTTCAAGAGTTCTTAACCATAAAACTCTATGAATTCGTCTGTCCTCCTCTACACTTACTATTTTTCCTTCTTCATTCACGTACATGTCCATACCTTTAAGATACTTTTGACTTGTAAACTCAGGGGCTCTTCTTTTAATTGCCCTCCAGTACTCGACATTAGCCCATCTTTTGTGAACTGACATTATTTGTTCCTTGTAGTTTCCTTCTTCAAATGATTTTGATTTTCTTCTTAATTTTTTAATAATACTTTTAAATCCATTTTTTGTGTAGTTTAACTGGGTAGATAACTTACCCTCACGTTTATCCTCAACTAATTTTATGAAATCCTCATGGAAAGCAGCAAAAACTTCCTCATCAGGTAACTCTTGACCATCCCAGGTTTCCATTGCCTTAAAAGTTTTTGGAAGCATTTGTGTTACCATTTTATCGTCAACACTTCGAAACAACATATCACCTATTGGAAAAACATAAGTAATTATTAAAAATAATAATAAAGGAGCAACAAGCAGGAAAGCTTTGATCTTATTCTTTCTCTCTGCTTTTTTAAGACTTACCTCTAAAGGTATCCCATCTGTTGTTAAAATTTGTTTTGTTTCAGAGCTCATAAATAAAAAGGGCGGTTAGTAATAACCGCCCTTAAATTATAATATATAATTAAGTTGTTTAAAACTTAAATTATAGACCAGCTTTCATAGCTTCCCATTTTTCACCAAGCTCTGTGCCGTTATCAGCCCAGAAAATTGGATCTACTAGGAAGTAGTTTTTAGTGTTAGCTGGTGCAGTTGGCATTTGTGGTACCATGTTAGTCTTACCATCTTTATACCAAGGCTCACCTTTTTCCATAATACCAATTGAAGATTTTCTCCAAGGAGCATATGCGATGTATTTAGCACTTCCTGCTAACATCTCTGAGCTAGTCATCATAGCTAAAGCTTTTTTAGCCATACCATTAGCATCGTTTGGTCCACCTTTAACTTGTACGAAATATTCGTAGTCAAGACCTTGGCCATCCCAAACTTGTTTGATTGGTGCACCTTCTCCAATTTCAGCATTGAAGAATCTACCATTCCAACCAGTAGCCATTACTACTTCACCTGATACTAACAGTTCTGGTGGTTGAGCACCCGCAGACCAAAATACACATCCACCTTTAGGGTCTGTGCATAGTTCTTTGATCTTATTCATTGCTCTTTCAACACCTTTTTCTGTTTCTAAAGCTTTGTAGATTTTTGCTCCACCTTTTCCTGGTTTAATACCATCTGCTGCTAAAGCGATCTCTAAATTTGTTAAAGCGCTTTTGTAGATAGCTCTTTTTCCAGGGAATTTTTTAGTGTTAAAGAAATCTTTGATAGTCTTTGGAGTACCTTTAACATTATTAGTGTTATAAGCATAATTCCAAGAATATAAAATATTTCCTACAGCACACTTACTAGGCATTGCAGTAAAGAAATCTTTACTTGCTGGAGTACCATCTGGAGCTGGTGGAAAGTCTTTATCGAAATCAAATTCAACAAATAATCCTTCATCACATCCAGTAATAGTATCCATTGCAAACACGTCGATTATATCCCACGTGATTTTACCAGCTTCTTTTTGTGCTTTAATCTCAGATAATCCACCAGAATAGTCAACCCAGGCAATATTTATGCCAAGTTTTTTTGCTGTAGGATCACCATAACCTAACTTTTGAGACTCAGTATAAGCCCCACCCCATGACACTGCAGTTACTGTTGTTGCAAATGCTGAAGTAGTTAGTGAAAGTACAAAAGAAATAGCTAGTAATACTTTACTTAGTTTTTTCATTTTTCCTCCGTTTAAACGTTTTTTATAAAAATCAATTACAACAAGATCGATAATGAGAGTCAACAGCCCATTTTAGTTAATTTAGCAATATATTAGTGGTCTAAGAAGGATCTAACGCTCTAGCATCTTCACTGTTCCAACCTATCTTGATATCTTTGCCAAGCTTAATATCTAAATTGGCTGAACTATTAGGGACCTTTAAGATAAATTGATTGTTGCCTAAAAGATTTATTCTAACTCTTGTATGATCTCCGTGATATATTACTTCTTCAATCTTTCCAGAATGTATATTGTCCATTTGATCACTTGGATTAATTAACGCTCTTTCGGGTCTTAAAGAAATCTTAGTTTTCTCACCTTTACCTTTTACAGAAATAGGGTTCGCAAGTATATCTGTGTTAGCTATTTTAACCTTACACTTACCACCTGAAATATCTGAAACTTCGCCCACAAAAGTATTATTTTCTCCAATGAATTCAGCAACAAAAGAATTTACAGGTTTTTCATAAAGCTCATCTGGACTTGAAAGTTGCTGAACTTTTCCATCATTAAAAACAGCAATACGATTAGACATTGTTAATGCTTCACTTTGATCATGAGTTACGTAAACTACAGTTACCCCAATGTTTTCATGTATATGTTTAATTTCATATTGCATACTCTCTCTCAAATTTTTATCTAAAGCTCCCAGAGGTTCGTCCATTAAAACTAGTTGAGGATCAAATACTAATGATCTCGCTACAGCTACCCTTTGTTGTTGACCACCTGATAATTGCCCTGGCATTCTTGATGCAAAACCTTGAAGTGAAACCATTGATAACGCCTTATCAATCTTTTTATCTGCCTCATCTTTTGGAATTTTTCTAACTCTTAATGGAAAGGCAAGGTTTTCATAAACTGTCATATGAGGAAATAGTGCATAATTCTGAAACACCATTCCAATACCTCTCTTATGTGGAGGTATACTTGAGATAGCCTTACCATCTAAATATATTTCACCATTTGTTGGTGTTTCAAATCCTGCCAGCATCATCAAGCAAGTTGTTTTTCCAGAACCAGAGGGTCCTAACATAGTTACAAACTCACCTTCTTCAATATCTAATTGAAGATCCTTAACGACTAAAACTTTGCCGTCATAGCTTTTATCTACTTTATCGAATTTGACGAAATCTTTTTTAAGAGCCATAATTTTAATCAACTTTTAAACATTTGTAAGAATAAATTTCAACCTTTAATAACTAGCTTTTAACGTGAAGTTCTTTAGACATATTACAAAATAATTCTGCTCCTTGATCTGTAACTCTTATTGCCTCTGATGCTTCAACACCCCATTCACCAAATTGCATAACTGCTATCATGTGAAAACAAATATTAGGCTCCAAAATTGTCATATCGCCTTTATAAATATTTAATGTATGTTCTCCCCAATCTGGTGGATAACCAATTCCAATCGAATAACCAGTCCTAGATTTTTTTTCTATTCCATATTTATCTAATATTTTCCAAAATGCTTGGGCAACGTGATCTACAGTATTTCCTGGTTTGGTTGCATCAATTCCAGCTTGAAGCGCCTCAATTGTTTTTTTCATCGTATCAATTTTAAGTTGATCAGGTTTTCCAAGCAAAATAGTTCTGGCCATCGGTGCATGATAACGCTTATACACTCCAGAAAGTTCAACAATTGTAGCCTCACCATCAATAAATTTATCTTGTGTTGCGGTTAGATGTGAGGCAGATGTTCCTTTTCCGGTAGGAAGCAATGTTGCAATACTGGCGTATTCTCCGCCAAATTCAGGGGTTCCATAAAACAAAGCTTTTTGAATTTCTCCAACAGCATCACATTGTCTAACCCCAGGACTTATTACTTCGTAAGCTTTTCTCATTCCAACCTCTGAAATTTTTGCAGCAGATTTCATAAAATTTATTTCAGTATTTGATTTAACTAGACGAGCCCAATTAACTAATCTTTCAGAGTCTTTGATCTTTGCGTTCGGTAAACCATCCCTAATTTTCTGATAACAGAATGCGGTAAAATAATGTGCATCCATCTCTAAACCAATAGAAAGCTTATCCCATTTTTTATTCTTAATTATCTCCACTAAATAATCATAAGGATGCTTAGGCCAAGTATGAATGTAGTGTTCATCATATACGATTATATTCTCCTTCTTTAAATATGTTTTTAGATAAGCTCCACCTGCATCCTGATCTCTAACAAAACATAAAGGTTCATCAGCATTGACATGGACTATTGCACATTGAGCATAATAAAAAGACCAAGCATCGTAACCTGTTAAGTAATTTATGTTATTCGTATCGTGGGAAATTAATAATTCGATGCCTTTATCTTGCATCATTTTTTGAACTTTTTTTAATCTATTATTATATTCTTCTCTTGTAAAAAGACTCATTGATCTAAATTAAATAATTTTCCAAAACCTAGAATATTTTTGTTCATATCAATACTTTCTAAAGTATCCCATATTAATGATTGATTGCTTGTAATGACAGGCTTACCTAATTCTTTCTCTAATCTTTCAATTATATTTAAAACTGGCAAAGCTGTGCACGAAATAAATAAGGCATCAGCATTTTTGATTTCTATCTGCGATAAAGTTTTAAATAAAAAATTTTGATCTACTTTTCCAATGTCATAGTCAGCTGCAATATCTAGATAAGTATTTGCAACAATGTCAAAACCTTGACTTGAAAAATAATCTATAACTTCATCATTTAATTTTTTAACATAAGGAGTAAATATTGCTATTTTTTTTATTTTTAATTTTTTTAATGCTTTAATAGCTGCAGTGCTAGGCGTTGTAATTTTTGCTTTTGGTTTTGCTTCTCTAACTTTTCTCTCTATAGTATCATGTCCAACAGCTATAGTTCCAGAGGTACATCCGTATACAACACAATCTATGTTTTCATCTGGTAAAATATTTTTAGTAACATCTGTAACTTTTTCAGACATTTTAATTAAATTTTCTTTTGATAAAGGGTTATAACATTCAATTCTATTTACAAAAAAATCTATATCTTTATCTTTAATTATTTTAATAAAATCTTTTTCAATTATAAAATCAGTAGCTAAGGCAATTAATCCTATTCTAGGATTATATTTTTTTATAAATTGTGGTTGAATTTTATTAGACTTCATTAAAATCGTTTAAAATCTTTAATAATCAGTTTAGTTTAAATAAAGACATTATAAAATAAGATAATTTGGCAGTTGAAAATCTATATAAATAGGATTTAATTTAATCTTTATAAATTGTTAACAAATAGAGGAATATAATGAGAAAATTAATTATTGCTGCATTTATATTTGTATCAAGTTTTACAACAAATGTTTTTGCAGAAGTAAAAATGGGAATAATTTTAGGATTCACTGGTCCTATTGAGTCTCTTACACCTGCTATGGCTGCATCTGCAGAGCTTGCTTTTAAAGAAGCATCTGACTCAGGTTCACTATTAGGTGGAGAAAAAATTTCAGTAGTAAGAGCAGACTCAACTTGCGTTGATTCAGCAGCAGCAACGGCAGCAGCTGAGGGTGTGATTGCACAAGGAGTAGCTGCAATCATGGGTGCTGATTGTTCAGGTGTAACAGGTGCTATTGCATCAAATGTTGCTGTACCAAATGGTGTGGTAATGATTTCACCTTCTGCAACATCTCCAGGATTAACAACTCTAGATGATAAAGGGTATTTCTTCAGAACTGCTCCATCAGATGCTAGAGGTGGACAAATTCTTGCAGATATTACTAAAGATAGAAAAGTAAAAAGTGTAGCTATTACTTATACAAACAACGATTATGGTAAAGGTTTAGCTGATGTTTATAAAGCAGCAGTAGAAGCTCACGGAATAAAAGTAACTACAGTAAATGCTCATGAAGATGGAAAAGCAGATTATTCTTCTGAGGTTGCAACACTAGCTTCAGCAGGTGGTGATGCAGTAGCTGTTATTGGATATCTTGACCAAGGTGGAAAAGGTATTATTCAAGCTTCTTTAGACTCTGGTGCATTTGACAAATTTATTTTATCAGATGGTATGATTGGTCAATCATTAGTTGATGCATTTGGAAAAGATTTAAGAAAGTCTTTTGGTTCAATGCCAGGTTCAACTGGAAAAGGTGCTGGAGTTTTTGCTGGTGTTGCAAAAGCTGCTGGTATTGATAGTTCTGGTCCTTACACTGGAGAGTCATACGATGCTGCTGCTTTAATTATTTTAGCAATGCAAGCAGGTAATTCAGCTGACAGAGCATCAATTGCAAAAAATGTAATGGATGTTGCTAACGGCCCTGGAACAAAAATTTATCCAGGTGAACTTAAAAAAGGTTTAGATTTATTAGCTAAAGGTAAAAAAGTTGACTACGAAGGTGCAACAGGAGTTACTTTTACTAGCGTCGGTGAAGCTGAAGGTTCTTTCTTAGAACAAGAAGTTAAAGGCGGAAAATTCAAAACTAAAAAACAAAGATAGTTTATCTTAAAATTAAAACCCCTGACATTTTTATGTCGGGGGTTTTTTTTTAAAAAAATAAATATTTATCAGCCATATATAAAGCCCAAGCAAAGGCTGCACCTAAAATTATGTATTTCATTTTTTTATTTTATTTCTATTTTTTCCGGAAGTATACCTTTTGGTCTATATCTCATTATCAATAACAGGCCTATTCCCATCATCAAAAATCTAAAATATGGAACACTTTCAATTAAATGAGCTTTTAAAAAGTGACTGTCAGCTAAACCAGCTGTTGTTAAATTAACTAAATATAATCCAATAGGTGCTGACTCAATCCATAAAAACCAAACCACAAAGCCTCCTAAAATTGCACCAAAATTATTACCACTACCACCCACTATGACCATCACCCAAATTAAAAAAGTATAACGCATAGGTCTGTAGCTGCCTGGTGTAAATAATCCATCTTGGGTTACTAACATGGCACCAGCTATCCCAACTATAGCTGAACCTAAAACAAAAATTAGCAAATGTTGTTTCACCACATTTTTACCCATTGCATTTGCTGCCTCTTCATTATCTCTAATAGCTCTCATCATTCTACCCCATGGAGAATACAGAGCTTTTTGAGTTAAAATTAATAGAATGATAACAACAATTAAAAACAAGCCTGAATAACAAAGTTTTACAAAAATTGATGATCCTTCAATGACAAATTGATTTAAAGCAGCTTGTCTCTCAGTTAAATCTGTAATTAAATTCAATTGACTTAAATTAAATTTTTCTACTAAATTTATAAACCAATCTGTTTGTTGTAAATTTACCTCATAAGGTGCAGGGCGCTTCAATCCAATAACATTTTTTACACCTCTAGTGAGCCAATCTTCGTGTTTAATTATTGCAATAACAATTTCTGATATTAATAAAGTGGCTATTGCCAGATAGTCCGCCCTTAAACCCAAGGCAACTTTACCAATTACAAATGCTAACCCACCTGCAAATAGAGCACCAACGATCCAAGAAAAAATAATCGGCAGACCAAATCCGCCGAGAAATCCTGTTTTTGCAGGATCTACTTCCTCTATTGCCTCAATCCCAGGTTCAGATACAAATCTAATGATTATTATTCCTGCAATTATAATAGTTGCAATGATATAGGTTCTAACTTTTGATTTTTCATATTTTTTTAATACGTATCTAACAGCTAATACCATCCCTATTATTAGTGAAAGACTTAATAGAATATTAGATCCACCTGCGCTCCATGCTTCTTGAACCGGATCAACAGAGATTAAAACTGCTGCTAAACCACCTAGGGCGGTATATCCCATTATACCAAAGTTAATAAGACCAGCATATCCCCATTGAATATTAGCGCCCATTGTCATGACCGCTGAAATCAAACAAAGGTTAAAAATTGATAAAGCTATATTCCAGGATTGAAAAATTCCAACAAGAATAATTAATCCCATCATTATAGTATAAGCTGCAATTACATTTAAATTTTTTCTCACAATATTTTCCCTTTGAAAATTCCAGATGGCCGGTAAAGCAATACAATGACAAGAATTGAAAATGATACTGCAAATTTATAATCTGTTGATAGTAATTGTACTAAAGTATTTGGCTCTAAACTTTCAGGCAATAGATACATGAAAAATTTTTTATATGCATAAGTTAAAAGAATTTCAGAAAATGCGATTACATATCCACCTAAAAATGCACCAAAAGGATTTCCTATACCCCCAACAATAGCTGCAGCAAAAATTGGAAGCATATTATTGAAATAAGTAAATGGTTTAAAACTTTTATCTAAACCATATAATGCTCCACCAATGGTCGCCAACACTCCTGCTATTATCCAAGTAATCATAACAATCTTTTTTGGGTCAATTCCAGACAACAAAGCAAGATCCTCATTATCAGAATAAGCTCTCATACTTTTTCCTGTTTTTGTTTTATTTAAAAACCAAAAAAGAGCTGATACTAAAATTAATGTTACAACAATAGTAATTACCTGAGTAGATTTGATTGCAAGGCCTTCATTAAGACCGGTCATTTCTTTAAACTCACCAGCTTTAATCAAAAATTTTTCACCATCAAAAAATCTTCTATCAGATGGGCCAATGATTATTCGAACAACTGCTTGGGTGACAAACATTACTCCAATACTCACCATTGCTAATTGAACAGGGGGGCTTTTACTAACTCTATAATATTTAAAAACAAATTTATCTATTAAAAGCATATAACCAACCATAAATATAATAGCAAAAGGAATTGCGATGAGAGCAGTTGGTAAAATGCCTAAGCTTATTCCTAAAGATTGAAAATACCATGTAAACAAAATTGTCACCATGGTTCCAAAAGACATCATATCTCCTGTAGCAAAGTTTGCGAACCTTAGGATCCCATATATCAATGTTACAAAAATTGCACCCAAAGCTAATTGAGATCCATAGGCTAATGCTGGAACAAATATATAATTTAATAAAAGTACAATTGCATTTATATAATCCATATCAACCGCCTAAAAATGAACTTCTTACTCTTGGATCATTTAGTAATTCTTTTCCTGATCCTGAATAACGATTTTCTCCTGTGACCAATACATAACCTCTGTCTGAAATACTTAAAGCTTGTTTTGCGTTTTGTTCGACCATCAGTATTGCAACATTTGTCCGTTTAACTTTTACAATATGATCAAACAATTCATCCATTACAATTGGAGAAACTCCTGCAGTTGGTTCATCTAACATCAAAACTGACGGTTTGATCATTAGTGCCCTTCCAAGTGCCACTTGTTGTCTTTGCCCTCCTGATAATTCACCAACTAATTGATTTCTTTTTTCACTTAATATTGGAAACAACTCATAGATCTCATTGATTACTGAATTATAACTTTCATCAATTAAGAAAGCCCCCATTTCTAAATTTTCCTCAACAGTCATACCTGCAAAAACATTTTTTGTTTGAGGAACGAATGAAATTCCTGACTTAACTCTATCTTGTGGAGATAATTGTGTAATATCCTTACCATCAATTATTACTGAGCCAGATTTTAAATTTAGTAAACCTAGCATTGCCTTCATTGCTGTTGATTTTCCCGCACCATTAGGACCGAGGATTGAAACAATTTCACCTTTGTCGACATTCACTGAGCACGAATTAATAATATCTGGACCATTTCCATATCCACCAGTCATCTTATTTCCCTCAAAAAATGCCATAATCAATTGTCCTTAATTTTTAATCCCCTGCCCAAATAACTTTCAATTACTTTTTCGTCTTTTTTTGCATCTTCCACTGAACCTTCAAATAATACTGATCCCTCAGCCATTACAATCACAGGATCACATAATCTCCCTATGAAATCCATGTCATGTTCAATCATACAAAATGTATATCCCTTTTCTTTATTTAGTTTTTCAATCGCTGTACCAAGATCTTTGAGTAGTGTTCTATTCACACCAGCGCCCACTTCATCTAACAAAACTAACTTTGCATCTACCATCATTGTTCGACCAAGCTCCAATAATTTTTTTTGACCACCAGACAAATTTCCTGCTAGCTCATTTCTTAAATGCCCTAAATTTAAAAACTCTATAACTTCAATGGCTTTTTGCTTAATAATGTTCTCTTCTTTCATGATTAATGAGGGTTTAAATATAGCATTTATTAATTGTTCACCTGACTGATTACCAGGAACCATCATTAAATTTTCTAAAACTGATAAATTTGTAAATTCATGTGCAATTTGAAAGGTTCTAAGTAAACCTTTTGAAAATAATTCATATGCCGGTACATCAGTTATATTTTCGTTGTTAAACATCACACTACCAGCTGAACATTTCAGATTTCCAGCAATCAAATTAAATAAGGTAGTTTTTCCTGATCCATTAGGACCGATTATTCCAGTTATAGTTCCCTTCTTAACTTTGAGTGAACAATCTGATACCGCTGCTAATCCACCAAAATATTTTGATAGATTATTTATTTCTAAAATATTTTCTGACATCAATTATTTGTTAAGTCTTTTGTAAATTTTATTTAGTGCATTTACTACAGATTTATAAGCTCCTCTTTTACTCATTTCTCTTAAACCTTGTTCGTTTAAACCTTTCGGAGTTTGAGACTCTTTAACTAAATGTCTTAAATCTTTTTTTGAATTTACAACTGCATCTTCAGATAAAGCCAAAAATAAAGTTGTTATATATTTCTGTGCATCAGATCTTTTAATACCTTTTTTTATCAACCAAGTACTCATCACATTTAATATTTCATAATAAGATGCCATCATCCCTGACGTTGACCAAAAATTAATTGATAATTTTTCATTTTTAATTTCAATAGTAGATCCAATTTTATTAAAAAAATTTTTAACCTTTCTATTTGGTGGGCAGATAGGCACTGGTCCTTTTTTAAGAGAAATTGGCGGGAGTGGAATAGCTCTTACTAAGGCAGCTTTTACTTTTATCATTTTTCGAAGTTCAGAAAGATTTATAGTTGAGATAAAACTTATAATTGTTTGACTGGATCTAAATCTTAAATTTTTAATAATTTTCTGACCAACGGTTGGTGTGACTGCCAAAAAAATCCAATCACAATTATCAACAATTTTTTGATTATCCCTCTCAATTAATATCTTTTTAAACTTTTTTTTTAGTCCTTTTGCAATAAGACTATTTCGTGATGAAATAAATATCTTTTTATAATTAATTTTTGAAGAACATATTCCAGATATAACTGATGATGTTATTTTTCCTGTTCCTATAAAACCTAATTTCATAAATATCTTATAGTGATTAATTTATATTAATTAATAAAAAAAGAACCTCTAATTCGCAACAACTCTCTACTTAAATCTTTATGCTCTTTAAAGGCTTTTCTGCCATGAAGCCAAAAATAATTATTTGCTACTACGGATGATCCCACCGGAAGTTTAGTTATAATCTTCTTATTACTTTCCTCTAAACTATCAGATAATTTTTGTAAAAAAGTACCTTGTCTCATATTTTTAGGTTCAGGGAATTGATCAATATATGAAATCTGAGCTCTTCCATCTTGATCAGATGAAAATACTGGATGTTCAACTTTATAATCAATATTTTTACTTTTCGGAGAACCCCAAAGAAAATCCTCTTTCCCGACAGGATCATTAAATAATTCATCACAATGTTCCCAATCATCGAGATGAAGCATGGCAGTTTCACCACCCTCAACATTTTTTTCCTCTATTTTTGACATTAACAACCAGTCAGTTTTTTCTTTTACATAGGTTCCATCAGTATGTAGATCCATATTTTTATAAGCCTTTCTTAAATAAGAGTCGCTTTTATCCTCATGCTTAACATGAAATCTAGCATAGTATTTACCAGCCATTGCATCATGATTAGGGTTCCCAATAAGATGTGCAACTGCAGTTGAAAGCTTTACTAAAAAACTATCATCAATTTTAGATATTAAATTTTTAGGTTTAATAATAAAACAACCTGTATTTCGATCTCTAATAATTTTATTAATTAATTTAGATAATTTATTATTACTTAAATCATCTAAACTTTTAGCGATAGTAAATCTAGTAAACGGTTTGTATTCTAATGCAGTAATATCAAACTTATTAAAAGGAAAGATAAGTTTATTTAAAATTTCATCTCCTATATCTATGTTAATTATCCTTGGAGATTGCTTATTTTCATAAATTTCAAATCCGTCAATTTTTTCAATCATAAATAACTGCTAAAAAGTGTAAGTATGATAGCAGAGAAAATTGTTGGGTAAACTAAATTTTTTTTAGTGATAAAAAAAATCCCGATTGATAAAATTATTACAATTAGTCTTACTAAGTAATCTATTTCAGATAACAATCCTGATGGGAAAATTACAATCCTAGCTATTAATGCTGCCAACGTCGAGTATGCTAAGCAATTAAACCATCTAAATATTTTGGAAGTTTCTTTAATATTTTCTGAACTTACAACACCTAAAAATCTGGATAAAAATGTCGCTAATGAAGTTACTAAGATTACAAAAAAAATATTACCTGTCATTAATTTCTCCAATAAAAAATGCAATTGTTCCAGCCACAAAACCACCAAATAAAATACACCACTCTGGAGAGATAAAATAAAAAGCTGGACCTAAAATTGCACCAAGGATGATTGATAAACTAATTTTAATAGTTTTCATCGCTCCCACCATCATACAAGTAAAATAAATTGGATTAATTATTGCTAACCCAATTAACATATCTCTATTTAAAAAGTCTGATGCAATATAGCCGATAAATGTAGAGAAAATTGCTACCGACCAGGTTGCTGTACCAATACCAATCCAAAAATCTATTCTTGCTTCTTTTTTTATTTGTTCATAATTATCTTTCATTATTAGCCACGATGAAACCGCAATGAAGTGACATGATAAATAATATTTCCATTTAGGTTGTGTTTGGTGCATCAACAAAGGCATTAATGAAACTGTCATTGGATACAATCTTGCATTTACTAACCAAACAGCAATGAAGATATTTATTAATGATGATCCAATTATTAGTGACTCTGCCATTACTAATGAACCAGGTAATGCATAAGTTAAAAAAGTTGAAAAAAGACTTTCTTGAATTGTAAAACCAATATTTTTTAAAAGAGCCCCAATTGCTATAAAGCTAGCTCCCAAGGCTATAGCTGGACTTCCAACACCCTTGATAGATGCGAAACCTTTAAAAAAATATTTTGAATCAATCATTAACCGCCCAGGAATAGGCGTCCAACATCAGGATTATTTAAGAGTTCATCTCCTTTACCTGCTATTGCAGTTTGTCCTGACACTAAAACATAACCAATGTCAGCAAACTCTAGACCTTTCTTTGCATTTTGCTCAACAAGAATAATTGTTTTTTTTTCATTTTGTTGAAGGTCTCTTAAAATTTCAAATACCATTTCAATATATCTTGGCTCTAATCCAATCGAAGGTTCATCAACTAATAAAACTGATGGTTTCATAACAAGCGCTCTTGAAATTTCCAATAATCTTCTTTCACCACCAGACAAAACTTTTGCAGGTTGATTTCTTCTATTTCTTAATCTTTCATACTTCTCAAGAATTCTTTCAGCTTCTTGAAATGACTCCTCTGTTTTATCTTTGATAAATCCACCCATTAAAAGGTTTTCTTCAACTGTCATATCTGGGAAAACAGAATTATCTTGTAAAATATATGCAATACCAACTGATTTTAATTTTTCAGCTGGTGATAAATTGGTTATCTCTTTTCCATCAATTTCTATTTTCCCAGAAAATATATTTGTAAATCCATAAATTGAGTGAAGAATAGTTGATTTACCAGCACCATTTGGACCTATTAAACAAAGTGATTGAGCCTTGCTAACATAAAGATCAAAGTTATGTAAAATTTCCATTTTCCCATAGCCAGCATTCATATTTTTAATTGTAAGATGAATGTCATTAGGTGAAAGTTTTTTTAAATCATCTGCTTGAGGAGCTTTTCCTAATACTTCGTATTGATTAGACATTATTGTGCCCCCAGGTATGCATCGATTACTCTTTTATCATTTTTAATCTCATCTGGTGTTCCATTCGCAAGCATTTTACCATGAGCTAAACAATAAATACTTTCTGCTAATTGCATAATAACTCTCATATTATGTTCGATAACTAAAAGAGTTATCCCAAAATCTTGGTTTACTTTAATTAACCTATCTATTATTCCATTGATCAACGTTGGATTAATACCTGCAGTTGGTTCATCTAATAAAAGCATTTCTGGTTCATTCATCAAAGCCATTGCCAACTCAAGTAATTTTTGCTGACCAAAAGATAAGTCGCCAGCTCTTAATTTTCTTTTTTGATAAAGTCCTACAAAATTTAAAAGATTTTCTGCCTTCTCGGTTAAATTTTGAGGAATTTTTGAGAATATTTTTAATATACTTTCATCACTACCTTTGTGACTGATTAACATATTATCCACACAATTTAATTTTCCATAAATTCTTGTTTGTTGAAAAGTTCTTAATAAACCAAGTTTAGCAATTACAGGAACAGGTAATTCAGATACTTCTTTACCATTAAATTTAATTGACCCCTGGTCTATTGGATAAGTACCAACAATCGAGTTAAATAAAGTTGTTTTTCCTGAACCATTTGGACCAATTAGTCCAAATATTTTTCCCTTTTCTACTGACATTGAAATGTCAACATTAGCCTTAACACCGCCAAAAGATTTACTTACATTATTTACTTCTAAAATACTCATTTCAGTTCTACCTGTGCTTTACGATCTGCCTCATCAACAACTTCGCCAAATCGTTCAGGATATTTTTCTCTCAACCATCCCATAATTCCCTCTGGGAAATAAATGACAATAACAACTATCAAAACTCCTAAAGCAACATATTGCCAACCTAAAAAGAATGTCCAAAATCCTTCTTTGAAAATATGAAACACAGTTGCTCCAATCACAGGACCCCATAAAGTTCCCTTACCACCAAGGATCGCCATCAAGACCATAAATACTCCCATCTCTCTTCCATCAAATGCAACATCTGTTGAATCTATGTAGCCAACAAGTCCACCCATGATACCTCCTGCTAAACCGCAGAAAAATGCTGATACCATCCATCCAATTATTTTATATTTCATTGTCTCAATTCCCATCGCCTCAGCTTTATCCTCATTATCTCTGATCGCGTTAAGAATTAATCTAAATCTTGTAGAGTAAATCGCTCTCACTGCTATGAATGTAAGGACAAGCGCACCAAAACTTAAAAAGTAAAAGAATTCACCTCTTGCCTCTAATCCACCAACGTTTGGAAAAGGTGGTGTGGTAAAACCTTGTCCCGCTCCAATAATCTCTATACCACCAGAAATTTCTCCTGCAGCAACACCTAAACCTAAAGTACAAATTGCAAAATAATGTCCTCTAAGTCCTAAGATGGCGTAACCAATTAATCCTGCAACAATAGTTGGCACAATAGCAGCCACTACAAGTCCAGCTGCCATTCCTTGAAAGAATTGTGTGGGCGTATGTACAAAAGTTTTTTCTCCTCCACTTTCTGTCCACTCAGCCAAAGGAAAAAACATGCCAACTTGTACAGAGGCACACAAATACATTCCTAAACCGTAAAATAGAATATTTCCAAATGTGTTATATCCCATTTCTCCACCCTGAATATTCCAAGTGGTGGCTAAAACAATCAATACACACAAAATAGATAATTGAACTTTAAATGCTGGAAATACAAAGGGTGCAGCAAGCCCAAATATTAAAATTGCACCATATAATAAGACATTTTTATTCATTATTTTAGATACTCTCTTTTTCTTGAAAGTTTAAATCTTCTATAAACAAGAATTAAAACTAACAATAAAAATACTGAACCTATTCTAAATTCTGTTCCTAATATATAGTCAGCAAACTCTTCAAATACACCAAGACCCATCCCTGACATTGCAACACCAGGTAAATTGCCAAGTCCAGCAACAATAACAATCATGAATGATCTAATTGTATATGGTAATCCCATATAAGGATGAATTGTAAAAGTTATTGAAATAAGTGCTCCTGCAACACCACAAAGAGCAGCATTTAATCCAAAAGTTGCTGCATAAACTTTTTCTGTATCCACACCTAAAATCTTTGCAGCTCTTGCATTTTGAGCTGTTGCTCTGATCGCTCGACCAAGTTTTGATTTTTTCATATAAATTACTAAACCAATAGCAAAAACAATACTAACGAATGCTGAAAATATTTTTGAATTTGGTAAAACTACTGCACTATCAAATAAAAATGTTGTGCCATAACCTGAATTTGCTAAGACAACATCTGCACCAAATGCAAAGTTCATCAGCTGCATAAAAAGAATACTTATACCAAATGTAGCAAGAATCGAGATAAACAAGTCTCTATCAACGACTTTATTAATTACTAATTTATAAATTCCGACACCAACAAAATACATTATAATTGGGGATACTATTACTCCCCAGGCTGGATGAATTCCATAAAGATACATGAAGTATGCAATGTATCCACCAAGGATAACTAAATCACCTTGGGCAATGTTGATGATATTCATGACACCCCATTGTAAAGCCATGCCATAAGCAATTAATGCAAATAAAATTCCAAGTAGTATCCCGTCCAAGCAAGCTTGAACAGTTATCATCGGATACTGAAAAACCATGAAATCCATAATTTGCCTATAAAAAAATACCCCCTAGAGTTTAGGGGGTATTTAAAGATTTATTATTATCTGTCAGACCACTTAGGAATTGGGTGAATCAATTTAGCTGATGCCCACTTCAGTGGAGCTACAACTTTGTTTTCACATTTCCCAGCGCCATCACACATTACTTGGAAAAGTACCATCGGCTTGTCAACATTTTGACCACCCGGTGCGAACTTAATATTTCCATAGAACGTTTGCATGTTCGTAGCTGCAAGAGCATCTCTTACTTTCTTTTGATCGAAAGAATTCGCTCTTTCAAAAGCATCCTTGAACACTAACAATGCTGCAGAAGACTCTGCTGATTGATATGGCGGATCATATCCAAACTCTTTTTGGAAGTCTGCCGCATACGTCATACCATCTTTAAAGAAGTTATCTTTATAAGTTAGTGTTTTATGCCATTGAGAAGCACATAATGCATACTGAGAATTTTTACCATGTTGTTTAGATAACTTCGCAGCATCACAATGTGTCATAGCTAACATTGGAACATCAACCTTCATTTCAGCAATTTGTCTAATTGCAGTTAATGCACCTTTTGTGTGTCCTGATACCACAAGAACATCTGGCTTCATTTGTTTTACTTTAACTAATGTTGCAGCCATATCGTTAAGCTCTTTCGGAAGCTTATCGTCGATTATAATTTCAGATCCAGTTTCTTTCGCTGCATCTAAAATACCTAATCTTACGTCTTGTGAAAAAGCATCTTGTTCAAATGCTTGTGCAATTCTTACACCTTTTCCACCATTTAACTCAACTGCTGTTCTAATAGCTACATCAAGATATAAATTAGCTGGAGCTAAAACTGCAAATAGATATTTGTAACCTTTAGTAAACAAAGATCTAGACGCACCATTTGCTTCCACCATTGGCACACCATATTTTTCTGTAACAGGTGCAATCGCTTTTGTTAAACCTGAACTATAAGGCCCAAGCATAAACTCAACACCATCTTGTGAGATTAATCTCTCTGCTAATTGAGCTGCTCTTTTTGGGTTTGATTCATCATCATAATAAATGATTTCAAACTTATAAGTTTTTCCACCAACTTTAACACCACCCATGCTATTAATTCTGTCAACAGCCATGTTATAACCGTTTTGTGTATGAACACCATTAGATGAATATTTTCCAGTTAATGAAATAGCAGCACCTAAAACAATTTTATCACCAACAACTTTTGCAAATGAAACAACTGAAGTTGAAAGTAAAATTGCTACTGCAGAAATAAAACTCAAGATTATCTTGTTTATTTTCATTTTATTTCCTTCTGTTATTAATTAATTAATTCTTAATTAAATAAATAATTTTCAACTATTGCAAGAGGCAAAAACAACTTTGGATATATTTTAATATTGTTGTGTAACAATAATAATAATCGCAATGATAACTAAAACACTCGCTGAGATTGTATTAATTGTTTTTGGGTTTGCTTTGATCCATGTAATTAATTTTTGAGCTAGCAAAGCATAACCAATCAAGGAAATAAAATCTAAAACAACATAAGTTGTTATTAAAATAAAGAATTGAACAATATAATTGCTATTAAAATCAATGAACTGCGGAAATATTAGAGGGAAAAACAACCAAGCCTTAGGACTTGTCCCTGCAACTAAAAAACCATCTTTATAAAAAGAAAAAACACTTTTGGTACTAATTATTTTTGAGTTAACATCTTTTGGTGAAGATTTGTACACATCGTAAGCTAAATACATTAAGTAAATAACTCCGATCCATTTAAAAAAATTTAAAAAGTTTGGATTATCCGACAAAAATGTTCCTATAACAAAAATTACTAAGGTTGCTTGAAATAAATTTGCCGTCACATCACCTAAGGCTGTCCAAATACAATTTTTTACACCATAATTCATTGAATAAGAAATAATAACTATTCGAGGGGTTCCAGGTGTGATGAATAGAAAAATTATGATCTGTAAAAAAAGGATAAAATCTAGGGGGAGCATAAAAAAAAAGATAGTCCTAAAAAACCGGGAGCTAAAGATGGCTAAGTAGGACTATCAAATCACAATATAACAGATCCTAAAAAAAATGCATTATTGATTTTTTTCAAATATAAAGGATTTATGAAAAAAAAAGGTCACAGGCCAGTTACACGCGTCAAAAATCCAGAGCCAAATCATGAAGATCCAGATTGGGTCATCTGGGCAGCCTGGGCCGACAGGATCACTTTTGAAGATATCGAAAAAAAAACTGGCTACCGAGAATCTGATGTCATTAAAATAATGAGAAAATCTCTCAAACCATCATCATTTAGATTATGGAGAAAAAGAGTTCATCAAAAAAGTATCAAACACAGAAAAAAATTTGAATATTCAAGAAAACAAATTACTAGTAAAATAAAAAAAGGTGATTATCTATAAACTATGAAAAAAGTAACAATCTATACAGGTCCAATGTGTAATTATTGTGAAGCTGCCAAAAGATTACTTACAAGAAACAATGCACCTTATGAAGAAATTGATGTTGCAAAGGTTGAGGGTGCAAAAGATGAGATGATTGAAAAAGCGAATGGTAAAAGAACTATTCCTCAAATATTTTTTGGTGACCAACACATTGGCGGTTATGATGAAGTTAGAGCTCTAGAAAAAGAAAATAAACTTAAGGATCTATTAAAATAAATCTTCGAAATAAAATTAAGTATTATCGAAGAATACTAAGGGGATCGTAGTAGCAACCTATTTCTTCTATCGTCTCAAAAAAGATTGCATTTAATTCTGCGGAATAAGTAGTCGGACAAATTCTTTCTGCTTGTAAATTATTTGTATATTCTTTTTTAACTTCGTTGATTGCTAAAGAGCTTGATAAAGAAGTTGTTGCTTGAGCAATACTACCAGTATTTACTAAAGTTAAAGAAGGACCTATTAAAGCAGAATATTGAGTACAATTACTCAACACAGGTATTAAAAATAGTAATAAAAAGATTCGTTTCACAAGTGCAACTTACATAAAAATATGGATTTTTAAATAACCAATTTATTCATTTTGGGTTACAAATTATTTCTTCTTTATTAGTTCAGTATTTTTAATATTGATTGCCATGCAAGTTATGTCATCTCTTAACTTTTCTGCACCCCAGTTAAGCTCTTTTTCGATAGCTTCGACGATGGATTTTGGTGTGACCTGTGACATTTCGTTTATAATTTTTTGCACTCCTTCAGCTCCAAGCTCTTCGCCATTTTTCATATAACCTTCAGTTACTCCATCGGTATAAACCACAAAAGTTTTATCTTTAAGATTAATAGTATTTGATTTAACCATCGACTCTGTAAAATACTTAACAATACCAATTGGTGGCATTTCAGATTTGATATATTCATAATTTTTATTTTCATCAAAAGTTAAAATACTTTCGTGACCAGCATTTATAAATACCATTTCACCTGTTTTAATGTTTAATTTTCCAAATACAGCTGTCACAAACATTCCTTTAAATTTTGCCTCCACTAGTTCATTGTTGACACCAAATACAACTTTTTCTAAAGGGAATTTTAAATTAGTAAGGGTCCTAAAGATTGAAGATGCTTTAGCCATATACATTCCAGCTTTAACTCCTTTGCCAGATACATCTGCTAATGTAAAAAAATATTCTTCAGGAGTAGATCTTACAACATCAAAATAGTCTCCTGAAACGTCTCGTGCTGGCACATTTTTTGCAAAAATAAAATTCTCAAATTTTGAAATATCAGGAAATAAGCTTTTTTGAACTCCAGCTGCTAGTTCACGTTCTTTTAAAAGCTTAGCCTCTTTTTGAAGATTGGCTAAAGCCATTTTGTTTTCCTCAATAAACCTAAAATAAAGACCCGTTAAAAATGTTAGTGTTACAATAAAAATAGGATAGCTAAAATCTACTAACTCTGATCTAAATTTATAGATAGAAAAACCAATTATTATAATTGCTAAAATATTTCCAAAGAATATGGATAAACTATATTTTGGTTTAATTTTTTGAGACAAAACAAATGTAAGTAAAGCAATGATAATCGAAAATAATAATTCAAAAATATAAGTATTTGGATTTCGAACCAAATAAGATTGATCAAGAATGTTTTCAATTACATTTGCATGAACTTCTACTCCAGGAATAGTTACACCAAGTGGAGTTTTGACAAGATCAAAAAGTCCTTGTGCTGATGCTCCAATTAAAACGTATTTGTCTTTAAAAAAATCTGATTGAAATTTCCCATCATACACATCACCAGCTGATATAAATTGATCTTTATTTGATTTTTTATACTTTATCCAAATGATCCCATTAGGATCTGACTCAACTTTGTGGGGTCTAGCACTTATTCTTTGAATGCCTACTTCATTTAATTCTACATAAATGTTTTTTTGTTTGGATCCTACTCTAACCATCTCTAGTCCCATGGTGGGGTATATTTTTTTATCGAATTGCACAATTAATGGTAAGGATCGTATTATTCCATCTAGTTGATCTAAAAAAGATATAGAACCCAATCCTTTAATATTCTTTTCTAGTTTTTCTAACGATCCTATGGAGTGAGGATATGAATATGTAAAATTTTTTGGATCACCGCCTTTTGATAAGAATCTTGCTTTTGCCTTTCTGTTATAATTTGAATGTGAGGGTACATTGCTACCTAACACTGCAATGATTGATTTCGACTCTTTTAATTTTTCTGAAAAAATATCATCGGGACTTTTTAAGTTCTGAATATCTGCAACATCAGAAGGAATTAAACCATATGACTTGATAATTGCTTCAGGTGATTGCTTGTCTTTCTCAGTAAAAAAAATATCAAAACCAATCGCTTTTGGATTATGGATATTTAATTGGTCAAGTATTTTAGCAAAAACTTTCCTGTTCCAGGGAAATTGTCCAAACTTACCTAAACTTTGTTCATCAATGTCAATAATAACCACATCGCTATTTTTTTCCTCAACAAATATTTTTTGATACAAATCAAAACTTAAATATGAAACAGACTTAATAAACGCAGGATTTAGAATTTTTAGAAAAATTAATAGTGTGAGTAAAATTAAGAAAACAAAATAATTTAAATTTTTTTGTACAAAAGCTTTCACAAAGTGAAATTTATATCTAATTTAAGTAATGTAAATGAAACTTATTAGGAACTAGCTAATTACTTCTTTTTTCTTCTTTTCTTTTTAGCTTTTTTCTTTTTAGCAGCTCTTTTCTTTTTAACGATCTTTCT
Organism: uncultured Pelagibacteraceae bacterium; assembly: GCA_902589765.1. GTDB lineage: Bacteria > Pseudomonadota > Alphaproteobacteria > Pelagibacterales > Pelagibacteraceae > Pelagibacter. The sequence continues at coordinate 34,651 of CACIUF010000004.1, forward strand.
TTTCTTCGCTACTTTTTTCTTAATTTTCTTTTTAGGTTTTTTCTTAACTACTTTCTTCTTCTTTTTAACTACTTTTTTCTTTTTGACTGCTTTTTTCTTTACTGCTTTTTTCTTAGTAGCTTTTTTCTTAGTAGCTTTTTTCTTAGTAGCTTTTTTCTTTTTACCCTCTTTTTTCTTAACTACTTTTTTCTTTTTAGAACCTTTCTTAGTAGCTTTTTTCTTTTTATTTTTTTTCTTTTCTGCTTTTGCTTTTTTCTTTTTAGCTTTTTTCTTTTCAGCTCTTTCTTTTTTGATAGCTACTTTCTTCTCTTTATCTTTTTGAATATTTTCTCTTATAATTGATTTAATCTCTTCTTTTTCAAAGCCCATAGACTTAAGCTCTTTCTTCAGTTGTTTTTTCATTTCTTTTCTCTTACCTTTTTTTTCTTCTGGTGAGAGCTTAGCAACTCTTAGAGCTTTCATTTTTTTGTTAAATTTCTTTAACTGGTTTTTAGTAATTTTTTTTGCTTGTCCAGGTGCTTTACCTTTTGACATTGAAGTCATGCTATAAGGATTGTCTAATAAAGTTGAACCTAAACTATTTCCAACAAGGACTGCTCCAGGCCTCATGCCTAACGTATTATTTTTTCCTGGACCGATTAATAGAGTATCAGTTTTACCTTTTGATACAATTGTTTGAAATTCTGTTCCTCTTGAACCAAGAGTTCCCTCTGGCACCTCTACAGTTAAACTATCAGGATTTTTTTTACTGATTAAACCAGAGATGACTTTTAAACTTCCTTGTTTAACGCTTGCAACTATTTTTCCATCATTTGTTGCAGGATCAAATATAAATGTATCCATTACAACTTCAGAATCTTCACCAATAGTAAATGTTGATTGGTCTAAAAGTAAAATTTGTGTTCCAGATCCTGCACCAGCAACAATTGTTTCATTTAAATAAATTTTGTCACCAGCTTTTAATTCTCTTGTTTCAGTTTTAACAGTTCCTGAAATTGCACCAACAATTCCAACTAATTGTTTTTCTATGGTTAATTTTTCCTCAGCAAGAACACTTGTGCTGATCATAAAAATTAGACCTGACAGAACTGATAATAGTTTTTTCACATCGTAAAACTAACAAAAATATAAAAAAAATAAACTTTAAAAACTCAAATTGAACGTCAAAAAAAGCAATTTTTAAGCGAATTTTAAAAAAAATTGATTAATTAAGTTTTAAAGCTTTAGTAAAACTTAATGCAAAGGAATCGGCTAAATAATCATAGTTCATTATATTTGCCTCAGAGAAAGTTTTTTCATAAGACAAGTTAATAAACAACGATCTGTTTGGATCAATTATCGGAAAAATATCTCCAATAGCTTTCGTAATCATTATGTCTGTTGTAGTCGCATGGTCAGATCTCAGTTTTGTTGAGTCTACTGACGTATCGACAGCTTTGTAATCATTGAAACTGGTTGAGGCACTCCATGCAATATAAGCCCATGGAAATGCAAAATTTAAACCGATACCAAATTCATAAGTTTCGTAATCATTTCCAGCATCAACTTTTGCATCACTATCACTATAACCTAAACTGAGTGAACTAGAAATTATTGGAGTTATTATTAAATCATAACCAAACGTATAACCATGACCAATTGAATTGGTATCATCTGCAGTAGTGTCGGATGAATTATTATTTGCTTTAGAGTCTGAGTAAGAATATCCATAACTAAAAGAATGTCTCTCTCCAACTGTAAAAAATCCTCCTACTCCTAGCATCAATGAAAAGCTATCCGCATCATGTTGTGCATCAGTTTTACTCATAATTATGTATGGACTTAAACTTTGATTACCTAAAGTGGTATCTAAACCAATCGTTAAACCATAACTTTGAAAATCATCATCTGCTTCTTGATATTGATTAGAGGTGGTATGAGCAAAATTTAATAATAATGACGACTCTTCTCCTATAGGTCTAGTAGCACCAATACCTATAGACGCAACTTCAGTTCTATCATGTTTAGGAGAAGTAAAAGCAGTAATTGAATTCGTATCGTATTTTAATCTTGTTTTAGAAACACTATTAACGTTATTTGAAAACGTTGCACCAAATCCAACATCAGCAGTTAAATTCCATAAACTTGGTTCACGATCTTTTAACTCTTCCTCAATTTCTTGTAAAGTTTCTAAGTCTTCTGCAGAAAGATCTCTTCTTAATTTCATATCTTCTATAATCGTATTAGCTTTTTCTGGAGAGTCGACTTGGACTAAAACAGATAATAAATATAGTTTTATTTCAACATTGTCTGGATAAAGCATATTTAATCTCTCAAGTGTTGAGATTGTTTGTTTAAAGTTACCAACTTTTCCTTGTTGTTGTGCATACTTTAAATTTAAATCTAAGTTATTAGGATCCTGTAAAATTTGCATATAGGTAATGTTTTTTTCTGATGAAAAAGCAGATGTTGAAATCAACAAAATTGTTGAGATCATTACTAATTTTAATCTGTGTGAATTAAAAAACATAAAAATGAAAAGATATTAAGTATATTGTTTTTTTCAATTAATTAATTTTAACAATAAGTCTTATTTTCCAATACTTATTAAAGTTAAATCATCAGATAACTTTTGATTTTGACCAGAACCAATTATTGTTTTAGTGATACTATCTAATTGTTTTATTGTATCTTTATTATAATTTTGTTCGATTATATCGATTGAACCATCAATTCCTATCTCTTCTCCATTATCATTTAAACTCTCTGACAAACCATCAGTGAATGCGTAAAACCTTGAACCATTTAATTTTGTTTTATGAATATTATAAACACTTTTATTTTTTTGTTTAATTACACCTAATGGAGGAGCTGAACTTTCAAACTGATTGTATTTACCTTGTCCATTTCTTAAAATTGCTGGTTGATGTCCTGCATTCACCCATCTGATCTCATCTGTAATTAAATTATACTCACCAACAATTGAGGTTACAAACATGCCAGCAGTCTTAGTATTATTTAAATCATTGTTCATATGAAAAGCCATTTCATCAGGATCTACTTTTGATTGAGCTAAAACCTCAAACAACGTTGATGCTTTTGCCATAACCATACCGGCATGAATTCCTTTACCAGCAACATCTGCAATTATAAAATAAATACTATCGTTATGGGGATAAAAACTAAAAAAATCTCCAGAGACTTCTCTTGCTGCAATATTAATTCCATGCACAGGATAATTTTTTAAATTTCTTTTGGGTAAAAAATTTTCTTGAACTTTAACTGCGAGTTTTACTTCTTTTGAAATTCTTTCACGCCACTTGTTTTTTTCATCCTCACTAGTTTCAAGTTTGCTCATGAGTTTATTATAATAAAGACCAATTACTCCTCCTGCTGTAAAAGGATCTTGAGGACCTCGCATTTTTAAATCTCCAGACTCAGATTGTTTGTTTAAAATTGATATCAAATCATGTTCAACTGATACTGCATTATGTTCAGCAATATTTAAGCCGAGCTCTTCATGAGCAGGACTTACTCTCAAAGGGTAAAATCTATTAAATAATCTTAGAATTATAAAAGATGATAAGAAAGTAAATAATCCGATTGATACAATACCAATTAATTGAATTTTAATTTGTGACATCCTATCTAAGCCAGTATCTAAAATTTCTAAATCACCAAATAAACCAACAGCAATTGTTCCCCATATTCCTGCACCTAAATGTACCGGCACAGCTCCCACAACATCATCAATTTCATATTTATTTAAAACTTCATTAATATAGATGGCAACTATTGCACCGACACACCCTACAAATATTGAATAAACTGATGTTAATGAGTTACATCCTGCAGTAATTGCAACTAAACCCGCTAATGGTCCTAAAATGATATAAAAAGGATCTGGTTTTTTGAATTTTAAATACGAAATACCCAAGCCTGTTAACAATCCAAAGGCAGCAGCTAAAAAAGTATTAATTAAAATTAAAGGAACAGTTTCATCCATTGCTCCATTACTTCCACCATTAAAACCAAACCAACCAAACCATAATATAAGTGTTCCTAGAACTGCTAGTGGAAAACTGGATCCTGTAAACTTTCCTTTATTTGCTGAAGAATATTTTCCTATTCTTGGACCTAAAATCATTACTGCAGCTAAAGCGATCCAGCCACCCACTGAGTGTACTATCGTGCTACCAGCAAAATCTACAAATCCTAAATCTGAAAGCCATCCAGTTGTTTTGACTGAACCAGTTACAGCAAGTAACTGATTAACTGTATCATGTTTAGATAGATAACTTGATGACCATGCCCAGTGTCCAACGATTGGATATATAACGCCAGTTGCTAAAACAGTCATTATCAAATAGCCATTAAATTTCATTCTCTCAGCAACAGCCCCTGAAATGATAGTTGCAGCAGTTGCAACAAACATCGCTTGGAAAACAAAATAAGTCATGTACTCAGCTTTATCTGTTTTAAATAGAAATAAGTCAGTACCAAAAAATCCGTTGTAAGATGTACCGAACATTATACCAAATCCGAATATCCAAAAAATAACAACTGAAACACCAAAGTCTGCAGCATTTTTTAAAGCAACATTGATGCTATTTTTTTGACGTGACAAGCCTGTCTCCATGCACATAAAACCTGCCTGCATAATGAATACTAAAACTGCACAATCGATAACCCACAACGTGTCAATGTTATTTGTAACTACATCCATTATTTTTTGTGCCATTTCATTATCCATAATTTATTTACCTAACAAAAAAATTTCAACTAACAATTAATTTAAGTGATCAAATTGATTTTTAATGCTTGATTCTTAACAATTACTATCTCTAGTGAAATTTCCATTTCTACTAAGTGTTAATATACATGGATTACTGTTATTAGTGTTTTCTTCAGCTACGATATCATAGTTAGAGGTGCCTTTGCTTGCGATACACATTAAGTAACCTATATCTTTACCGATTTGATCTCCACCACCAAATAAAATTGTTTCAATTTCATCTGTAGAAGTTTCAGAGGGTGTACAGCTATCAGTTTCTTGAGTAAAATAATTTCCAGTATTTGAATATTCTTCAGTTTGAGCTAGTGAAATTTGCTGCATAATATTTTTTGCAGACTTTTCTTTTGTTCCAGCAATATATCCATTGTAGGTCACAATTCCTACTGCAGATATAATTCCAATGATTGCAACAACAACTAAAAGCTCTACTAGGGAGAACCCTAGCGAGCTTTTAATTTTTTTTTGATAATTTATCAATTCAGATAATTATTCTACAGATACTACGTTAGTCAACACATCAGTTGTTGCGTCATCATATTGGGTTGAGACAGTTATAGTGCTCGCAGCATCGTCACCAACTAAAACAGTGTAACCTTTACCAGTTAATGCACAGTCTGTTTCGGCAGTCATCCCTGCATGCACTACACCTTGACAACTTGGTGTATAAGTATTTTTAAAATCATTTAAAGCTGTTCCAGCTGCATCAACAACATCCTGTGCTGTCATTCCACTGCAAGTTAGATTATTACTCATCGCTGAAGTTTCTGTTCCCATTGCACATTTTTGGATTTCAGCTGCTAAATATTTAACAACAGCACCTTGGTTAGACTTTGATGCGTTTATTTTTGCACTCTTAGTATAACCATTATAAGCCACAACACCTACGGCTGCTAGAATACCAATAATCGCAACAACAACTAGTAGTTCAATTAACGTAAAACCTTTGTTATTTTTCATGTTTCCTCTTTATTAATTAATTAAAGTCAAAAATTTATAATAATTATCGATGATGTAAACTATAAATATCACCCAATTTCACTCAATATTTGATTTCGCTGGTCAATTTGGGTTTAATTTTTATATGATTTTTGTTATTAGCTTTATAGAATATTAAAATAATGAAATTTAAAGTTACTGAAAGCGAAAATGTCAGCACTGTATTCTTGGATGGAGAGATAGATATGGATGTTGCTGATAATGTTAGAGAAGTAGTTTTCCCACTTATTGACTCTGGAAAAGAAGTTCATTTGAACTTAAAAGGTGTTCAATATATGGACTCGTCTGGAATTTCAGTGATAGTTGAAAGTAATCAAAGAGCAAAAGAGAAAAATACTAAAGTTGAACTTAAAGAAGTAAGTCAACCAGTTGAAAAAGTTTTAGCAATGGCAAGGAAGTTTCTATGACATATAAAGTAACAGAGGAAGGCGACACTAGTACTGTATTTTTAGATGGTGAGATAGATATGGATAAAACAGAGGGAGCAAAAGAAGTTATTTTTCCTCTCATCGATGCTGGTAAAAATGTAAGTTTAAATTTAAGTAATGTTCAATACATGGACTCTTCAGGCATATCGGTTTTAATTGAAAGTCATCAAAAAGCATTAGAAAAAGGAACTAAGCTTATTGTTAAAGATGTAAGTAAATCTGTTTTAAAAGTAATTATGATGGCAAAGTTAGAGCAAATTTTAAATTTGGAGTAATAGATATTAATGAGTACTGAAGTTGCTGATACAACAAATTTGTCTGAAAAAAAAGATTTCTTAGTTAGATCTTCTAGCCTTAAGGATGTGAGAAGTTTCTCAAGAGAAGTTTTTGAGAAATTTAAAATTGATGAAAATTTAAGAGAGGAACTAGTTTTAGCGATTGCTGAAGCAGCACAAAATATTGTTAAACATGCTTATAAAGATTACCCTGACACGCAAGACAGAATGGCAGTTAGAATTTCTTGTACAGATAAAGAACTTGAAATTTCGTTTTTTGATAAGGGTAAACCAGTTGAAAAAAGTAAAGTTAAACATAGGGCAATCGATGATGTCAAACCAGGGGGTCTTGGTACTTTTTTTATTCAGGAAATAATGGACTCAATAAAATTTAAAGAAGGTGATAAGCCTTGGATTAATAATTTAGTACTGACTAAAAAATTATAGTTTTAATGCAACGAGATGGTTTCACATTGATAGAACTTCTTGTTGTGGTGGCTATTATAGGTATTCTTGCAGCAGTAGGAGTGGTTGCTTATAACGGATACACGGCCTCGGCCAAAATATCAACAGCTAAAGCAAACTTTGCTAGTGCATCGAAATATATCTCAAATGAACTGATGATGTGTAATGTTGATCCAGACAGAAATTTATTTGATCAAAACAATGTAAAATGCTCTGATGTAAAAGCACAAACTATAGCTCAATATGTTGATGAAGCTTTTAGAGATTATAATTTTAAAAATCCTTTTGGTAAAGTTGATGGCACAACATCCAAAGCAGTTAGAAGTGGTGGAGCAGCTTATGAAGATAAACAACTCGGATACATAATTATTAATACTCAAGGTAACGAAAACGCTACGGTAGAAATGTGTTTCAAGACACCATGTAATACAAAAGATGGTAACGGAAATTACACAAATATTCTAAGTATGAGTGTAGCATTACAATAATAAATTTAGTTAATTAAAGCACCAACATTGAATATCGGTGAGTACATCGCAATCATCAGTCCACCAATCATTACACCCATAAAAACAATCATGATCGGTTCTATTAAGCTAGACATGTTATCAACAGTAGTATCAAATTCCTCTTCATAATAAGAAGCTACTGAATTAAACATTTCATCTAATTGACCTGTTTGTTCACCAACAGAAATCAATTGACTAAAAGTTGGTGGAAATAATGGCTCTTTTAAAAAAAGCTTTGTTAATGTATCTCCCGAGAAAACTCCTTTTTTAACATTCTCTAATGCGTCTGTGATTACATCATTATTACTAACAGATTTTGCAATTTCTAAACTTTCCAGCAAGTTCACACCTGCTGCACTTAAATTTCCCATAATTAATGAAATTCTGGCTAACATGGATTTTAAAATCATATCTCCAAACAATGGTAATTTTAAAACTTGTCTGTGCCATCTAAATCGAATTGCAGCATTTCTTTTTGTAATAAACCTAAAGGCAAAAAAACCTGTTATTCCTCCAAAGAAAATAACCTTTCCGCCTGTTCCTCTTAAAAAGTCACTCATTGCCATAATGGTTGCAGTTGCAGCTGGCAACTCTAAACCCATACCATCATACATTTTAGCAAATACTGGTACTACTTTAACTAACATGAAAGCACTAACTGTGATTGCCACAGTAAACATTATTGCTGGATACATTAAAGCAGATTTAATTTTTTTCTTAATTTTCTCTTTTTTTTCAAGTGAGTCTACGATTTTAAGTAAGAAAACATCTAGCTTACCACTGGCCTCACCTGCTTTAATCAAGTTAACGTAAACATTGTCAAAATGTTGAGGATATTTCTCAAAACATTTTGATAAATTAACTCCACCCTCTAGGCTTTTTCGTATATCCTCAATAATATCTTTGATCCCCTGACTTTCCATCTGGTCTCTCAACATTGCTAATACCTGAAGGATTGGCAAACCTGCCTTAACCATAGTCGCAAATTGCTTTGAAAATATTAGAATTTCTTCTACTTTTACTTTTTTACTCTTACCAAAAAGAGAGGAGCCACTAGATTTCTTCTTTTCACCTGCCTTTTTTTTAGACTTAACAATATTTGTGATTATTATTTTCTTTTCTTTTAAGAGATGTGAGGCTTCATCAAGATTTATTGCTTCTATATCACCCTCAACGTATTTCCCATCAGTAATTCCTTTGTATGTAAAAGCTTCCATTTTTACTCGCCTGAAAGAACTCTTTCGTACTCTCTAAAATTAAGCTCTCCAGATGCAATTAGTCTTCGCCCCATATCTTTCATAGTTTGAAAACCTTCTTTAATTCCAATTTCTCTTAACTCGGGTGTAGTGGCTTGTCTTAAGATTGCTTCTTTAATTGGTTTTGATACCACTAAAATTTCATAAATACCCTGTCGACCTTTGTAGCCAGTATTACTACATTTGGCACACCCTTTACCCTTGATAGCTTTAACTCTAGATGCCTGTTCAGCACTAAATCCTAAATCTTGTAAAACTTTTGGATTAACATCATCATCAGGCACTCTACATTCTTTACAATTTTTTCTTGCTAATCTTTGTGCAACAACTAATTGTGTTGCAGCACTGATTAAATAATCAGGTGTTCCCATGTTTTGTAATCGAGTGATTGTACTTGGTGCATCATTGGTGTGAAGTGTGCTAAATACTAAGTGACCTGTTAATGCTGCTTTTAATCCAATATCAACAGTTTCTTTATCTCGCATCTCTCCAACAAGAATAATTTCTGGGTCTTGTCTTAAAAAAGATCTTAATGCTGAGGCAAAAGTTAATCCAATATGATCTTTAATTTGAACCTGCCCTACACCATCTAATTCGTATTCAACAGGGTCTTCAGCAGTTAAAATATTTAAATGAGGTTTGCTGACTTCTTTTAAAATACTATATAAAGTAGTTGATTTACCAGATCCCGTTGGGCCAGTTACTAATATCAATCCTTGAGTACTATGAATTGCTTTTCTAAGGTTTTTTAAATCCTGTTCCTCAAAATTTAATTGTTCTAATTTGATATCACCTGCATCCTTATTAAGGATACGCATTACAATTCTTTCATTGTTTGCTGTTGGTAAGATAGATAGACGAAGGTCAACAACTTTATTTTCTATTTTGAAGTTAATTGCCCCGTCTTGTGGTAATCTTCTTTCTGCAATATCTAGTTTACCCATAATTTTAAATCTAGTAACCACTGCACCATAGTTGTCGTGAAGAAATTGTTTGTATTGTTCTTGTTCTTGTAACATTCCATCTAAACGGTATCGAACTCTAGATGTAAATCTATAAGGTTCGATGTGAATATCGCTCACTCCCAATTTAATTGCTTCTGCAACAACAGCTGTACTAAATTTGATTACTTCAGACTCATTTTCTATTGCTTCTATATCTTCTTCAGGAGCTTTTTCTAAAACTTCACCTGCTTCTCCTAAATCAGTTTCGAAAGTTTTTATTTTTTTTCTATTTTCATCTCGTATTGATGCAATTGTTACTTCATCAGTTTCGTTTGCTAGTCGCTCAATATATTCTGAAATATCTGAAATTTTTGCTGCATGTAATTCAATATTTTTTTTTGTTATAGCTTTTAAATTTCTCATTAGGCCAAGTTTTGAACTATCTGGAATTGCGATGTGCAAAGTTTTTCCCTCTATTTTAAAAGGTGCAACAAAATTTACCTTTATATAATTCGATGGCAAAACAGTTTTTACATCTTCTGAAATTTGAACTTTTTTTAAATCAATTGTTTCTAGATTTTGTTCTTTAATTAAAAGATCTATGATTTTTTTCTCATCCGTAAGCTTTAATTCAAATATAGCATCAATTTGAGATTTATTACTTTCAGTACTTACTTTCTTGATATTAATAAGATCTTTTCCTGAAATAATGTCATTATCAATTAAAACATTAACTAGGTTAATCTCGCTTTCTCTACTAATTTTCAACATTATAAAATCCTAGGTGCTATAAAAACTAATAATTCAGTCATAGTATCAGAATTGCTTTTTCCTGACATCAATTTTCCAACTATTGGAACATTTTTTGTGCCTGGAACGCCTGATCTACTATCAGCAAGAGCATTTTTCTTAATTCCACCAATTACAACAATATCTCCATCAGCAACTAATAACTTTGTGTTTATCTCCATTGTATTTATTCCTGGAGTTCCTCCTCCGCCTGTTCTGTTTGGTGTATCGTTATTAACAACAATTGTTAGCATCACATTTCCATCCCCAATAATATTTGGAGTAACTGTAAGTTTTAAGGCAGCATCAGCAAAAGTATCTGCTCCATCCCCTCCAGAAACAGGTATTTGTTCACCTTGTTTAATACTTGCAGTTTGATTATCTAAAGTAAATAATTTTGGATTAGAAACTGTTTTACCTAATCCTTGAGTTTCTAAAGCATCTAATTCTAATTTTAAAACTGCTGAACCAGTTTTTTTCAAAATACCAATACCACTTGTAGCGCCTGCAGCTCCAAAACTAAAAAGATTATCTGTTCCACCAGCAGTATTAAACGCAGCAGTACTATCAGATATTTGAGCCCCGGTACCAGAGGCTGCTCCAACTGAACTTCCTCCAATTGTACCACCTACTCTCTCTCCATTTCTAGTGTAAGCTCCTCCCATTTTTCTTCCTAAAGCTTGTTCAAATGAAGATGTTGCTTCAACAATAAAAGCTTCAATTAAAACTTGTTTTGTTCTTTTATCTATTTCTCTAATGACTTTATCGACAATATCTAAATCTTTTTCTTTACCTCTAACAATTATTGATCTTGTAGTTTGTTCTTCAGTTACCTGAATTGGCATAAAGTTTTGGTTCGTGCCAACAGTTGTAAACAATTCTGTTATAGTTGCTTTGGCTTCCGCTGGTGAAATATAATATAATCTAAATATTTCTGAAATAATTGGTTCGACTGAGTCTTCAAGTTCTACTTTCTTTTTAACTGCTGAAGCTCTTGCTGATTTATAACTTTCTTGTGAAGTTAAATTTGAAGGTGTTGATACTCTTATTATATTACTTGAAACATCAATATCTGCAGCATAACTTTTTAAATCTAACAAAGCATTAAATGCTTTATCCCATGGAACATTTTCTAATTCTGCAGAAATAGCCCCTGCCACTTCATCACCCACTAATATATTGATATTACCAATTTCAGACATTAAAGCCATTGCTTCCTTAAAATCAAGATTTTGGAATTTAAAAGATACTTTTTGTTTCAAGGACTCGAATTCCTCAGAGATTAATAAATAATTTCTTTCTTTAACAGATGATAATTGTTTTCTTTTTTTAAGTTTAATAACATCACCATCAATTGGAGTTGGTCCCATTTCAGCACTTTTTTCCAATTCTTGTTTTCCCATTTTTTTAACATCAGTTTTAATGAGAGGTGTATTGTGTTTGAATTGTTTTTTAGCAAATTTTTCAGCACATCCAGTTAATAATAAAATAAAAAAAGGAATTATAATAAATGATAATTTATTTTTAAATTTCATAAATTATTTACTCCTTTCTGTGACTTGATTTTTAAAATTTATAATCATTAAAGACACGCCATTTTTTTCAAAAACTGCTTCTTTATTATTAAGAGCAACTAATTTTACTCCAGGACTTAATTCTTCAAACATTCCTATAGTAATAACGTTTCCACTTGAATTAATTAAAGATACATAACCATCTTCATTTTCTGACTTCATTACCGCAGCTAATTTAAATTTATATAAACTCATTTCATTTTTAGCTTCTTCTGGATCGCTTGCTAAAATAGAAGAACTACCCCCAGTTAAACTACTATCACCTACAAAAGGATCATTTAAAGGAAGTGGTTCCTCATTTCCTATTTCTGATGCAATGTTTGCTTGTGAGTTTGCTTGTTTTTCTTTTACTTTTTGATTTATCTCTTTTGCTCTCTCAATAATATTTTGCTCAGCATCATGATTGTCCGCAACTGATACCTTGGCTAATAATATAAAGAGTATTGAAATAAAGATTATTTTAAAAGAATTCATCAGGTAATCCTACAATAGTTAATGTTCCTTTTACTTTTATCGCTCCAGTTGAATCCCCTTTTACCACTTGAATAGACTCTTTGTCAAAGTTTAACATCTTGTTGGATAATGAAAGAGCCCTCTTAAACTTAATATATCCAATAAAATTTCCATCAATTTCAAAATCTACTGGTATCAAGTAGTATGCAACATTTTTAATATTTTTAACTTGGTTTTTCTTCTTTTTTGTCGTTTTTTTTCCATCTGCTTTAGCTAAAGCTTCAGCTTTTAAAACTTCTTTGATTTGTTTTTTTTCTATTTTTGAGATGATCAAATCATTTTCTCCAGCATACTCACTTAATGTTTGGTATAAACCTTCCACTTCAGCTTTTGAGTGAAACAGGCTTGAATACTTGTCGTATTCTGGTTTAAGTTTTTTTATTCTTGCCTTCATTGAATTAATTTCATTAATAGATTGTTCTGTTTCTTGTTTTTTCTTGTTCATGTCATCCAATTTAGCTTTTCGCTTATCCACCATTGGATTTAAGATTGCGTAATAAATTATTAAAAATAAAACAACTGCTCCAAAAATAATTCCAATTTTAGTTAAAGTTTTTTTATCTGCTAAAAGTTTAGTCACCTGACTTTTAATATCATCCATGTTTAAATTTTTTAAATCTATATTCATTGCCATGTTTAACCTCTTTTAAATTTTACAAAAACTCTAAAGCCTTTCATTGTTGCTGAACCTGCAGTACCTTTTGGTAATCTCATTGAAGATAACGATGCTTGTTCAACTAATTTTTGTTTTCCTAAGTTATCAATAAATTTTAATATATCCTGATCACTTGCAGCAACACCTTGTATCGTTAATCTTGTAGTTCCATTAAATTCAACTTGATCAAATCTTACTCTATTAGGAACACTCGATGCTACTTGAGCTAAAATTCTATAAGTTAGTTCTTTATTTGAAGATAGAGTTCTACTTAATTTTAAAGATGTGTTAATTAATCCAAGTTCGTTAGAAACTATTTTCTTTTCTTTAAGTATTTTAGTGTGCTCAGCTTTTACATTTTCATATTGTTTTAGTTTAGCGTTATATGAAAAGATATTCCAAAAAGACAAGCCAAATAATAATAGATATACTCCAGCAACTGCTGCTGTAATTCCTTTGAAAGCAAAACCAGAAATAGCTTTCATTTTCTTTTGTCTCATAACGTTTGATCGATCTGGTAATAAATTTATGTTTTTGACTGCAGTAACAAATTTATAGTAACCAAACACATCAAGTTTTCTAAAAGCTAAGCCGACGGCAGTAGATAAGTAGGATCTATTGGGTTTGCTATCTAAAACTTGTTGGTATTGACTTGGAATTTTCAATCCTTCTATTGGATCAAAAGTATTAAAACCAACATTCATCAAAATTTTTCTAAAACTTCCAAGATAATCTTCTATATTATTAACATCTGAAACTACTTTTATATTTCGTATTCTTTTTTCATATTTTGTCTCAAAATCCTGAATAGCTTGCTTAACTTGAGTTGCGTATCTTCTTACTAAACCTTCTTTTTCTTCTGCGTTCTGTGACTCTTGTAAAATTTTTCTATCCTGTCCTCTTATAAAAATGTCAGTAATAATTGGATTATTATCATAAAGAATCATTAAATAATTTTCATCTAAACCAAATTCTAAAACTGCAGTGAAATTTGCATCATCAAATTTATTTGTAAGTTGATTTGATTGATCTACTGCTGACTTTAACGCAAAACATTTAACATCAATAATAACTGGATTTAAACCTGCGTTTTTAATAATTGAGGTGTAACTGTTTATATCTGTAAGTTTTGATGCTACAAACAATATATCCATTGTATTGTCTTTTTGATTTCTATTAATCACTTGATGAAAAATAGAATAATCATCTAAACTATCTGTTAGCTGAACTAAATTTTCCCATAATGAGTTTGTCTCAATTGCTTTATTTAATTCCTCATCTTTCATAAGAGGAGCTGTTACAACTCTTATGATTGCGCTTGTAACTGGAATTGATATTGCAACGTTTGGTGATGAAATTTTATATTTTTGAATTGCAAGACTTAGTTCTTCAGAAAACTTATCAGCATTTTCAATAGGAGTACTATCATCGCTAACATCTACTGGATGAATATGAAACTTATCTAATACCCATTGATTTGCTTTGTTGCTTGATACTTGAACTAATCTAATTTCTGTATTCGCAAGTTCTACTCCTAATATTTCTTCACCCTGAACACTTGATTTACCCAACTTAGACTTGAAAAAACTTTCAAACTTTGATTTTAAATTACCAATTTTTGAATTATTTGAAGAAGATTTACTTAAATTATTTGCAAAAGATGGTTTTTTTAATTTAATATCTTTTAATTTTCCAAAAATATTTGTTATTTTACTTTTTAATTGATCTTGCTTATTTAGTTCCGTGCTTTCATTAGATGCAACGGGAGCAGTTGGTTCCTGATTTGGAGTTTGAGTTTCAACAATTGGTGTTTCAACTTTCTGTTTATCCTCTGTTGGTGAAGTATTCTCATTAGTAACATTTTGATTTTCGTTAACTTGTGTTTCACTAGTTTGATTTTTTAATCTTTCACTTTCTTCTTGAATATCATCAAACCATTTTTCCAAAATTGGAATTGCTTCTTCTAAATTTGTTGTACCTGAAGATGAAATTTTTTGTTTTCCGTCAATATAAAGTCTACCAACCCAATTTTTTGACTTAAGTTCACCCTTGTATTTATCTTGTCTTACATAAATGTGAAGTCGACCATCTTTTTTATGTATAACTTGGTGCCCAGATCCATTGTCCTCATCTTTTTTTTCATCAGAGGTATCAGAACTTTGTTGCACATTGTTTTCTTCAATGTTTGACTCGCTATTTTGTGTTTCTAAATTTTGATTTTCCTCTTTTTTTTCAAAAGAAGATGCCGTAACATCTGGTTGATCATTATTTTGCTCATTATTTTTGTTTTCGTCACCAGATAAGTCACTATCAGTAGATTCTACACCCTCAGGTTGATTATTTTCATCAACTAAAGGTTGATTCACTGACTCATTGTCAGTTGTATCTTGATTTATATTTTTTTTATCGTCGTCTTGATCGCTCATAAACTAATTATAAATTTTTTCTCTAACACAATTTAGCGAATCTCTAACACAAAATTGGAATTTAGTCTAACACAAAAATAAATATTATGTTCAAAATGGGTAATAATTTCTAAAAAGCTAATAAAATAGCCATTTTTTTTAAAATTCTATTTTAAAGTTAAATTTTGAAGGTTAGTATTATTCTAACACAAAAGATAAATTTGACTTGTG
>CACIUF010000005.1 GCA_902589765.1 uncultured Pelagibacteraceae bacterium
ATTTCATTTGCACACTCAGTGAATGCTCCAGATGCAGACTTCACAAAAGAACAATTATGGAGAGCTTTAGCATCTAAAGTAGACATTGATGGAAAACTTGTTGAAAATCCATATAAAAATTGGAGTGATATAGATGCTAGTCTTCCAAATAAAAAGATTGAAATATTAGTTGCACCTCCAACATCAGGCACTAGAGATGCATGGAATTCATTAGTAATGGTTAAAGGATGCACTAAAACAGCTAAATCTCTTTATGATGCTGAAGGTAAAAAAGCTAAAAAGGAATGTGCTAAAATTAGAGAAGACGGATATGCTGTTGAAGCTGGTGAAAACGATACTTTAATTGTACAAAAACTTTCATCTAATCCTGATGCATATGGTTTTTTTGGTTATAGTTACTTAGTTGCTAACAAAGATAAAATCAAAGCATCATCTATTAATGGTGTTCAGCCATCATTAGAAGGTATCCAAGATTATTCTTATCCAATTGCAAGACCATTGTTCTTTTATGTAAAAAAAGCTCACATTGGAGTAATTCCAGGCATTAAAGAGTTTCTTAAAGAATTTACTTCGAAAAAAGCAATGAGTAACAGAGGTTATTTAGCTGAAATAGGACTTGTTCCTTTAGCTTCAGATAAATACAAAGTTACTAGAACAGCTGCAGTAGATCTGAATACAATCAAGTTAAAATAATTTTCATTTATCCCCAAAAAAAGGCCAGTAATAACTGGCCTTTTTTGTTTATTCAATCTTAGATTTAATTTGTAATATTTCTGTAACATTAAGAATATATCACTCAGGGCGAATGAACATCGTTCTAATATTTTTAATCACTATATTTTCTGTCTCTTTGTTCTTCTATGGAAAATCAAAAACTAAAACCATTTCTATCAAAGATAATATCAAATTAAATGCTCTACCAAAATTTTATGGATACTATCTTGTTTTGTGGTGTTCAATACCAGCATTAGTATTTTTATTGATCTGGTCATTATTTGAACCCGTAATCATTAAATCTATAATTATTGAAACAGCTGCAAATCAAGGTGCAATTTTTAGTGATAAAAATGAAGCAAATTTAATATATGAAAAAATTAAGGCTATTCATTTAGGTACTTATTTTGGAGATATAGACAGTATATTAAAAGAAAGTGCTCTTGCTTATGCAAAATTTATAAATCTTTTTACAAATTCAAAAGTAGTTTTAATTTTTGGAATAATTATAGCCTCAGTTATTTACTCTTTAAAAAAAATAAAAAATAACAATAAAGCTAGAGACGATGTGGAGGTTATTTTAAAGGGTTTATTGTTTGTATCTTCTTTAATAGCTATTTTAACCACTCTCGGAATAATATTTTCACTACTTTTTGAAAGTATAAAGTTTTTTTCAGTCATTAATATTTTTGATTATCTATTTGGTACAAATTGGAGTCCACAAAGAGCATTCGTTAGAGATGCCTCATCAATAACTGCAGCTGAATTTGAAGAGTTAAAAGATGCTTTTGGCTTTATTCCATTAATTGCAGGTACATCTTTCA
Source organism: uncultured Pelagibacteraceae bacterium (assembly GCA_902589765.1). Classification (GTDB taxonomy): domain Bacteria; phylum Pseudomonadota; class Alphaproteobacteria; order Pelagibacterales; family Pelagibacteraceae; genus Pelagibacter. Next base: position 1,539 of record CACIUF010000005.1, read on the forward strand.
TAGCTTTTATTGCAATGTTGGTAGCTGTTCCTATTGGTCTATTTTCAGGAATTTACATGGCTGAATATGCTTCAATTAAAGTAAGAAGAATTTCAAAACCAATTATTGAAATTTTAGCAGGAATACCAACTGTAGTTTATGGTTTCTTTGCCGCATTAACTGTTGGACCTTTTTTTAGACAAGTAGGTGAAAATTTAGGATTAACTGTTTCATCTGAAAGTGCTTTAGCTGCAGGATTAATTATGGGAATAATGATTATTCCTTATGTTTCATCTTTATCTGATGACGTAATTAATTCTGTACCACAATCATTAAGAGACGGTTCATATGCTGTAGGAGCCACTAAATCAGAAACAATTAAACAAGTCGTAATACCTGCAGCTCTTCCAGGGATAATAGGATCAGTTTTATTAGCAGTGTCAAGAGCGATAGGTGAAACAATGATAGTTGTTATGGCAGCTGGCCTTGCTGCAAATCTTACAATTAACCCTTTAGAGTCTACTACAACAATCACAACTCAAATTGTAATGATACTTGTTGGTGACCAAGAATTTGATAGTCCGAAAACTCAATCTGCTTTTGCTTTAGGACTTACATTATTTATAGCAACATTAATATTGAATTATATCGCTCAAAGAGCAGTCAAAAAATATAGAGAGAAGTATGACTAAAGAAGAAAGATTAAAAAAAAGACACCGAGCAGAAAAAAGATTTAGATTTTACGGATTAACATCTATCTTTGTTGCTTTGTTGTTTGTTGTTATTCTAGTTCAAAATATTTTCTCAAAAGGAAGTTCAGCCTTTAAAAAAACAGTAATTACCACTGAAGTTTTCTTTGATCAGGAATTACTAGAAATTCAAAATGGTGCATCCCAAGAAGAAATAATGGAAGCTGATTTTTACGATATTATGATTGAAAATTTAATAAAGGCTTATCCAGCAAAAGATAGAGATGAGGAAGATGAATTATTAAAACTATTTAGTGGTGATGCTGAAATTGAGATTAAAAAAGCTTTTTTAAATGATAATAACTTAATAGGTAAAACAATTACATTAGATTTAACAGCCTCTGATGACATTGATCAATTACATAAAGGTAATTATCCAAGAGATTTACCCGAAGAAAGAAGAAGAATTTCTGATTTTCAATTAGTTATTTACGATTATTTTGTTGAAAATAAAAAAATAAGTAAAAATTTTAACAATTATTTTTTTAACAATGGTGACTCTAGAGATCCAGAACTAGCAGGTATAGGTGGAGCTTTAGTTGGATCATTTTATAGTATTTTAATTTGTTTATTATTAGCTTTTCCAGTGGCTGTTCTAGCGTCGATTTACTTGGAAGAGTTCGCTCCAAAAAATAAAATTACAGATTTTATTGAAATTAATATAAATAATTTAGCAGCAGTGCCATCTATTGTTTACGGTTTACTTGCTTTACAAATTTTGCTTGCAACTATCCAATTACCGAGATCAACACCATTAGTTGCTGGAATAACTTTAGCGTTAATGACTTTACCAAGAATTATTATTCCATGTAGAGCTTCATTAAAAGCTGTTCCACCTTCAATAAGAGAGGGCGCTTTAGCAGTTGGTGCATCTAAATTTCAATCTGTTTTTCACCATGTAGTACCGTTAGCACTACCTGGCACTTTATCAGGAACTATAATTGGATTAGCGCAAGCATTAGGCGAAACTGCACCACTTATATTAATTGGAATGGTTGCATTTGTTGTTGACATACCGTCAAGTCCAATTGATCCATCATCTTCTTTACCTGTTCAAGTATATTTATGGTCAGAGTCCGCAGAAAGAGGCTTTGTTGAGAAAACTTCAGCAACTATTATGATGCTCTTAAGTTTTTTAATTGTAATGAATTTTATTGCAGTATACTTAAGACAAAAATTCGAAAAACGATGGAATTAAATGAGTAATGTTAAGATAAAATCAAAAAATTTAAATGTTTATTATGGTGATAAACAAGCATTGTTTGATGTTAATTTAGATTTAAATGAAAAAGAAGTGACTGCTTTAATTGGTCCATCTGGATGTGGTAAATCAACTTTTATAAGATGCATTAACAGAATGAATGATGTAATCGATATTTGTAAAGTTACTGGAAATATTGAAATGGATGGTATTAATATTAATGATAAAGATCTGGATGTTGTCTCATTACGAGAAAGAGTTGGAATGGTTTTTCAAAAGCCAAATCCATTTCCAAAAAGTATATATGATAATATTTCCTATGGTCCTAAAATTCATGGAAAAGGCGAAACCAAAAGCGAACTAGATCAAATTGTTGAGAACAGTTTAAAAAAATCTGCTTTATGGGAAGAAGTTAAAGATAGACTAGATGAACCAGGCACAAGTTTATCAGGAGGACAGCAACAAAGACTTTGTATAGCGAGAGCTATATCTGTTAATCCTGAAGTGATCTTAATGGATGAACCATGTTCAGCATTAGACCCAATTGCTACTGCAAAAATTGAAGAATTAATTGATGAATTAAAAAAAACTTATACGATTGTAATAGTGACACACTCAATGGCTCAGGCTGTACGTGTTTCACAAAAAACTGGGTTTTTTCACCTAGGAAAGTTAATTGAAGTTGGAAAAACTGAGAAAATTTTTAAAAATCCTGACAATAAAATGACACAAGACTATATTACAGGTAGATTTGGATAAATTATGAGCAATGAACATACAGTAAAGTCATACGAAGAAGAGCTACAATTTCTTAAAGACTCTTTAATAAAAATGGGAAGTTTAACCGAGTCTCAATTGAGTGACGCAATGGATGCTGTAATTAAAGTTGATAAGGACTCAATTGATAAAATCATTAAAAGTGATGAAGAAATTAATAAATTTAGATCTAAAATAGATACTCAAATAATGAATTTACTGGTTAAAAGAGCACCTATGGCAATTGATTTAAGAGAGACCATAAGTTCATTAAAAATTTCACAAGATTTAGAAAGAATAGGGGATCTATCAAAAAGTAATGCAAAAAAAGTTAAGCCTTTACCACTAGATTTGCCAGATGAATTATTGGGAAATTTAAAAAGACTAGGAGAACTAGTTATGAAACAACTAAACGATGTTCTTGATAGCTATGTAAACAAAAACTTTGATAAAGCTAAAGAAGTCTGGGAAAAAGATGAACAAGTTGATGACTTAACTTATATTGCAATGGAAAGTGTAATTGACTTTTTATCTAAAGATAAAAAAAACTTAGATTTTTCTACACATTTAATTTTTGCTACAAAAAATTTGGAAAGAGCAGGCGATCATATAACGAATATTGCTGAAACAGTATGTTATTTAGTAAAGGGTGAATATCTAAAAGGTAGTAGGCCAAAGGGTAAAGTAATCCAAGAATAATTTGATGAAAGGAAAAATTTTTATTATTGAAGATGAAGCTTCAATAGTTCAATTAATCCAACATAATTTAGAAAAAGAGGGTTTTGTTGTCTCCTCATCATTAAATGGAAATGAAGGTTTAAAAGAACTAAAAAAATTTGAACCTAATCTACTCTTATTAGATTGGATGCTACCGGATTTATCAGGGATAGATATCTGTAAAAATATTAGAAGAGATAGTAATTTTAAGAGCCTTCCTATCATTATGCTTACAGCCAAAGGAGAGGAAGAAGACAAGATAAAAGGTCTTGAAAGTGGTGTAGACGATTATGTCACAAAACCATTCAGTTTTAATGAGCTATCTGCTCGAATAAAAGCTGTTCTAAGAAGATCTGATCCTAAAGTTGTTGCAAATGAATTAATATTTGAAGATTTAAAATTAGATAGAATAGAAAAAAGAGTTTTTAGATCAGATAAAGAAATTCAACTTGGCCCTACAGAATTTAGATTATTAGAATTTTTCTTAACAAATCCCAAAAGAGTTTATTCTCGGGATCAAATTTTAGAAACAGTTTGGCCTAATAATGTGAATGTAGAGAGCAGAACTATTGACGTTCATATTAGAAGACTAAGACAATCAATCAATATTGAAGGTAAAAAAGAGTTAATTCGAACAGTTAGAGCCGCGGGTTATTCTTTAATTTAAATAATTATTTTATAAATCCCTACTAAGAACAATGGAATTTGTAATCCAAAGTTAGTAAGTATCGCTTTGTCTTTGCTAACGAATCCAGCGATAGTCCATCCAACAACACCTAATCCGTGAAAATAAATATTTAAAGGATATATATTTAGGTTTGTTAATAAAATACCAACTAAAACTAGAAATGTGCTTATCCATTTAAGATACTTCTTAATAAACATACGTTTTCCTTTCAGCTTGTTTTATTTTGATTTTAGATAATAACTTATCTACACTTTTTACATAATCCAAAAAACTCAAGATTGTATTTACTATATTTCATACCATCTTTGTCTTTGAAGTTAGCTAAGTATTTGGAAAGACCTGCACTACTTATTTCTGTTACTTTCTCACAAATCTCACAGATAGAAAACGCTGTAGCTTTAGCCACTCGACAGCTTGAATTGTGACACGCAATAAATGCATTTCGACTCTCTATTTTGTGAATTTTTCCTATTTCCACTAGTTTATCTAATGCTCGATAAACTTGTAGGGGAGCTTTAATGCCTTTTTTTTGAACATTAAAAAGGATTGAATAAGCTTTCATTGGTTCAGGAGATTTATCAATTAAATCAAAAATAATTTGCTGATTTTTTGTGAGAGTATGTTCTTTATGCATTGTTTTCATTTTACTGATTCCTCACTAATTTTTCAATTTAATAGATTGTTTTATTTTAAATAATGAAAGTATGAATAATAATAAAGCTGCTGTTATAATTGATGGACCTGAGGATGTATTAAACTCTAAAGACGTAAACAATCCTATAATTACAGATAACAAGCCTCCTATAATTGAATAGATAACCATACTTTGTGGACTTGATGATAAATTTCTGGCCATTGCAGCAGGAATAATTAACATCCCAGTGATTAATAACAATCCAACCATTTTAATTGAAATAGCAATGATAGCAGCCATTAAAATAGTAAAGATTGCCTTAGCTCTGTCTGGATTTAAGCCTTCTGCATCTGCTAGTTCATAATTTACTGTTGAAGCGAATAAAGGCTTCCAAATTAATTTTAGAACTAAAAGGATTAATGCTCCTCCAATCCATATGATCAACAAATCATCAACTGAAACCGCTAAAATATCTCCAAATAATAATCCCATAATATCAAACCTGATAAATGTTAAAAAACCTATAACAACAAGTCCAACTGCCAGAGATGAGTGTGCTAAAAGACCCAATAAAGCATCACCTGGTAAATTAGTTTTTTTTTGAAGTTGAATTAAAATAAGTGCTATCAGAGATGAAATGATAAACACCGATAGCGCAATATTAAACTCCATAGTAAACGCTAATGTCACTCCCAATAGAGCAGAGTGAGCTAAGGTGTCACCAAAATAAGATAATCTTCTCCATATAACAAAGCAACCAAGAGGTCCTGTTACAAAAGCAACCCCAATTCCAGCTACCAAAGCTCTTATAAAAAAATCATCAAACATCTAATTTTTTTTAATTTCACCTTCATCTGTATGAATATGATCGTGCTTATGTTCATATCTTGATAATATTTGAGAAGCTTGTTCACCAAATAAAGCTTTATATTCATTATTTTTTGCAACATCCATTGGAGAACCTGAGCAACAAACATGACCGTTTAAACAGACAACATGGTCAGTAGCTGCCATCACAGTGTGTAGATCATGAGAAATCAATAAGATACCACAACTTAATTCATCAGAAATTTTCTTAATTAGTTCGTATAAAGCAATTTCACCAGTAAAATCTACTCCCTGTACTGGTTCATCTAGTACTAATAGCTCTGGTTTTTTTGATATAGCTCTTGCAAGTAAAACTCTTTGAAACTCACCACCAGATAAATCTCCTAAATTTTTATCTTTAAGATGAATGACACCAGTTAAAGACAAAGCTTCATCAATTGTCTCTTTATTAAGACTTTCAGTTAATACCATGAAATCATTTACTCTTAGCGGTAACGTCCAATCAATTGAGATTTTCTGCGGGACATATCCAACTTTATGGGTATATTTTTCAACTGAACCATCAATTTTTTTGTAAATACCTAAAGCAATTTTAGCTGTTGTGCTTTTTCCTGATCCATTTGGACCTATAAGAGTAACTATTTTACCTTTCTCAACTTGTAGTGAGACTCCTTTGACCAACCATTTGTTGTTCAACTGTAAACCAGCATCATTTAATTTTACCAATATATTTTGATCAGTGCTCATTTTATTTCTTGACTAATAAGTGTTATATTATTACATAGTGTTATATTATAACAATTTAAATATACAACATATGAAAAACATAAAGAAATTACCATTAATCCTATCAATATTATCATTCTTAACAATTTTTGTGCCAGCAAACGCTGAAATTAAAGTAGTTGCAACAATTAAACCAATCCATTCTCTTGCAAGTTATTTAATGGATGGTGTTGGTAAACCAGATTTAATCGTTGATGGTTATGCTTCACCACATGGATTTGCTCTTAAACCATCACATGCAAAAATGATTCAAAATGCAGATATTATATTTTGGGTAGGAGAGGACATAGAAAGTTTCTTAGAAAAACCATTAAAAACTATTGCAAAAAAAGCTGAAAAAATTGAATTAATGGAAATTAAAGGTTTAACTAAACTTAAATTTAGAGAAAGAAATATTTTTGAAGAGCATAATCATGGTCATAAAGAAGACGATCATGATGATCATGCAAAAAAAGAGGATGATCATGACGATCACGATCATGATAAAAAGGAAAAAGAACATGGTCATGATGAACACGGACATGACGATGAGCATAAAAAAGATGGTCACGATGAGCATGGTCATGAAGGACATGCACATGGCGAATTTGATCCACATATCTGGTTAGATCCTATGAATGCAAAAGTAATTTTAAGCGAGATGGCTGAGCACTTAATCGAAAATGATCAAAAAAATGAGGCTAAATATAAAGCAAATTTAAAAAAAGCTCATAACGATTTAGATAAACTTACAAAAAAAGTTAAGTCTGAATTAAATAAAGATTTTAAATCAGTAGTCTTCCATGACGCCTATCAATACTTTGAAAAAAGATTTGGGATAAATATTCTTGGAGCATTTACAGTAAATACAGACGTTATGCCGGGTGCTGAGCAATTAGCTGAAATCAGAGAGGTAATTGAGCATGATAAAGTTAGTTGTATATTTTCAGAGCCTCAATTTAATCCTGATATTATTAAAGCTGTAGCAAAAGATACTAATGTTGCAACAGGTGTAATCGATCCATTAGGAGCTACACTTGATCCAGGTAAGGATTTATATTTTGATTTAATTGGCAATATGTCAAAATCTTTCAAAGGTTGTTAATTAGAAATTGATCTTTAGTTATAAATAATATCTAATAATGGGATGAGTACAGTTTCCCTGACATTAGATGAAATTTTTGATTTAGCTAAAAAAACTTTACTAGCTAATGGTTGTGATGATGAAACAGCTTCTATTCTGTCTGACCTGATTAGAAATGCCGAAAGGGATGGATCTTTATCACATGGTTTGTTTAGATTACCTGCATATGTGAGTGGTTTAAAAAGCGGAAAAATTAATGGTAAAGGAAAGCCAGAAATTAAAAAAATTTCTTCATCAGTTATAAAAGTTCAAGGCAATAATTGTTTAGCACCAGTAGTTTTAAATAAAGGGTTGCCTGAATTAGCTAAAGCTGCAAAAGAAAATGGTGTAGCAGTGCTAGCAATAAATAATTCTCATCACATGGCAGCGATGTGGCCTGAAACAGAAAAGTTAGCAGAGGAAGGTTTGGTTGCCTTTGCTTGCACATCTTACAAACCTGCTGTAGCACCTGCTGGTGCAATCAAACCATTGTTTGGTACAAATCCGATTTCATTTGCTTGGCCACGACCTGGCAAAACTCCAGTTGTTTACGATATGGCCACAGCATCAATGGCAATGGGAGAAGTTCAAGTTGCAAAAAGAGAAGGGCACAAAGTTCCACTTGGAACTGGTTTAACTAAAGATGGTAAAGAGACTACTGATCCAGGCGCAATTGCAGATGGTGGTGTATTACTTCCTTTTGGTGGTTACAAAGGTTCAGCAATAGCAATGATGGTTGAGTTAATGGCTGGTGCTTTGGTTGGTGATAATTTTAGTTTTGAAACAGCAGCTAAAGATAATAATGATGGTGGACCACCAAGCGGGGGAGAATTTATCATTGCAATTTCACCTGATAAAACTTCAGGAACAAATTGGCAAAAACATGCAGATGAATTTTTTGATAAAATGAAATCTTTTGATGGGGTTAGACTTCCAGGTGAAAGAAGACACAAGAATAGATTAGATAAAGGCCCTCGAAATATTAATGAAGACTTGGTTAATAAAATAAAATCTCTAAGCTAAAGTTATCTCAATCGGTGTATGATCTGAAGGTTTTTCACGACCTCTTGGATCTTTATTAATATTTATACCTTTAATTTGATCAATTAAAGAATTTGAAACTAAGAAGTGATCAATTCGCATCCCATTATTTTTTTGCCAAGCACCTCTCATGTAGTCCCAAAAGGTATAACCTTCCTTAGTTTCATTAAAATGTCTATAGACATCACTAAAACCAAGGTTGATCATTTCTCTTAATTTTTTTCTTATTTCTAATCTAAACAGAGCATCATCCTCAAAATTTTTTGGATTATAAACATCTTCAGGTGCTGGAATAATGTTAAAATCTCCAGCAAGAATAATATTTGAATTTTTTTTACTTAAACTCTTTAATTGTTTAATTAAATCATCCAACCATTGTTTCTTGTATTTATATTTATCCGTATCTACAGGATTTCCATTAGGTGTATAAATGTTTATTAATTGAATATTTTTCTTTTTATACTCCAATTCAGCTGAAATTATTCTTGATTGCTTTAATTTATCTTTAATTAAGTTAGTTTTAATATTTTTTAATTTACCTTTAGATATAATAGCAACCCCATTATAACTTTTTTGGCCAAATACATGACTTTCATAATCCATTGCTGAAAAATCATCATAGGGAAAGTTTACATCCTCTGTTTTGATTTCCTGCATCATTAGGATATCTGGTTTATATTTTAAGAGATAACTTTTAATATTATCAATACGAGCTCTCACAGAATTTACATTCCATGAAGAAATAATCATTAAAGAGAAAAAGAAACACCACAACCACAAGATGACTTAGTTTGTGGATTTGTTATCTTAAATTGTTCACCAATTAATTCTGAAACATAATCAACTTCAGAGCCTTTTAATAAATCTGCTGAAGTTTTATCAATTAAAATATTTTCAAAGTTTAAATCATCTTTTGATTTTTCTTTATCAAAAGTGAATTCGTATTGAAATCCTGAACAACCACCACCTTTAATAGCGATTCTAAAAAAAGACCCTTTATCTTTTTTAGACAGCAAAACATTGATCTGTTTTAGTGCTTTATCAGTAAATTTAATTTCTTTAATCATAATTGATCACTGGTATTAGTAATATAATACTTAATATTTTATTTTAAAGGATGAAAAAATACTCAAAGATAGGTCAATTCAAAAGTAAAGGTAGGATATTTAGGGAATCTTTGTCAAAATATAGATCACCTTATCAAAGAGATAGAGATCGTATTATTCACAGCGCTTCATTTAGAAGATTGAAACATAAAACACAGGTATTTGTTAATACTGAAGGGGATCATTATAGAACTCGAATTACTCATTCTATGGAGGTTGCTCAAATAGCAAGATCCATCGCTAGATACTTCAGTTTGAATGAGGACTTAGCAGAAACACTCAGTTTAGCGCACGATTTGGGCCACACTCCTTTCGGTCATGCAGGTGAAGATGCTTTAAATGAATGTATGAGCATTCATGGAGGGTTTGATCACAATTTACAAACATTAAGAATTGTTATGTTTTTAGAAAATAAGTATTTGAAATTTAGTGGCTTAAATCTTTCTGTTGAAACATTAGAGGGACTTTTAAAACACAATGGTCCAGTTGAAGATTTTCATTTAGTTGATGAATTGATAGGTGTTAAAAAATTTAAAAACATGATTAATTTTAAAACCTTTCCATCACTAGAGGCTCAAATTTCATCTATATCTGATGATATTGCTTATAATAACCATGACATACAAGATGGCATAAAAGCAAACTTATTTAGATTAGAAGAGTTAGTAGAAATAGATTTTTTTAAAAATATTTATAGAAAATATAAAAAAAAAATTAACAAAAAAAATTACAAGATTGCAACTTACCAGATCATAAGAGACTCAATTGACTTAATGATCAAAGATTTAATAAGTAATACCATCAAAAATCTTAATCAAAATAAAATTAAGAGTAGAAATGATTTGAATAAAACTGATTTTCTTATGGTTGATTTCTCTGATAAAATTAAAAATTCTGATAATGAAATTCGGTATTTTTTAAGGTCCAAAATGTACAATAACAAGAATGTGCTAAATAAAAATAACAAAGGTAAATTAATAATTAAAAAATTGTTTGCCAAAATAAGTAAAAATCCGGCAAAGTTTATTTCAAAAGAACATTTATCTAAAAACAAATATCGATCAGTTTCTGATTTTATTTCTGGTATGACTGATAGATATGCTATCAACCTTTATAACGATATCAAATGAACATTTTTAATCAATATTTAGATAAAATAAAAAAGATTATTCTAGATTTATCGAAAAAGGGTAAAATAATTTTGCCAGATAATTTAGATGGAATAAACACCGAAATTCCACCTGAGAAATTTAATTGTGACATTTCTACAAATGTTGCGATGGTTTTGTCAAAAATAAATCAAAAACCCCCTTTGGAATTAGCTGAAACCTTAGCAAAGAGTCTTGAAAATGAGGACAAGTCAATAAAAGAGGTATCAATCGTAAAACCTGGATTTATAAATATTAAATTTCAACCTGTGTTTTGGACAAATTTTTCAAAAGAAATTATTAAGAACGCTAAAACATTTGGAATAAATACAAATGAGCAAAAGAAAAATTATTTAATTGAATTTGTTTCTGCTAATCCAACAGGGCCTTTACATGTGGGGCATTGCCGAGGTGCTATTTTAGGAGATGTAATTTCAAATGTTTTATCATTTAATAATCATAAAGTTACTAAAGAATATTATGTAAATGACTATGGCAATCAGATAATTAATTTCACAAAATCAGTATATTTTAGAATAAGAGAAATCAAATTTAATGAAACTTTTCCAACAGATAATGAAGATCTTTATCCTGGTGAATATTTGATTGAGTTTGCAAATAATATTATTTCTTCAAATCCAAAAATAGATTTTACTAATTACGATGCAATATCTGAAGAATTAACTAGCCTGTCTATAGACGAGGCAATAAAATTAATAAAAAAAAATCTTAGTAGCCTTGGTATAATTCACGATAATTTCGTCAGTGAAAAAAAATTAGTGCTCAATCAAGAAGTTGAAAAAGTAGTAGAAAATCTTCAAAAGAATAAATTTGTTTATAAAGGTAAAATTAAGGCCCCAGCTGGTGAGAACGATGATAATTGGGTTGAGAGAGAACAATTACTTTTTAAATCAACTGATTTTGGTGATGACAAAGATAGAGCATTACAAAAATCTGATGGTGCCTGGACTTATTTTGCTAGTGATGTTGCTTACCACAAAAATAAATTGGACAGAAAGTTTGACTACTTGATAAATATTTTAGGTGCAGATCATGCGGGGTATATTAAAAGAATTACATCCTCTGTCGATGCTTTGTCGAACTCTAAAGGAAAACTTATTTGCAAAGTTAGTCAACTTGTAAAACTTATAAAAGATAAAAAACCATTCAAAATGTCAAAACGTAAAGGTGATTATATAACTGTTGATGATTTAATTAATGAAGTTGGAAAAGATGCTACACGTTTTATCATGTTGAACAGAAGTAATGATGTCGAACTTGACTTTGATTTTGATAATGTAATTGAAAAATCAAAAGACAATCCTTTGTATTATGTACAATATTGTTATGCTCGAATTTCATCTGTTTTTAGACATCTGGAAATAGATTTAAAAAAAGATTTAAAGATTGATGAATATAATTTTGAATATTCTGACCATGAAATAAACATCTTAAAAAAAATATCCGAGTGGCCAAAGTGCATCGAAATATCAAGTAAGAAGCTAGAACCACATAGAATTCCAGTATATCTTTATGAACTAGCCTCTCTATTTCACTCTTACTGGAACTTGGGAAAAGATAATCCTGAAAAAAGATTTATAAATGAGAATAAGAAGATATCGAATGACAAATTAGTTTTATTAAAACTTATATCAAATGTTGTTAAATCTGGAATGAATATCGTAGGTGTATCTGCCCCTGAAAAAATGTAATGTTTAAAGAAATCAAATATATCATTTTCGTCTTTATTATTGGTCTTTTTATTTTTTTTACAGCAAAATATTATTTTTCTGATGCCTATAAAAAAAAATCTTATAGATCTCTTAACAATATTGAAAATAAGATAAATACTTACTCAGAAAAATTACCAATTTTAGAAGATGATACGAAAAATATTATTGAATATGTTGAACAAACAAACAATAAAAAAAAGAAAAAATTTAATTTTTGGAAATTATTAGAAAATAATGAATAAACGTCGATCATTTATTGTTGGTATTAAATCAACAAAACTTTCAGTAAAAGAAAAGTCATTTCTTAAAAAATATAAACCCTGGGGAGTTATCTTATTTACAAGAAATATTAAAAATATTGATCAAACTTTAAAACTCACCACGTCAATAAGAAAATTATTCAAAGATAAAAAATATCCCATTTTAATTGATCAAGAAGGGGGTAAAGTTAATCGGTTAAAAAATATTATATCATTCGATAATTTGACTTCAGAATTTTTTGGAAAAAAATATGTTAAAAATCTAGATGAATTTAAATTTTATTATAAATTGTTTGTTGATAAAACTTCATATTTATTAAAATCTCTTGGTATTAATATTAATACTTCCCCTGTCTTAGATTTAAGAATTAAAGGTGCCTCAAATGTCATTGGGAATAGATCTTTTTCCAATAATCCCAAAATTGTATCTAAAATAGGAGATTATTGTATCAATTATTTCCATCAAAATGGTATTGGAACAGTCATAAAGCATATTCCAGGACATGGTCTTGCAAAGGTAGACAGTCACCATTTTACTCCGATGGTGAATAAAAAATTGAGTTATTTAACCAAGAAAGATTTTCTTCCGTTTAAAAATAAAAAAACTTTTTTTGCCATGACCGCTCACATAATTTTTACTCAAATTGACAAAGAAAATTGTGTTACTCACTCAAAAAAATTTATTAAATTAATTCGCAATAAAATTGGTTTTAAAGATATTTTGATTTCTGATGATTTATCCATGAAAAGTCTTAAGGGTAATTTAAAGGAAAATACAATCAAAACGTTTAGTGCAGGTTGTAATTTAGCCTTACATTGTAATGGAAATTTAAATGAAATGAAAATTGTAGGAAATAATTCACCATTGATAAATCCTTTTCTCGTTAAAAAAACATCACAATTTTACAAAATTTTAAGTTAATATTGATTGATGATTGAAAATGATTCTGAACTTTTTAAAGTAGATGTTGAAAATTATAATGGACCATTAGACGTTCTTTTAGATCTTGCAAAAGCTCAAAAAGTTAATCTTGAGGATATATCTATTACAAAATTAGCAGATCAGTTTCATGATTTTATTACTCAAGAAAAAAAATTAAATTTAGAGATTGCTTCAGAATACTTATTAATGGCAACATGGTTAGCATATTTAAAATCAAAATTACTATTACCAGGCACCCCAGAAGAAGAATTTAAAGTTCAAGAAGTAGCTGAAAAATTAAAACTTCAACTTAAGAAACTTGAATTAATAAGGTTATTATCTGAACAGATGCTTAAAAGAAAAAGATTAGGAAGAGAAATTAGAACTAGAGGTATGAGAGCAGGCATAAGGCCCATCTACAATAGTGAGTATAAATTAAATTTATTTGACCTCATGAAAACCTATTCCACTATAATTATGACTAAAGATTTTCAGAGAATTAATATTCCAAAATTACCAGTTTTTACAACAGAAGAAGGTATAAAAACTATAAAAGATTTTTTTGGAAAATTAATGGATTGGAAAAAATTAGATGATTTAATACCAAAAAATTTTAAAAGTGGATCAAAATACAAACGAACTGGTAAAGCAGGAATATTTGCTGGCTCTCTTGAGTTGGTCAAGGAGGGCAACCTAAGCATAAAACAAGAAAACCTTTTTGATGATATTTATATAAAAGAAAACAAATGATAAAAAAAAAGATTAAGAAAAAAGATAATATTATTAATTTTCCAACTAAATTATCTTCAATTGAAAAGGAAATTGAAGGTATTGTTTTTGCTGCTGCAGAACCATTAGATATTGAAACTATTGAAAATAAGATATCAAAAAAAACGGATGTCGAAAAAATTTTGTTAAAATTACAAGCTGAATATTCAAATCGGGGTATTAACTTAGTTTGCATTTCTAAAAAATGGTCTTTTAGAACCTCACCTAATCTTTCAAATTTAATGACCCAAGAAAAAACTGTTGAAAAAAAATTATCAAAAGCCGCAATAGAAACTCTTGCAATAATTGTTTATCATCAACCAGTTACTCGTGCAGAGATAGAAGAAATAAGAGGTGTAGCTTTTGGAACCAACACATTAGAAATTTTAATGGAATTAAATTGGGTTAAACCTGGTGGACGAAAAAATGTCCCTGGTCGACCTATTCAATATGTCACGACGGATGATTTTTTAAGCCATTTCAATTTGCAAAAATTATCTGATTTACCAACAGTAGATGAACTTGGAGCTGCAGGTTTAATTGATAGTGCCAATATTGATAATGCTATTTTTGGTACTGGAAAATTCTATAAAGAAAAACAAGATGATAAAAAAGAGGACATTTATTCAAATATTGATGAAATGTTAAGTAGCACTCTTGACTCGGATGAGAAGAACTAAGCCTACAAATTAGACTTTTCAATTATTGATAAAAAGGTTATAAGTTTTCTATGAGCATTGGAATTTGGCAAATAGCAATCGTTGTAATACTTGTGGTATTATTATTTGGTAGAGGAAAAATTTCTAGCCTTATGGGCGATGTAGCAAAAGGAATAAAAAGTTTTAAAAAGGGAATGGCATCAGATGTGACTGATGACAATGAACCTAAAAATATTTCTGACGATAATCAAGATTCGAACAAAAAAGAATAAATCACATGCCTACTATTGGTTGGTTTGAGATTTTAGTTGTAGTTGCAATAGCTATTGTAGTCTTAGGACCTAAGGACTTTCCGATAATGCTCAAAAAAGTTGGTTCATGGATCGGCTCTGCAAAAAAATATGTCAATAATATTCAAAATGAAGTCTCAAATATTGATCTTGAAGATAACAAAATAGAAAAAAAAGAAGAAAAAAAAGATGAGTCATGACGAAAATGAAGGTGGCTTTGTAAGTCATTTAGCTGAGTTAAGAAAAAGACTAATTCATAGTTTTATTTTTCTAATAATCTTTTTTATAGGATGTTATTTTTTTGCTGAACATCTTTATGGTTTTTTAGTAGAGCCATATGCACAAGCGGTTAAAGATGATGGAACTGATAGACGATTAATTTTCACAGCTTTACAAGAAACTTTTCTTACCTATTTGAAAGTATCTTTTTTCACAGCTTTTTTTGTTACTTGTCCATTTATTTTAATGCAGATTTGGAAATTTATTGCTCCTGGTCTTTATAAACATGAAAAAATTGCAATTTTACCTTATTTAGTTTTAACCCCAATCTTATTCTTACTAGGAGGTATGTTAGTTTATTATTTAATAATGCCCTTAGCGATAAAATTCTTTTTATCTTTTGAAAGTTCTGGTCTTTCAACAAATCTGCCAATTCAACTAGAAGCAAAAGTAAACGAATATCTTTCATTGGTAATGAAACTTATATTTGCGTTTGGCATAAGCTTTCAATTACCTGTTGTGTTGAGTTTATTAGCGAGGGTAGGGTTAGTTGATTCTGATTTTTTAAAGAAACGAAGAAAATATGTTGTGGTTATCATATTTGCAGCCGCAGCTTTACTCACACCCCCAGATCCCATCACACAAATTGGTTTAGCGATACCTTTATTAATTCTATATGAATTATCAATATTTTCAGTAAAACTTATTGAGAATAAAAATTTAAAAAATTCTGATGCATAACATTAAAGAAATTAGAAAAGATTTTGATGCATTTTCAAAAGCATTAAAAAAAAGATCAATCGATATAGATCTCAATAAACTCAAAAAATTAGATATAGATAATAGAGATTTAATTCAAAAAAAAGAAACATTAGAAAAAGAAAAGAAAGATATTTCAAAAACAAAAGATAAGGCTTTATTTTCTAGGTCAAAAGAAATTACTCAATCTATTGATAAAATTACTGATCAACAATCAAAAATTAAATCAGACTTAGATGAAATTTTATCAAGTATTCCAAATATACCTCATGATGATGTGCCTATAGGATCTAATGAAAATGAAAATGTTGAATTAACTAAATCGGGTCAGATTCCTAATTTTGAATTTACTCCAAAATCACACTACGAATTAGGTGAAACACTTGGCATGTTAGATTTTGATCTTGCCACAAAAACCACTGGTTCAAGGTTTGTTTTTGTTAAGAATAAATTAGCATTACTTGAAAGAGCAATTTCAAATTTTATGCTTGATATACATACTTCAAAAAATGGATATGAGGAAATTTCACCACCTTTACTAGCATCAGAAAATACAATGTTCGGAACTGGTCAATTACCTAAATTTGAAAATGATCAATTTGAAGTAAAATTAGAAGAGGGAAGTGGTAGAAAATTTTTAATTCCTACAGCAGAAGTTATTTTAACCAATATTGTAAAAGATAAAATTTTAGATCTTAAAACATTACCGATGAGATTTGTTGCTTCTACCCCATGTTTTAGAAAAGAGGCTGGTAGTTATGGTAAAGATACAAAAGGGATGATTAGACAACATCAATTTTATAAAGTTGAATTAGTAAGTATTGTGGAACAAAATAAATGTCTTGAAGAATTAGAGAGAATGACAAATTGTGCCACAGGAATTTTGGATTTGTTAGAGTTACCATATAGAAAAATGATTTTATGTAGTGGAGATATGGGATTTAGTGCAGAAAAAACTTACGATATAGAAGTATGGTTACCTTCAGAAAACAAATATAGAGAAATATCTTCATGTTCATCATGTTCAACTTTTCAAGCAACAAGAATGAAAGCTAGATATAAAAATTTAAATAAAGAAACAGTATTTGTTGGAACGCTTAATGGAAGTGGTTTAGCAGTGGGTAGAACTCTTATTGCCATATTAGAAAATTTTCAGCAAAAGGATGGGTCTATAAGTATTCCAAAAGTGCTTAGACCTTATATGAATAATCTAGAAAAAATTAGTCTGAATTAAAGTTGTTTTAACTTAATAGATAGTATAAAAATTCATTTTTAATTAAGGAGTTTTATGGAAAGTTCAGGAATAGGTCAATTTATACCACTAATATTAATTTTTGTTATTTTTTATTTTTTCTTGATAAGACCACAGCAAAAAAAAGTTAAAGAGCATAAAGCTATGGTCGAGGGTTTAAAAAAAGGTGATAAGATTGTAACTTCAGGCGGTATTACAGGAACCATAACCAGAGTTGTAGACAACGATAAAATAGAAGTTGAGGTTGCTGAAAATGTGACTGTTGAAGTTATCAGAGGTACAGGTGTACAAAGTCTGATGAACTCTCAAGAAGTTAAAAAGTAATTTTGTTAAAGTAAAGTGTTATATTTTTCAAAATTCAGAATAATATCAGTAATATTAATTTCTCTATTTTTTATTTTAATTGCCTCATCAAATTTATTTAAGTTTGAAAATAATTTACTAAATAAGAAAATTAATCTTGGATTAGATCTTCAGGGAGGTTCTTACCTCCTACTCGAAATTGATAATAATCCAGTTATTGAGCAAAAAATACAAAATCTTTCAATTACTATTAGAAATTATTTCAAAGATAAAAATATAAGAATTAAAAATTTAAAAATTTTAGGACAAAAATTATCTTTTTCTGTAGATGAAAACTTTAAACAAACTATTCTAGATACGTTTAATGATGAGGAAAGTGAATTAAATCCTTATTATCCAAGATTTAAATCTCATCAATTAGATATCACCGAGGAAAATAATATTTTTTTTGTCAATTACTCAACCCAAGGTATTGTTAAACTAAAAACATCTTCTCAAGATCAAGCATTAGAAATTGTAAGAAGAAGAATTGATGAGATAGGAACTAATGAGCCAAATATTTTAAAAAGAGGAAACGACAGAATTCTTGTTGAATTACCTGGATTAGATGATCCAATGAGAATTAAATCATTGCTTGGTAAAACTGCAAATCTTACATTTAGATTTGTAACTAATAACGATCAAGACTCTTTTGGAGCGGAAAAACTTAGTTATGAAGATGAGTCTGAAGAAGATGCTCTGGTAAGTAAAAGAATTATTTTAAGTGGAGACAATCTACTTGATGCTCAACCAAGAATGGATAGTGAGACGAATGAAACAGTGGTTATATTTACACTTGATAGAGTTGGCGCTAAAAGATTTGGTAAGGCCACATCGACTGGTATTGGCAAGCAATTAGCAATAGTATTGGATGGCAAAATTATAAGTGCACCTGTTATAAGAGATACAATTGCAAGTGGATCAGGTCAAATCAGTGGAGGATTTACTTTTCAATCAGCAACAGATTTAGCTCTTTTATTAAGATCTGGTGCATTACCTGCACCTTTAAATATTATTGAGGAACGAACAGTTGGTCCCGACTTAGGACAAGACTCAATTAACGCAGGGATGATTGCATTAGCAATTGGTTTTGTATTAGTAATAGTATTTATATTTGTTAAATATAAGGTATTTGGTTTAATTACCAATATAACATTAATACTTAACCTTTTCTTACTCATTGGAATATTGACTATATTCGAGGCGACCTTAACTCTTCCAGGGATCGCTGGAATAATTTTGACAGTTGGTATGGCAGTCGATGCAAATGTTTTAATCTTTGAGAGAATTAAAGAAGAGCTAAAAAATGAAAAAAATAATTTAATAGCTTTTGATAGTGGTTACACAAAATCTAGAACTGCTATACTTGATGCAAATATAACAACATTATTAGCAGCTATTATCTTATTTTTTATGGGCTCAGGTCCAATCAAAGGTTTTTCACTTACACTTGGGATTGGAATATTTACAACATTATTTTCAGTTTATTTCATAGCAAGGTTATTGACTGTTTTGTATGTGTACAGAAACAAAGAAAAAGAAGGTTTAATTTAAATGATTGCTTTTAACAAATATTATAATCAATTTAACATACTCTCTATATCCTTAGTCGTTATTTCTTTATTTTTACTGACTTTCAAAGGTCTTAACTTTGGAATAGATTTTAAGGGCGGAACGTTAATTGAATTAAGATCAACTGACAGCAAAATTAATGTTTCATCTCTAAGAGATAATTTAAATTCTATGAATTTGGGTGATGTTTCAGTAAAAAATTTTGGTAATGAGACAGACTTTCTTATCAAATTTGAAATCAATAATAACAAAAATATTATTGAGGAAATTAAATCAAATTTAGATAAATCATTTGGCAATACTTTTGATTTTAGAAGAGTTGAAAACGTAGGACCGAAAGTAAGTGCTGAGTTACTTAAATCTGGAGTAATAGCTATCGCAGTGGCATTAACTTTAATGTTAATTTACATTTGGATCAGATTTGAATGGCAATTTAGTTTAGGAGCTATATTAGCTTTGTTTCATGACGTGTTGGTAACCCTAGGTTTATTTTCATTGCTTGGTCTTGAAATCAATTTATCTATTATTGCCGCTGTATTAACTATCGTTGGTTACTCCATGAATGATACAGTGGTTATTTTTGATAGAGTAAGGGAAAATTTAAGAAAATATTCTGACATTAAAATTTACGATTTAACTAATATCTCTATCAATGAAACATTATCTAGAACTTTAATTACATCAATAACGACTTTATTAGCTTTGCTATCAATATTTTTCTTTGGTGGTGAGATACTAAAAGGTTTTTCTTTGGCTATGATATTTGGTGTAATTTTTGGAACTTATTCATCTATCTATATTGCCAATACAGTCTTAGTTAGACTAAGAGTTTCACAAAAAACTGTTTTAAGAGAAGACGAAAGTAGTTAATAAAGGTTTTGAGCAGCTACCATAGTAAGCAGCATTGGTATTGACAACAAAGTATTAGTTCTCGAAAATAACATAGCTGTTCTTGCTGACTTGGCTTTTAGATCAGGTTCACACTCAACAATTCCCAAAGCTCTTTTTTGATTAGGCCATATTACAAACCACACGTTAAATGCCATAACTAAGCCCAACCACATACCAATTCCAATGGCTGTGTGTTTTGGAATCCCAGATCCTATACTTAAAGTCATTGCATCATGCAAATATCCATTAAGCCCTGCAAGTGCTAAACCTGATATAACTGTAAATGCAGCACCCCATCTAAAATAAAATAATGCAGCTGGCGCAATTACTTTACCAATAGCTGGTTTCTGTTCATCTGGAATTTTTGCCATGTTTGGGATTTGAACAAAATTAAAATACCATAACAAGCCAATCCACATTATTCCAACTACCACATGCACAAATCTCGCAAACCAACTCCAAAAAAGTGCATCAAAACTAAAACCATCATTTTGATAAAATAAGCCTAAAAATAACAGAACTGCAATGGCTAAAGAAATGTGAATAGTTTTTGATAAAGATGAAAGTAAATTACCCATACTTAATTTTATACTGATTTAGAGTGAGATGACAATGGTATTTATTGTAAAAGATTTTTTAAGAACTTACCCGTGTAACTTCCATTAACTTTACAAATTTCCTCAGGTTTTCCTTCAGCGATAATTTTTCCACCTTTTACACCACCCTCAGGACCCATATCGACAATATAATCTGCAGTTTTTATGACATCTAAGTTGTGTTCTATAACAACCACTGTATTACCTAATGAAACAAACGTATGTAAAATTTCTAATAATTTTTTGATGTCGTGTTGGTGAAGACCAGTAGTCGGTTCATCTAGAATGTACATTGTTCTTCCCGTCGATCTTTTTGATAATTCTTTAGCTAATTTAATTCTTTGCGCTTCACCCCCTGATAGTGTTGTAGCTTGCTGACCAATTTTTATATAGCCTAGACCAACTTTTTTTAAAGTTAGCAGTTTAGTCTTTATATTTGAAATATTTTCAAAATATTCGCAACCCTCATCAACTGTCATGTTTAAAACATCCGCAATACTTTTATCTTTGAATTTTATCTCTAAGGTTTCCCGATTATATCTGGTTCCTTTACACTCATCACATTGTATATAGACGTCTGGGAGAAAATGCATTTCATAAGTAATAACTCCATCTCCCTCACAAGCTTCACACCTACCTCCTCTGACATTAAAAGAGAACCTTCCTGGTTTATATCCTCTTGTTTTTGACTCGGGTAATCCTGTGAACCAATCTCTAATTGGCCCAAATGCTCCAGTATAAGTTGCTGGATTTGATCTTGGGGTACGACCAATTGGTGATTGATCAATATCAATTATCTTATCGATTAATTCTGTACCTTTGAAACCTTTGAATGGTTTTGGAATTTTTCTAGATTTATTATTATTCAAAGTTAAGTTTAATGCATTGTATAATGTCTGTAAGATTAATGTTGACTTACCACTCCCTGATACACCAGTGACACAAGTTAAACTACCTAAAGGTATTTTTAAATTAACATTATTCAAATTATTACCAGTTGCACCTGTTATCTCAAGAAACCTTCCGTTTTTTGCTAACCTTCTTTTCTTGGGAACATCAATTCTTAATTTGTTTGAAAGATATTTTCCTGTGATACTAATTTTATTTTTTGTTATCTCATCAAAAGTTCCTTGGGCAACCACTTCACCACCTTTGTTTCCCGCTTCAGGACCAAGATCAATAATATGATCTGCATTTTCCATTGTTTCAGTATCATGCTCAACTACTATTACTGTATTTCCCAAATCTCGTAATCTTTTAAGAGCATTGATCAGTTTTACATTATCTTTTTGATGTAAACCAATAGATGGTTCATCTAAAACATATAACACTCCAGTTAAACCAGATCCAATTTGAGATGCTAAACGGATTCTTTGTGCCTCTCCTCCTGATAAAGTACCAGACTCTCTTGATAATGTTAGATAATCAAGACCAACATTTAAAAGAAAATTTAATCTTTCATTAATTTCTTTGAGGATATGTTCGGCAATTTTGACTTGTCTTTTATCTAAATTGAATTGTAAATTTTCAAACCATTTTGCAGCATCTAAAATCGATTTTTCAGTAACTTCACTAATGTGCAAGCCGTCAATTTTAACACATAATGCCTCATCTTTTAATCTATGACCATTACATCTCTCACATTTAGTGTCTGACTGATATTGGGCTATTTCTTCTCTTTTCCAATCACTATCAGTCTCTAAATATCTTCTCTCTAAATTATTTATTACCCCTTCAAATGTCTTTTTATGTGAGTATTTTTCATAACCATCGTCATATGAAAATTTGATTTCTTCATCATCAGATCCATAAAGAATGATATCCTTTATTTTTTTTGAAAGTTTTGACCATTTTTCATCTAATGAAAAGTTATAATGTTTTGCTAAAGAAGATAATGTTTGTGCATAATATAGAGTGGTTGTTTTAGCCCAGGGTTCAATAGCGCCATCCGCAATACTCTTTTTATGATTTGGTACTACTAAATTTGGATCAACATTTAGTTTAATTCCTATTCCTTCACATTCCTCACAAGCGCCAAAAGGACTATTAAATGAAAAAAGTCTTGGTTCAATTTCTTCAATTGTAAAGCCACTTTCAGGACATGCAAATTTAGTCGAAAATATTAATTTTTCTATTTTTCTATATTTTTTTGGTAAGGTTTCATCTTCATATTCAACGAATACTAACCCATTAGCTAAATTTATCGAAGACTCAATACTTTCAGCTAATCTGTTTCCTAAAGATGAATTTAAAACTATCCTATCGACCAGAATATAAATATCATGCTTGATTTTCTTATTTAATTCAGGAACTTTATCAATATCATAAATTACATCGTCTACTTTGATTTTTCGAAACCCTCTTTTCTTATAATTTAGGATTTCTTTTTTATATTCTCCCTTTCTCCCTCTGACTACTGGAGCGTAAATATATATTGTTGACTTTTTTGGCAGCTCTTTAATTTTATCCACAATTTGTGTAATCGTTTGTGATGTGATTGGTTTACCTGTAAAAGGAGAATAGGGTATACCCGCTCTTGCATATAAAACACGCATGTAATCATATATTTCAGTTACTGTAGCAACAGTTGATCTTGGATTTTTAGAAGTATTTTTTTGTTCTATTGATATAGCTGGGCTTAACCCCTCGATTAAATCAACATTTGGCTTTTTCATTTTATCTAAAAATTGTCTTGCATAAGCGGATAAACTCTCAACATACCTTCTTTGACCTTCTGCATAGACTGTATCAAAAGCTAAAGACGACTTTCCTGATCCTGATAGACCAGTTATGACAACAAATTTATCTTTGGGTATCTCTAAAGAAACATTTTTTAAATTGTGTTCTTTAGCTCCTTTAATAACTATCTTTTTCATCATAATTTTTGTTGCTTTAACTTAATAAAATTAATATTCAGAGTAAATTGTGGTATAGTTCTAATTAACAAATTTAACAAATATTAAAATATTATGGCTGGAAGTTTAAATAAAGTACTTTTAATTGGTCGTTTGGGCGCAGATCCAGAGATTAAACAAATGGTAAATGGCAAAAGTGTTGCACGATTAAGTCTGGCAACAAGTCAATCTTGGAAAGATAAGAATACTGGTGAAAAAAAAGAAAAAACAGAATGGCACCGTATAGTTGTATTCAATGAGGGATTAGTAAATGTTGTTCAACAATATTTAAAAAAGGGAGCCCAAATATATGTTGAAGGACAATTAACAACTCGAAAATGGAAAGATGAGCAGTCTGGTCAAGACAAATACTCAACTGAAATTGTTATTCAAGGATATAACTCATCTTTAACTATGTTGGGTGGAGGTAATTCAGGTGGAAGTATTTCAAATGATAATACTCAATCTAATAATGATGACATGTCACAAATTTCAAATGACATGGATGATGAAATTCCATTTTAATATTTATGCAAAAAACTGAAATTCCTGAGGATAAGAATATAAAATTAATCTCAATGCATGATGAGATGAGCTCATCTTATCTATCGTATGCAATGAGTGTTATAGTCAGTAGAGCACTTCCTGATATACGAGATGGTTTAAAACCAGTTCATAGAAGAATTTTGTATGCGATGTACAAAGGTGGATATGATTGGTCAAAACAATTTAGAAAATCTGCAAGAATTGTTGGAGATGTTATTGGTAAGTATCACCCGCATGGAGATCAGTCAGTTTATGATGCTCTAGTAAGAATGGTTCAGGATTTTTCAATGAGCTTACCTTTAGTTGATGGACAAGGAAATTTTGGATCGATTGATGGTGATCCCGCTGCTGCGATGAGATATACAGAAACTAGATTATCTAAAGTTTCACAATATCTAATTGATGATATCGAAAAAAATACAATTTCATTTAAAAATAATTACGACGAAACAGAGAAAGAACCAACAGTTTTACCAGCTCAATTTCCTAATTTATTAGTAAATGGTGCAGGTGGGATAGCAGTTGGAATGGCAACTAGCATACCGCCACATAATCTAGGTGAAATAATTAACGGTACATTAGCTTTAATTGAAAATAAAGATATTAAAATTAAAGATCTTATGAAGCACATACCTGGACCTGATTTTCCAACAGGAGGAGTAATAATTGGAAAAGATATGATCAAACAAGGTTATAACAAAGGCAGAGGTTCTTTTAAAATTAGAGGTGAAATTTCTATAGAAAGTTTAAAAAATGGAAGAGAAAGATTGGTTATCACATCAATTCCTTATCAAGTTAATAAATCTGTTTTGAATGAGAGAATTGCGCAGCTTGTTAGAGAAAAAAAAATTGAGGGTATAAGAGATATAAGAGATGAGTCTAATCGAGAAGGAATCAGAGTTTCAATAGATTTGAGAAGTGGGGTAGAACCCGAAACAGTTAAAAGACAACTTTACAAGAATACACAAATTGAAAGTTCATTTGGATTTAATACACTTGCAATAGTTGATGGCAAACCTGAAACTTGTAACTTAAAAGATTTCTTATCAAATTTTTTATCCTTTAGAGAGGACGTTGTAGTAAAAAAAACAAAATTTGATTTACAAAAAGCAGAAGAGCGAGCACATATCTTAACAGGTTTATCGGTATCGGTTGAAAATTTAGACAAAGTTATCAAAATAATCAGATCATCAAAAAATCCAGAAGATGCAAAGAAATCTCTTTTACAAACCAAATGGAAAATTAATAAGTCAAAAAAATTAATTTCACTTGTAGAAAGTTCAAAATCAAAAACTTTATACTCCTTATCAACTTTACAAGTGAATGCTATTTTAGAATTAAGATTACAAAAACTGACAGCGTTAGGAATAAATGAAATTGAAATAGAAATTAAGAAGTTAGCTGAATTAATTACGAAATATAAAAAAATAATTTCATCTAAAAAAGAATTATTAAAAGTTATTAGCGAAGAGTTAAAGAATATTAAAGATAAATATTCATCACCACGAAGAACTAAAATAATTGATGCTGTATTAAATTACGATATAGAAGAAACCATTCAAAAACAATCTGTATTGATTACAGTTACATTGCAGGGTTACATCAAACGTGGATCTTTGAATAGTGTTAAGACACAAAAAAGAGGAGGTAAAGGAAAAACTGGCATGACTACTAGAAACGAAGATTCTGTAATCCAAACTCTATCAGTCAATACACATACCTCAGTTTTGTTTTTCTCTACAGAAGGTTTAGTTTATAGAATAAAAGCATGGAAAATACCTGAAGGATCTTCAGTTTCTAAGGGAAAATCGTTGTTTAATATTCTTCCACTAAAAAACCATCAATCAATAAGTTCTATTATGCCTTTTCCCGATAATGAATCTGAAATGAAAAATTATCAAATTGTATTTGCTACTGCTCAAGGGAAAATCAGAAAAAATAGTTTAGAGGATTTTTCTTCAATCAATACATCTGGAAAAATTGCAATGAAATTAGATAATAATGATAAAATTGTGGGAGTTAAAATTTGCAAGGATGATCAAGATATAATTTTAAGTACCAAATTAGGAAAATGCATACGTTTTGAATCTAAAAAATTGAGAGTTTTTAAGGGTAGATCTTCTAAAGGGATTAAAGGAATTGTTTTGTCTCCAAACGATCAAATTGTCTCTCTTTCAATTATAGATAATGATAAATCAAAAAAAAATGGGAATAAATCAAAAGATGAGCAATCAGAATTAAAAGCTAAAGAAAAGTTCATATTATCAATTACAGAAAATGGTTTTGGTAAAAAAACTAGTCATACAGAATATAGAGTAACTAATAGAGGTGGGAAGGGAATTATTGGAATTATAAATTCACCAAGAAATGGTAATATCTCATCTTCTTTTCCCGTATATGATGG
Source organism: uncultured Pelagibacteraceae bacterium (assembly GCA_902589765.1). Classification (GTDB taxonomy): domain Bacteria; phylum Pseudomonadota; class Alphaproteobacteria; order Pelagibacterales; family Pelagibacteraceae; genus Pelagibacter. The sequence goes on from CACIUF010000005.1 coordinate 28,381, forward strand.
TGATGAAATACTTATATCGACTAACAAAGGAAGAGTAATACGTGTAGCGGTAAAAGAAATTAGAACTGCTGGTAGAAATACTCAGGGTGTTAGAATTATTAAATTAACTGGAGAAGAAAAAGTTGTTTCAGCTGATAAAATAGATGATAACTTAGTTTAATGAATAAAGTTGCAATCTATCCTGGAACATTTGATCCAATTACGTTTGGCCATATTGATGTTATTAAAAAAGGTTTAAAACTTTTTGATAAGATTGTTGTTGCAGTATCTAACGTTGAAAATAAGGATTATTTATTCGATTCTGATGAACGAATTGAAATTGTAAAAAAAGCTTTATTTTATGATTTGAAACTGAACAAAAAAAAAGTTGTCGTAATTTCTTTTAGCTCTTTAACCACTGAATTATGCAAAAAATATAAATCAAATATTATTTTAAGAGGATTAAGAGCAGTTTCAGATTTTGAATATGAATTTCAACTAGCAGGGATGAATAGAAAATTAAATAAAAATATTGAAACTCTTTTTTTAATGTCTGATGTTGAAAATCAGATTATTTCATCTAGATTTGTTAAAGAAATAGTAAATTTAAAAGGTGATATCAAAAAATTTACTACCAAAAGTACAATTAAATTACTAAAAAGAAAATATGAGTAAAATTTTAATAAATATATTTATTTTCTTTTTTTTAACCATAAACCATGTAATGTCAGAGGAGAATATTATGATTTTGAAACTTAAAGATGGAGATGTTAAAATTGAATTATTTGAGGATGTAGCACCTAATCATGTTAAAAGAATTAAAGATTTAGCCAATAGCGGTAAATATGATAATGTTGTTTTTCACAGAGTTATTGATGGTTTCATGGCACAAACTGGTGATGTAAAATTTGGAAATTCATCATCAAGTGATTTTAGTTTAAGAATGGCAGGAATGGGAGGATCAGATTTACCAGACCTAAAACAAGAATTTAATAATTTACCTCATGATAGAGGAACTTTGTCTATGGCTAGATCACAAGATCCAAATAGTGCAAATAGCCAATTTTTCATTTGTTTTAAACCTGCTCCTTTTCTAGATAACCAATATACAGTTTTTGGAAAAGTGATTGAAGGAATGGAATTTGTTGATAAAATTAAACGTGGTGATGAAAACAATAATGGTGCCGTCACAGATCCAGATAAAATAATTAGTTTTAAATCATTATAATATTTAATGGCATTAAAAGAATTTGCCTTTAAATTATTGAACAAAGATGGCTATGCAAGAGAAGGAATTATAGAAACGCATAGAGGTATTATTAGAACTCCTTCTTTTATGCCAGTTGGAACTCAGGCAACTGTAAAAGCTTGTACGATTGACGATATTAAAAAAACTGGCTCAGATATAATTTTAGCTAATACATATCATTTAATGATCCGTCCAGGAGTTGAACGAATTGAAAATGCTGGCGGATTACACTCCTTTATGAATTGTGATTTACCAATACTTACTGACTCAGGTGGTTTTCAGGTAATGTCTCTTTCAAAATTAAATAAAATAGACCGAGAAAAAGGTGCAATTTTTAACTCTCATGTTGATGGAAAAAAATTTTATTTGAGCCCTGAAGAAAGTATAAAAATTCAACTTGGCTTGAACTCAGATATTGTAATGATCATGGATGAATGTCCAAAGAAAACGGATGACTATGAACTGATTAAAAAATCAATGGAACTATCATTATATTGGGCTGATAGATCCAAAAAAGCCTTTGGAAAAAATCCTCATAAAGCTCTTTTTGGCATAGTTCAAGGAGGCCTTTTTAAAGATTTGAGACTTTTGTCTTTAAAAGGTTTGTTAAATCTAAATTTTGATGGATATGCCATTGGTGGTCTTGCAGTTGGTGAAACACAAGAGGAAATGTTTAAAGTTTTGGATGACATTAAGGAAAATCTTCCAGAAAATAAACCACATTATTTAATGGGTGTAGGCACACCTTCTGATATTTTAGGTGCAGTTAAAAGAGGAATAGACATGTTTGATTGTGTAATGCCGACTAGATCAGGGAGAACAGGTCTGGCTTTTACATGGAATGGAAGAATAAATATTAAAAATAATAAATATCAAAATGACAATTCACCTCTTGATGAAAAGTGTAAAAATTTAAATTTAAACAAATATTCAAAAAATTATTTGAATCATTTATTCAATACTAATGAAATTTTAGGGTCGATGCTTTTAACGTTAAATAATATCAACTTTTATCAAGAATTAATGAGCGAAATAAGAAAAAATATTCAAAAAGGCACTTTTAATGAATTTCATGATAAATACATAGATAAGTTGTGATAAAGAAACTATATGTCTCATCAATTCCTATTTGAAATATTAAAATAAATATGTATATACGAAGTAAATTTTGGGCCGTTAGCTCAGTTGGTAGAGCAATTCCCTTTTAAGGAATGGGTCGATGGTTCGAGTCCATCACGGCTCACCATCAATTAATACTTATATTTTAATTGGTGGGTAATCCAAAATTATACTATTTGTCCACTCGTTTATTTTTTTAATTCGATTGTCAGGTGAGGGGTGTGTGCTAAGAAATTCAGATTGTTTTTTTCCCTTACTAAATTTTTTCATTCTTTCCCAAATTTTTGGCGTTTCTCTTATATCGTAACCAGACAAAGAGGCAAAAATCATACCCAAATAGTCAGCTTCGGTTTCTTGCTTTCTATTGAAAGGGTTCATTATACCTAGTTGAGAGACCATACCAATAGTATTCATACCTGTTGTTCTATTTACTTGAGATAATTTTCCACCAGATAATATATCAATAACATTTGTCCCTACGTTTAAAACAACACCTCTGCTCGCTCGTTCTACGGAGTGTTTTGCTACTGCATGTGCAATTTCATGACCCATGACAGCAGCTAAGCCATCAGTATTTTTGGTTACTTCTAATATGCCTGAAAAAACTGCTATTTTACCTCCTGGCATACAAAATGCATTTCTCATATTTTTTTTATCGATTAATATATATTCCCAATCAAAACCAACTGTCGGATCATCAAGTTTTGATTGATAAAAATATTCTCCAATAGAATTTTCCATTCTTTTGCCAATTTCTTTAATTTGATTAAGTTTTGGTCCTGTTATTAATTTTTCTTTTTCCTTAATTTTTTCAAAAATTTGGGCTGCCTGAGCATTTAATTTAGCTTCAGGGATTAGCTTTAATTGTTTTCGATCAGTGATTGGTGCAGTAGCACATGAATTCAGAGCTAAACTACAACAAGTACAACCAACATAAGTTAAGAATTTTCTTCTATCCATTTTTAATTATCATTGATAATATATTTTAAAATGAATCTAAATAATAAAATATTAGTATTTTTATTTATTATTGCGATTTCTTTTGTAGTTTACTCTAGTTTTAAATAAATTTTATGAAAAAGAATAAAAAAAAACGATCACTTACTCTTATTCTAAGAAATTATTTTATAACGGGTGTAGTGGTATTAATTCCTATTGGTTTTACTTTATATTTAAGTAAAATTTTAATAGGAATTTCTTCTAAAATAATTCCAGAAAATATAAATCCAAATAACTACTTACCTTTTGCAATACCGGGAATAGAAATAATTATTTCTTTAGCATTTATAACAATTGTTGGGGGATTATCATTATCCTTTTTAGGTAAACGAATTCTAAAACTTATTGATGATCTATTTAAAAGAATTCCTGTTTTAAGGACTATTTATTCGGCAATAGTACAAATGACCGAGACATTTTCTAATAAAGATGACAATGATAAAAAAAGTGTTGTTTTAGTGGAATACCCAAGAAAAGGTGTTTGGGCTGTTGGATTTGCAACAAAAGAAAATAAAGGTGAAATGGCTGAAAAAACAAATAAAAAATTAATAAACGTATTTGTTCCAACTACACCAAATCCTACAAGTGGTTTTTTACTAATGTTTCCTATAGATGAAGTTATATATCTGAATATGACATTTGAAGAGGCATCCAAATTTATTGTTTCTGCAGGAACATCCACAGGTAAGAATTAAGCTATATCGTTAATTATATCTGCACGATCATATAATTTTATTAATGGTTTAAATCTCCCTATATCCTCTTTTTCATTTTCAATTCTTTTAATTTCTTTTTCAGCTAAAATAAAAAGATTATGATTATGTATTGGATCTGCCAATTTAAAGTTTTTTATTCCACTTTGTTTAAAACCAAGAATATCTCCAAAACCTCTTAATTTCATATCCTCTTCAGATATTTTAAATCCATCATTAGAGTCTTTTAATATATTAATTCTTTTTTTTGCATTTTCACTTAGATTTGACTTAAACATTAATACACATGAAGACTCTTTGTTGCCTCTTCCAACTCTACCTCTAAGTTGATGTAATTGAGATAAACCAAACTTATTTGCATTTTCTATTATAATTACATTTGCATTAGGAAAATCTATACCAACTTCAATGATAGTAGTAGAAACTAATATTTTAAATTCATTTCTTAAAAATTTGTTTAAGATTTCCTCTTTTTCCTCAATGGTTGTTTTTCCATGGAGTAAATAAACCTCATTTGGAAAAATTTTTTTTAGATATTCAGACTTTTTAATCGCTGAAGAATGATCAATTTTTTTTGACTCTTCTATAAGAGGGCATACCCAAAAAATTTGATTTCCAAGTTGTATTTCTTTCTTGATGAATTTAATTACATCCTCAATCTTACTTTCAATTTTACTATAAGTTTTTACAGGTTTTCGGTTATTAGGTTTTTCTCGTATAATTGAAAGATCCATATCTCCATAAATAGTCATTGTTAAAGTACGTGGAATTGGTGTTGCTGTCATTAAAAGAACATCACAATCTTTCCCAGCTTTATCAGATAATTTTTTTCTCTGACTAACTCCAAATTTGTGTTGTTCATCAATTATTATTAAACCTAGTTTTTTGAATTCTACTTTTTTTTGAAATAAGGCATGTGTTCCAAAAATAATATCAATTTCTTTTTCAATAAGTTTATTTAAAATTTTTTTTTTATCCTTGTATGATGATTTTCCAGAAAGTAATTCTATTTTAATATTTTTTGGATATATTTTTTTTGCTAATAAAAAATGCTGTCTTGCTAATATTTCTGTAGGAGCCATTACTGCTGCTTGAAAATCAGAACTGATGGTATTGAATGCAGATAATAACGCTACAATTGTTTTACCACTACCAACATCACCCTGAAGTAATCTGAACATCTTGTTATCTGAGCACAAATCTTTGTTAATCTCATTTAATGTTTTAGTTTGATCGTTAGTTAAGGAAAAATCTAATTTTGATATTATTTCACCTTGTTTTTTAATATCGAATTTTTTCTTTGTTTTTTTTATTTTTTTGATCTTTTTTCTAATTTCTGAATTAACTAAAAAAGTTGAAAAAATTTCATCAAAAGCAAGTCTTTGATAGAAATTTTCTTTGAATTTACCAATGTTTTCTGGATCGTGTAATTTTTTGATTGAGTCATTCCAACCAATATTACCAAAATTTTTTAATATATCTTTTGAGTGCCACTCATCAATATGAGGTAAATTTTTAATAATTTGGAATATTATTTTATTATAAACCTTTTCACTAATTCCCTCAGTTAATGAATAGGTATTATGCTTTTGTTTTATTATAGATGAGTCTTCTGAAATATATTTAGGATTTGTTAATTGATATTTATTTCGAAAGTATTTAATTTTACCACTAATTGTTACTTCTTTTCCAATAGGTAATATTTTTCTTATATATCCTTCGTAACTATTAAAAAAAACACAATCTATTTCACCAGTTTCATCTTTGCATAAAACACGATTTGGTAAGTTTCTTACTCTTGGAAATGAATATTTTTGAGGAATTATAGTTATAGTTTGTATTTCATCTATTTTTAAATCTTTAATTTTCGAAGATAAACTTCGATCTGTATAAGATTTTGGTAATTTCCATAACAGATCAAAAATACTATTAATTTTTTTTCTTTTTAATAAATTTGATGTTTTTAAACCAACACCTTTTATAGATTTTAGGTCAGATAATAAATATTCATAATTTCTTTTAATATCCATAAACTAATATTATATTCTTAATATGACCGCTGATATAGAACAAATAAAAAAAAAAATTATATACAGATCAAATTATCGCGGTACAAAAGAAATGGATAAACTTTTAGGAGCATTCACTAATAAATATATAGATCAATTAAATGTTGAAGATTTAAATGAATTAATAAAATTCTTAGAAATAGATGATAATAATCTTTACAATTTTTATAATGGTTTAAAAACCAATATTGAATTTGAAGATAACAAAATTAATAATTTATTTAAAAATTTTAAATATTAACAATTATATGGCGGAGAGACTGGGATTCGAACCCAGGAAAGAGTTGCCCCTTTGCCGGTTTTCAAGACCGGTGCTTTCAACCGCTCAGCCATCTCTCCGTGTAGAAGCTTTTATAATTAAAAATATTTAATTCAACAATAAAATAGTCTAATTACTCATGATATTTTATTCATTTAATTAGTATGAAAAATGATTTTAACAAAGGTTTAATATTAACTTCTTTAGGTTCTTTTTGGTGGGGATTTATTGGAGTCATATATTTTGAGTCAGTTTCTTTTATTGGTCATACTGAATTAGTTGTTCACAGATGTCTGTGGACAGCAATAATGTTAATTTTAACCACAACATTTCTGTCTAAATGGAAAATTTTTTTGAAAGAAGTAAAAGATAAAAAAAAATTAATTGCATTATTTTTGTCTGGTTTTTTAATTTTTGTTAATTGGTCTATATGGATATATGCTGTTGCATCAGAAAGGATTATTGATGCTAGTTTTGGTTATTTTATAATGCCAATAATTAGTGTTCTTTTGGGGTATATTTTTTTTAAAGAGGAACTAAACAGAAAAAGGATTTTTTCAATTATTCTAGTTTTTGTCTCAATATTAATTTTAATTTTTTTTAATCTTAAATCATTACCATGGGTCGGTCTCATTGTAGCTTTTAGTTGGGCCTTTTATAATTTAGTTCGAAAAAAAATTGAAATTGATACCGATATTGGGTTGCTAATTGAAAGTTTATATATTTTCCCTTTTGCTTTAATTGCATTTTATATAATTGCAAATAATGGTCTAAACGACTTCAACTTAAGTAATCCAGGATTAAGTCTATATTTACTTTTAGCTGGTCCGATGACTGTGATTCCTTTGTTTCTTTACGTAAGAGGGGTTGAGTTAATTGGATTAGGACCTACCGGAATGATATTTTATATAACGCCAACATTACAGTTCATTTTAGGTTATTTTTATTATGGAGAGGATTTTTCATTAGTTAAATTTCTAAGTTTTATTATTATTTGGATTGCTGTAATTATATATTTAAATGACTTATATGAAAAAAATTAAAATTTTTTTTTTAATTCTATTTTTTTTAAATTCCAACTTATTTGCAAATGAGAATACAGATTTTGAAAAGTGGAAAAAAGATTTCAAACAAAGAGCTTTAGCAAATAATATTTCTGAGAAAACTTTTGATCTGGTAATGACAGATACTAAGTTCTTAGCAAATGTTATAAAATATGACAGATACCAGCCTGAATTTTATGAAGACACCAAAACTTATATATTAAAGAGAACTTCAACAAAAAAATTAGATAAAGGTATCGACTTCTATTTAAATAATAAAGATTTGATTAATATTGTTGAAAATAAGTTTAAAATTGAGAAGGAACTTCTATTGTCATTGATGGGCATTGAAACAAATTATGGAACTTATGTTGGAAAAATGGATATCCTTTCTTCACTAGCAACTTTAAGTTATGATAAAAGAAGATCTGAATTTTTTACTAAAGAGCTTTTAATCTTATTGAAATTAATTGATGAAAATCAGATAGATTATAAATCATTGTATGGTTCATGGGCAGGTGCATTTGGTTTTTTTCAATTCATGCCCTCAACCATAAAAAACCACGCAATTGATTTTAATACTGATAATTATATTGATTTAAAAAATTCTCATGATGCTTATGCTTCAGCAGCTAATTATCTTAAAAAAATTGGTTGGAAAAAAGACTCACCTTGTTTTTATAGAATAGATCTTAAAGAAGATATTCCAAAAAAATATTTGAATGTTTCTGCAAAAAAACTCCAAAATAAAAAAAAATTAGGATTTTTCAAGAAATATATTGATAATTATGATGATATAAGCTTTTTAAAATCAAATTATAATGTTGCAATAATCACTCCAGACAAAGATATTATTCCTGGTGCAGATACTTTAAATCCCGCATATATTGTATTTGATAACTACGAAATAATTCTCCAATGGAATAGATCTCTAAGATTTGCTTTAGCTGTTTGTACCTTAAAAGATAAATTTAAAAATGAATTATAAAATTTTATTAATATTTTTCTTATCAATATTTTTAATAGGTTGTGAACAATTACCAAATAAGCCAAATAAGATTGAAACAAAAATAGAGAAAAAATATAGTAATAGTGGCTTTGCTTTAATTTTTGACGAAAATGTAAAAAAAATTAAAAAATTAGATGATAGATCATTAATGATTCATCACAAATCACTTAAAAGAAAATCTGCTGTTAAGATTACAAATCCAAAAAATGGAAAGTCTTTAATTGCAGAAGTAAAATCTAATAACCAAAAATTTTCAGATTTTTACAATTCTGTTATATCTAGAAGAATTGCTGAAGATTTAGATCTTGATTTCAATGAACCCTTATTAGAAATAGCGTTAATATCTAGAAATTCTACTTTTATTGCAAAAAAAAGTAAAACTTTCGATGAAGAAAAAAACGTTGCAGAAAAGGCGCCAATTGATGGTATTCAAATTAATGATTTAAGCAAAACTAAGAAAAAAGAAAAAAAAACAACTATAGAAAAATTTTCTTACTCAATAAAGATTGCTGATTTTTACTATAAATCTACTGCCAAAATGATGATTTCAAGAATCAAAGATGAAACTTCTATAAAAAACTCTAAGATAAAAAAATTATCTCAAACTAAATTTAGAGTATTAATAGGTCCTTTTAATGATATAAAAAGTTTGAAAGAGTCATTTGAGAAGTTAAAATCTCTTAATTTCGAAAACTTAGAAGTGCTAAAAAATGTTTAAAAATTTTCTAATTACAATTCTTATAACTTTTTTTATTTCCAATAGTGCACATTCTAATATTGAGATAAAAGCAAGAACAGCAATTTTACAAGATTTTTTGTCGGGTGAAATTTTATACGAAAAAGAACCAGATAGATCAATTTATCCTGCTTCAATGACAAAAATAATGACCTCCATTATTGCTTTTGATTTAATTAAATCAGGCGATTTAACTTTAGATGAAAAATTTATTATTTCAGAGAAAGCTTGGCGTCTATCAACTTCTGGATATTCTTCAATGTTTGTTATGGTTAATGATGAGGTAAGTGTAGAAAATTTACTTAGAGGTATTATTGTTGCCTCAGGAAACGACGCTTGTGTTGCATTAGCTGAAGGGATAGCAGGTACAGAAGAGGAATTTGCTATTATGATGACTTCTAAAGCACAAGAAATTGGTATGAGCAATACAAATTTTGCTAACTCATCTGGAATTAATGATCCTGACAATTATTCAACAGTAAAAGATATAATGATAATGTCTCATTATTTAATTAAAAACTATCCAGAATATTATGAATGGTTCAGTGAAAAAGAATTTACATGGGATAGAACTGGTGGTGATCCAATTACTCAAGGAAATAGAAATCCACTTCTATATAAAAATATAGGTGCAGATGGAATTAAAACTGGATATCTAGCAGTGGAAAAATATTCTTTAGCATCATCATTAGAAAGAAAAGGTAGAAGGCTAATTGCAGTAGCTAGTGGTTTCGAAACTAAAAATTCTAGATCTAGAGAGAGCTCAAAACTATTGACATATGGTTTAACGAATTTTGATTTAGTAGAAATAAATAAATCGGGAGAAGATTTTGATAGTGTTGATGTTTGGTTAGGAAAAAAAGATTTTGTTAAAGTTTATACCAAAGAAGATATCTATAAAATTATTAAAAAAGGTAAGAAAAGATTGTTAAAAGTTAAAATGTTATATGAGGGACCTGTGGAAGCTCCAATTAGTAAAGATCAAGTTTTAGCAAAATTAAGGATTATTTATGATGATGAATTAATTGATGAATATGATCTTTTGGCAAAAGAGCAAGTGAACAAAGTAAATATTTTTTCAAGATTAATGAAATCCTTAAATTATTTGATTTGGGGTGATGTCTAAAAAAGTTGTTATAGCCTTTGAGGGTATCGAAGGTAGTGGAAAAACTTTTCATATTGATAATGTTTCTAAATATTTAAAAAGAAAAAAAATACCTTATATAAAGGTAAGAGAACCTGGAGGAAATAAGAACTCAGAAAAAATAAGAAAATTAATTTTAGATAAGAAATCTAATTTTAAAAAAAAAACCGATTTATTACTTTATTTAGCGGCCAGAAGTGAAAATATGGACAATTTGAAAAAAAATTTTAGAAAAAAGATAATTTTACTTGATAGGTTTACCGACTCTACCATTGCCTATCAACATTTTGGAATGGGTGTAAATTTAGATATTATTAAAAAGATTAATAATCATATTTTAAAATCATTTAAAGTAGATTTTACATTTTTAAGTATTGTTAACATAAACAATATGCAAAAAAGATTAAAACAACGAAAAAAACTTAATCGTTACGATACATTCAAAGATAAATTTTATAAAAAAGTACAAAACGGTTTTTTAAGAATATCAAAAAATAAAAAAAAATATAAAATAATTAATTCAAATCTTCCAATAGAATTAAATAAAAAAATCATAATTGACAAAATTGAAAAATTATTAAAATGAATTTATATCCTAACAGCCAAACAAATCTTTATGGATTACAGGATAACCTTTCATTTTTTGCTGAATTATTTGATCAAAAAAGATTACCATCAAAGATTTTATTAACCGGTCAAAAAGGTATTGGTAAGTGTACTCTCGCTTATCATTTAATTAATTTTGTTTTATCAAAAGATGAAGAAATGCCTTATGATTTAGCTGAATTTAAAATAAATTTAGATAATCGCTCATTTAAGTTAATCCAAAATGGTTCTTGTCCAAATTTCAATTTAATAGACATTAATCTTGATAAAAAAAACATAGATATAGAACAAATTAGAGAATTAATAATTCAACTCAATAAGTCTTCTTTCAATAATAAGCCAAGATTTGTTTTAATTGATAATATTGAATATTTGAATTTAAATTCAGTAAATGCCCTGTTAAAAACGTTAGAGGAACCTAATGAGAATATATTTTTTATTTTAATTAATAGTAATAAGAAAATAATTCCAACACTTCTATCTCGTTGTATTAATTTCAATATATCCTTAGAAAATGATAAGATTAATGAAATTTGTTCACTTCTTTTTGATAATGATATCGATAACCTCATAAATAAAGATTTATTAAATTATTATTCCACTCCTGGAGAAATTTATAATCTTTTAAAATTTTCTGAAGAAAAAAAAATTAATTTAAAAGAAATAAATTTAAAAGATTTTTTATTAAAATTGATAAGTGAAAATATTTACAAGGATGATAAACAATCTAAAACATTTGTTTACAATATACTTGAATTATTTCTGATAAAAGATATTTCAGTTTCAAATTCAGATATTTACAATTATTTTTTGAAAAGAATAAATGATTTAAAGAAATTCAATTTAGATGATGAATCTTTATTTTTAGAAATAAATTCAAAGCTTTTAAATGGATAAAAATTATTATATTACAACACCAATTTATTATCCCTCAGCCAAACCACATATGGGACATGCTTATTCAAGTATTATTGCTGATTTTTTTGCCAGGTTTAAAAGAATAGATGGTTATAAAGTTTATTTTCTGACTGGAACTGATGAGCATGGTTTAAAAATTCAAAGAGCTGCTGAAAAAAAAGGGGTTGAACCTCTAGCGTTCTGCGATGAAATTAGCAAAACATTCAAGAATTTATCAAAAACTCTTAATTTAACAAATAATGATTTTATAAGAACTACTGAATCTCGACACAAAAAATCTGTTCAATATTTGTGGGAAGAATTAAAAAAAAATGATGACATTTATTTATCAAAATATTCTGGTTGGTATTCAGTATCGGATGAGGCGTTCTACAATGAGGATGAGATTGAAGATCTTGATAATAAAAAAGTGGCCATATCATCCAAATCTCCTGTTGAATGGGTTGATGAGGAATCTTATTTTTTTAGATTATCTAAGTGGGAAAAGCCGTTATTAGAATTTTATGAAAAAAATCCTGATTTTATTTCTCCAGCGTCTAGAAAAAATGAAGTCATAAGTTTTGTTAAAAGTGGATTAAAAGATTTATCAGTGAGTAGAAAAAGTTTTTCTTGGGGTATTAAAGTTCCGAATGATAATGAACACATAATATATGTGTGGTTAGATGCTCTCACTAATTATATTAGTGCTTTAAATTATCCCAATAAAGATGATGAATTATATAAAAAATTTTGGCCAGCATCTGTTCACTTGATTGGAAAAGATATATTAAGATTTCATGCAATATATTGGCCTGCGTTCTTATTGGCCGCCAAAATTACTCCTCCAAAAAAAGTTTACGGACATGGATGGATATTATCCAATGAGGAAAAAATGTCTAAATCAAAAGGAAATATATTAGATCCATTAGAAATTATAAAACAATATGGACTGGATCCTTTGAGATATTATTTAATAAAAGAAGTTTCATTTGGAAATGATGGTAATATTTCTCAAGAAAGATTAGAGGATTGTATTAATAGTGATTTAGCCAATAATTTTGGTAATTTATGTCAACGTGTATCTGCATTTGTTATTAAAAATTGTGATAGCAAGGTGCCAGAAAAAATTAAATTTGAAAATGATGATATAAAAATTTTAGATGAATATAATCAGAATTTAGATAAGTTGAGATCGGAAATAGATAATCAAAATATTAACTATTATATTGATTATATTGTAAATCGATTATTTGAAGCCAATAAATATTTTAATGACCAGGAGCCGTGGAAAAAAAAAGATGATAAAATTAGGTTAAATACAATAGTTTATACAACTCTTGAAATTGTTAGAAAAGTAACTTTTTTATTATATCCAATTATTCCGCAATCATCTCTTAAAGCACTTAAAATTTTCAATCTTGAAGAAAAAGATGTAATTTTTCAGTCAATTGGAAATAATGAATTTTTAAAAAAAGGAAGTGCTATTAATAAAATTGATATATTATTTAACAAAATAGAAAAAGAAAATGATTGATTCACATTGTCATCTTGATCATGAGCCATTATTTAGTGATCTAAAAAATGTTATACAACGATCAAAAAAAATTGGTGTTAAAAAATTATTAACAATCTCAACATCTATTGAAAGCTTTTCCAGAGTTAAAGACATTGTAAATAAAGATGAAATTATATTTGGTACAATTGGAATTCACCCGCATGAAGCAGATAAAAATAATGTCAACTCAGAATTTTTTACAAAAAATTTAAATGAAAATAAAAAAATTATTGGTGTAGGGGAAACTGGTCTTGATTTTTATTATGATAATTCAGATAGAGATAAACAAATAGAAAGTTTTAAAATACACATTAAAGCTGCATTAGAAGCAAATATACCATTAATTATTCATTCAAGAAATGCTGAAGAAAAAACTTACGAAGTATTAAATGAATATAAAGATGAGAAGTTAAAAATTTTGATGCATTGTTTCACAGGATCTCAAAAATTTGCAGAAAAGCTTTTAAAATTTAATTCTTATTTTTCTGCAAGTGGTATTATCACTTTTAAAAATTCTGTTGATCTTCAGAATACATTTAAGTCTCTTCCATTAGATAGAATTCTCATTGAAACAGATAGTCCTTTTTTAGCTCCAGTGCCAAATCGAGGAAAAAAAAATGAACCATCATTTATAGATTTTACTGCAGCCAAACTTGCAGAAATAAAGGGCATTGAAAAATCTGAACTTATCAAAATTACCACTAATAATTTTAATAATCTTTTTTTTAATTAAAATTATATGAAGTTTATAATACTTGGTTGTGGTAGTTCAATGGGTGTACCAAGACCAGATGGCTTTTTTGGTAATTGTGATCCTAAAATCAAGAAGAATTATAGAACACGATGTTCTGCACTATTAAAAACCTCTAATCAAAATATATTGATTGATACTTCACCTGATTTACGTCAACAATTATTAAGACATAAGATTAAAAAAATAGATAAAGTGCTTTTTTCACACATGCATGGTGATCAAACACATGGAATAAATGATCTAAGATCATTTTATATAAGCAGCAAAAATCAAATTGATGTATATGCTGATCCATTTACTTCTAAATATTTAAAAAATAGTTTTTCATATATATTCAAAAGTTACACTAGAGAGTATCCTGCTACTTTAAAATTGCATAAATTACCAAAAACTTTTTTTACATCTAATAATAAGAAAAAAATTTCTGTTAAATCTATTAAAGTTGAACACGGAAAAGTTACATCTAATTGCTTTATAATTGATAAGAAATTGGCTTATATAAGCGATGTAAGTAAAATTTATACTAAAGATTTTAGATATTTCAAAAATTTGAAGTTTTTAGTCATAGATTGCCTTTGGTATAATTACCATCCATCACATTTTAATTTAGAGACCTCTCTTTCTATGATTAGAAAGTTCAAACCTAAAAAAGCTATTTTAACCAATTTATCTCCAGTATTAGATTATAAAGTTCTCATGAAGATTTTACCAAAAAACACAATACCTGCTTTCGATGGGCTTACTCTAAATTTATAAAATACTCTTTATTTTATTAATTATCTTATTTGATAATGGCTTAGTGAAAGAGGAAAATGTATCCTCAATTTTTCCTTCTTTGTTTATTAAAATCTTATGAAAATTCCACTTTGGTACTGCTGAGCTACCATGATTAGTTTTAGCCCATTTAAATAACTCATGTGCATTATTTCCTTTTACCTCAGTAATAGCTGAAAGTGGAAAGGTGATATTAAAATTTACTTCACAAAATTCTTTAACTTCTGAGTTTTTATTTTTCTCTTGATTAAATGAATTTGACGGGACAGCAAGAACAACTAAACCCTTACTTTTATATTTGTCCCAAAGAATTTGAAGTTCTTCATATTGATTTGTAAATCCACAATAGCTTGCCGTATTTACTACTAATACTACATTATTTTTGAAATCACTAAAATTTATTATATCGCCCGATATGCTCTCAATATTTAGATCAAAAAAAGTTTTTTCATAATTTGCGATAGCTGAACTTTTAAAAAAAAACATTATAATTGTAAAACCTAATATAAATTTTTTTGTCATTTATTAGGAGTAAGTAGTATTAAGAAGTAACCAAATAAAGTGGATAAAAGTGACCCAGTTAGTACTCCTATTTTTACACCATCCATATATTGCATATTCTCAATAAAAGCTAAATTTCCAACAAAAAGACTCATTGTGAAACCAATACCAGTTAGAACACCTACGCCATAAAAGTTATACCAATTTGAATTATTAGGCATTTGAGCAATTTTTGTTTTAATAGCTACATATGAAAATACAAAGACACCTAATTGTTTACCTACAAATAATCCTAATAAAATTCCGAGTGGCACTTTGTCTAATAAAGAACTAAAAGATAAGCCCTCAAGAGATACTCCTGCATTAGCAAAAGCAAATAAAGGCATAATACCAAAAGCCACGTAAGGACTTATTGCATGTTCAACTTTGATTAACAAAGAAAAATCTTTTTCTTTCTTTCGGTGAGGTATGGTCATGGCTAATAAAACTCCAGCAATAGTAGCGTGAATACCTGAATTATGTGTAAAGTCCCACAGAAATATACCTACAATCAAGTAAGGTAAAAATTTTTTTATATTAAATTTATTTATTACTAACAGGACAATAAAAGCTAACAGCATAAGCGTTAAGTATTTAATACTCAAATCACCTGAATAAAATAAAGCAATGATAACAATCGCGCCTAAGTCATCAATAATTGCTAAAGCGGTTAAAAAAACTTTTAGAGATAACGGCACTCTCTTTCCTAATAGAGATAATACACCAAGTGAGAAAGCAATGTCAGTAGCAGAGGGAATGGCCCATCCATTCATAGTTTCGCTGTCACCAAAGTTTATAAATACATAAAATAATGCAGGAACTAACATGCCACCTACAGCAGCAATTATTGGAAGTAAAGCTTGTTTTATATTTGAGAGTTCTCCTTGTAAAAATTCTCTTTTTATTTCTAAAGTGACAAAGAAAAAAAATATTGCCATTAAGGCGTCATTAATCCAATGTAAAACAGATAATTTTAAACCAAAGTTGTTAATACCTATAAATAGGTATTTATTTAAAGTTGAAAAATATAAATCAGATAAATTAGAGTTGCTGATTACTAATGCAATTATAGCCGCAAATAATAAAATTAAACCGCTAGCTGCTTCAAGTTTAAAAAACCATTTAAAAGGTTTAGATAAGTAATTAATCATGATTAAACTAAGTCTTTAATAAATAATTTAATATCTTTCAATATCTCAAAAAGATTAAATATAACAACTTCAAGCGAAGGGAATAATTGATATAAATACGCACTAAAAGTATCTATGATAACCAATAAAGCAACAAAAGTTATCAAAAGTACAATTAAATACGAAAGTAATTTAGCAAATGATAAACTTTTTCTTGGCTTATATTTTGTTATCTCATAATTTTTTTTATCTTTTAAATTAGAATAGCTTTCTTCTTTAAATGTTTTCGCTTCATTTTTTTTTGTTTGACTTATAGTTGGTTTTTCTTTGACATCAATTTTAACATCTTGTTTTATTTCTTCTTTAATATCTGCAATTTTTGGAT